>JAPYTP010000090.1 GCA_029941885.1 Myxococcota bacterium
CAGTGGAGGGTCGAGACCCCGGGTACCTCGAGCAGCACGTCCCGGATCTCCTCGGGGTCCAGATGGCTCGGGGCCGTCTCCATGAGGACATCCAGGGCCTCCCGGATGAGATGCCAGGCCGAAAACAGGACGAGAACGCTGACGATGACCGAGACCGTCGGGTCCAGCCAGATCCAGCCGAAGGCCCAGATCCCGGCGCCGGCCAGGATGACACCGACGCTCGCAAGGGTGTCGCTCGCAACGTGGAGCCAGGCGCCTCGCACGTTGAGGGAGCCGCTGCGCCCGGCTTCGAGGAGCCAGAGACTGACGAGATTGATCAACAGCCCCCCCGTGGCTACGACCATTACGCCCGGGCCCGTGACGTCTCGCGGAGACAGGAAGCGTTCGATTGCGTGGGTCGTGATGAATACGGCGACCACGGCGAGGGCGAGGCCGTTCGCGAGGGCGGCGAGGATTTCCGCTCGACTATTGCCGAAGGTCCGGCGTCCGCTCGCAGGGCGGGACGCCATCCAGACCGCCAGGAGCGAGAGTGCGAGCGCCGCGACATCCGAGACCATGTGCAGCGAGTCTGCGAGAAGTGCGAGCGAACCCGTGAGCAGTCCGCCCACGAACTCGATTCCCGCGTAGGAGAGAGCCAGGCAAAGCACGAGGAGGAGGCGGCGGCGATTCATCGACCGCGCATCGCCGTGGTGGTGTCCGTGTGCGTCGGTCGATCGACCGCTGTGGGAGTGCCCGTGGCTCATGATGTGCTCGTTCCGCTCCCTCTCGTGCGATCAGCGTCCCAGGGCCTTCGCCATGCGATCGATCACCTCGGTCAAGATCGCACGGGATGTCGCGAAGTTCAGGCGTACATAGCCCTCCCAGCCCTCACCGAAACTACGGCCTTCCGAAAGCGCAACTTGACCGTGGCGCATGAAATGGGCCGCCGGTGAACCCGTGCACTCCAGCGCACGGCAGTCGAGCCAGGCGAGGTAGGTCGCCTCGGGGCGGTGGAAACGGATCTCTGGAATTCGTTCGGCGAGGGCCTGTTCCGCGAAATCGCGGTTCGCTTCGAGAAAGGGACGGACCTCGTCCAGCCAGGGCTGCGCCCAGCGCCAGGCGGCGATCGAGGCGTAGAGTCCGAAGAGGCCGATCCCGCCGCGAACGTGGCGAGGCAGCACGGTATTGAACCGTCGTTGCAGTGCTGCGTCCCCGAAATGGGCGATGGCGCAGCGCAGTCCCGGAGTGTTGAAGGCCTTGCTCGCCGAGGTCAGCGTCACCGTTCGCTTCGCGATTTCGATTCCGAGGGTGGCGAGCGGAATATGCTCCCGACCATCGTGGAGGAGATCGCCGTGGATCTCGTCGCTCACCACGATGAGATCGTGTTCGATCGCGATCACGGCGATTCGCTCGAGCTCCTCGCGGGAGAAAACGCGTCCCGACGGGTTGTGTGGATTGCAGAAAAACAGCAATCGGGTGTTCGTGTCGACGGCGTTCGCGAGCGCATCGAAGTCGAACTCGATTCGATCGCCGTCGACGCGCATGCGATTCTCGACGAGCCGACGCTTCGTGTCGCGAACGGATGCCAAGAAGGGCGGATAGATCGGAGTCTGGACGGCGATACCCTGGCCCGGTTCCGAGTAGGCCTCGATCGCGAGGTACATCCCCTGGACGACCTCGGAGAGGATCTCGACCCGCTCTGGTTCCGGACTCCAATCGAATCGCTCTCGCATCCGATCGCAGAAGACTTCCGGGAGGCCTGTATCCGCGAGCCGGATCGGATAGCCGACATCGCCGGATTCCGTGAAGCGTCGGAGCTCCGCCTGAATCGGCGCGGCGACCGAGAAATCCATCTCGGCGACCCAGGCCGGCAGGATGTCGGCGGGATAGGTGTGCCATTTTTCGCTTCTTCGGCTGCGCAGCGTGCGAATATCCAATTCGTCGAGGATCGCGGGTCGATGCCTCATCGCCCGTTCCGCGTCCCGCAGCAGGGTCGGCGGATCCGCGCCCTCCGCCTGCGCGAATCGCTCGATCAAGGAGGGCGGCGCCCCCGCGCGTTCGAGAAGTGGGACCCCACCCGATCGAATCTGCTCGAAGACCTCACCAACGACATCTCCACGCTCGTCGAGGGGTTGGACCACATTGTGTCCGGACGGATCGAGATGCCAATGTGGGTTTTTCGCGAAACAGTCGAATCGCAACCATTCCCGATCGCCCTCAGGCGAGCCGACGCGGAGGGTGCTTCCCCCGTCGCGCTCGAGTGCACGAAGCTCGACGCCGAGCCTGAGCCCTCGCCATTGGCCGTTCCAGATCGTCGCCATGGGAGGAGGGTAGCGGTCGTCGAGGCGTAGGCACGAACCAGAGACGCTATGCTGGTGTGCGAGGCGACCGCAGCCGCCGATTCGGGCTGCACTGGGGGGCGCGCTCACGATGACCGTTCGAATCGAAATGCCGCAGCTCTCCTCGGAGGGCGAGAGCGCGACGCTAGCGACCTGGCTGGTCTCTATCGGCGATGAGGTGGAGGCGGGCGACGTCATCGCCGAACTCGAGACCGACAAATCGACCGTCGAACTCGAATCGCCGGCGAGCGGAACGATCGCCAAACTGAATTTCGCCGAGGGGACCGAAGGGATCGAGCCGGGTTCGCTGCTCGGGTCGATCGAACCCGTCGCGGGCGAGTCGGCGGGGGACGGTTCCGAGCCGGGGGATGGCGCCGACTCGAGCGCTGCCGACCGGGCACCGGCGGCCGAACCGAATGTCGGGGGCTCGGCCGTCGAGCCGGATCCAGAGGCCACTGCTGAGGGTCCGCGGTCGACGCCTCTCGCACGGCGGGCCGCCGTCGAGAACGATGTCGATCTGGAAACGCTGTCGGGAAGCGGACCGGGCGGACGCGTCGTGGAGGCGGATGTCCTGCGCGCCGCGGGCGAAGGAGCCCCACCGGTCACTCAGGATGCGCCGATCCCTCGAGCACCCGCAGCATCACCGATCGTCGAGTCCGTCGGGGAGGGATTTCAGGCGAAGCGACTGAGCGCGATGCGCAAGACGATCGCGCGGCGCATGACCGAATCGAAACAGCAGGTGCCGCATTTCTACCTTCGAATGCGC
The DNA here is from genome assembly GCA_029941885.1 of Myxococcota bacterium. Taxonomy (GTDB): domain Bacteria; phylum Myxococcota_A; class UBA9160; order UBA9160; family UBA4427; genus UBA4427. Next base: position 3,085 of record JAPYTP010000090.1, read on the forward strand.
GTGTCGATGGACGAGGTCATGGAAGTGCGTGCGCGACTCAACGCGGGGCTCTCGGAGGAAGGGCGATCAGTCAAGATCTCCGTCAACGACTTCATTCTGCGCGCGTCCGCGCTGGCCCTGCGAGATGTGCCGGAGGCGAATGTTCAGTTCGCGGGCGACGCGATGCACGTCTTCGACCGCGTCGACATATCGGTCGCAGTGGCGACGGAGGGCGGGCTGGTGACGCCGATCGTGCGTGATGCCGATCGGAAGGGGCTGACGGCGTTGGCCGAAGAGGTGAAATCCTTGGCCCTGCAGGCGCGTGAGGGAAGTCTCACTCCAGAGCAATACCAGGGTGGCACCTTCACCATCTCGAATCTCGGAATGTATGGGATCGAGACGGTCTACCCGATCCTGAATCCGCCACAGGCGTGCATTCTCGGGGTCGGGGCGGCGGAGGAGCAGCCTGTCGTGCGAGACGGCGAAATCGTGGTCGGGCGGATCGCGGCGCTCACCCTCGCCGCGGATCATCGTGCGGTCGACGGGGCCGTCGGAGCGCAGCTGCTCGCCGCACTCCGGGCTCGGCTGGAAGATCCGATGGGGATGATGCTCTAGTGAGCTTGCCGGCGACGGCTGGGCCGGCGACCAACGAAGTGAACGAGACCGGGGAGAGCATTCGAGTTCTCGCGAAGGGAGAATGAAATCGATGAGCACCGCAAGCTATGACGTGATCGTGATCGGCGGCGGACCGGGGGGATACCCGGCGGCGATCCGCGCACGTCAGCTCGGACTCTCCGTTGCGCTCGTCGAGCGCGAACACCTCGGTGGGATCTGCCTCAATTGGGGCTGCATCCCGACCAAGGCGCTGTTGCGTACCGCGGAAGTGCATCATTTGATCCAGCGGGCGGACGAGTTTGGCCTCACGGTCGGTGAGGTCTCATTCGACCTCGAGAAGATCGTCAAACGTTCGCGCCAGGTTTCGAAACGATTGAATACGGGCGTCAAGGCCCTGCTCAAGAAGAACGGCGTCGAGGTCCACGAGGGTTCTGGTCGTCTCGCCGGCCCCGGACGTGTCGTGGTGGAAGCCGCGGACGGTGCAACGGTCGATCTCGGGGGTCGCAGCATCATCCTCGCGACCGGGGCGCGCGCGCGTGACTTAGCGGGCCTCGAAGCGGACGGCGATCTGATCTGGAGCTACAAGGAAGCGATGGTCCCGAAGGAATTGCCCGGACGATTGCTCGTCGTTGGCAGCGGGGCCATCGGGATCGAGTTTGCGAGTTTCTACCGCGAACTCGGATGCGAGGTGACCGTCGTCGAGACGCTGCCCCGGATCCTGCCCATCGAAGACGAAGAGATCTCGCAAGTCGCGCACAAGGAATTCGAGAAGCAAGGGATCGAAATTCACGTCGGTGCGACGGTCTCCTCCCTCGAAAAAGGCCAAGGGGAGGTCACCGCGACGATCACCCCGCAGAGCGGCGAGGCGAAGGTCGCGACCTTCGATCGGGTGATCCTCGCAGTCGGGATCGTCGGAAACGTCGAGAATCTGGGGCTCGAAGGCACGGGCGTCGAGGTCGATCGGACCCACATCACGACAAACGAATGGACCGAAACCGGCGAGCCCGGGGTCTACGCGGTCGGGGATGTCGCGGGACCGCCCTGGCTCGCCCACAAAGCGACCCACGAAGGCATTCTCTGCGTCGATCGAATCGCGGGAGAAGCCGGTGCCCATCCCCTCCCGACGGGACGAATCCCCGGCTGTACCTATTGTCGTCCACAGATCGCGAGCGTCGGATTGACCGAGCTGGCGGCGACCGAGTCGGGCCGTGAGGTGCGAGTGGGGCGTTTCCCGTTCCGCGGCAATGGCAAGGCGATCGCGCTCGGCGAAGTGGAAGGTCTCGTCAAGACGGTGTTCGATGCCCAGACGGGCGAACTCCTGGGCGCCCATCTGATCGGCGCCGAGGTGACGGAGTTGATTCAGGGCTTCGTTGTGGCGATGAACCTGGAGACGACCGAGGCGGAGCTCATGAACAGCGTCTTTCCCCATCCGACACTCTCGGAGATGATGCACGAATCCACGCTGGCGGCCTACGGTCGAGCGATTCACATCTAGCCGCTCGAATTCTCGAATCGAGATCCGAGTCTGAAGGGCGATCCGAGTGACGGATCAGTTGTTGCAGATCGAAGGGCACGAGGCTCCGCGCAAGGACCCGCCGCGGCCGCCCTGGATCCGGATCCGGCTCTCCGCGGATCCGAAGGTCGAACAGACGCGGGCGCTGATGCGGCGCCTCGAACTCAACACGGTGTGCGAAGAGGCGGCCTGCCCAAATCTCTCCGAATGCTGGTCGGACCGTCATGCGACGGTGATGATCCTCGGATCCGTCTGCACCCGGGCCTGTGCCTTCTGCAATGTCGCTACCGGGGTGCCCGAGGCGGTCGATCCTCGGGAACCCGAACATCTCGCAAGCGCCGTGGCGGAACTCGGGCTCGAACACGTCGTGATTACTTCCGTCGACCGTGACGATCTGGCGGACGGGGGAGCCGGGCAATTCGCTCAGTCGATCAGGCGGATTCGCGTCCTCGCACCGGCGACGACGATCGAAGTGTTGACTCCCGATTTTCGCCGCAAGGCCGAAGCGCTGGCGATCGTGATCGACGCCGCTCCCGACGTCTTCAACCACAATCTGGAGACCGTCCCGCGCCTCTATCGACGAGTGCGACCCGGTGCCGACTACCGGCATTCCCTCGCGTTGCTGAAACGCGCAAAGCGATTGCGTCCCGAGACGTTCACCAAGAGTGGAATCATGGTCGGACTGGGGGAGGACAGGGATGAGATTCGCCGGGTGATGGATGACCTGCGCGAGTGCGAGGTCGACTTCCTGACGGTCGGGCAGTACCTGCGCCCGACCTCGCGGCATGCGTCGGTTGAGCGCTACGTTCCGCCCGGCGAATTCGAGGAAATCACGGACGAAGCCGAGGAGCGCGGCTTTCTGGTCGTGTCGGCGACGCCGCTCACGCGTTCGTCGTACCACGCGGGAAAGGATTTTCGCCGGTTGCAGGCTGCTCGCAGACTGCAATCGGCCCCGGGAACGAGCCTCGCCCCCGCCGGGTCGTCCTAGGAGGAAGCGGGCATTCCCATGCCTTCGGCCGAAGCGCTCGTCGAGGCGATCGCGTTTTCGCGAATCGACGCATCCGCCCGCCGCAGGTCCTCGGGGCTCGTCGGTGGCAGCCCCGCCTCGGCCGCACGTTTCTGGCAGGCGATGTAGATGGCTTGCTCGGAGAGGCGTCGTCGTTCGATGCGCCCCCCCTTGTTCACCGGGTTGAAAAGTGGTCCCGCTTCCGCGCCTCGGATCAGGATCCAGCGCTCGAGCGCACGGCGCGCATCCTCGTTCGCCCCGAATCTGCGCGCCGGTCGCTCCACAGGCCCCGGGACTTCCAGCACGCCCGTCGTGAGATCGTAGTCCGCGAGTTCGAGGGCGACCGCTTCCGAGCGTCGAAGGTTGGCCCCGTAGAGCAGTGCGAGAAGTGCTTCGTCCCGCGCGCCTGCCGGACTCACATCTCCGGTACAGGCCTGCGCGAGCTTCTGGAGTTCGATCGCACCGAGCTTGTTCGGCTTGCGGGGCGACTCCCCACGAACCGGCGGGAGATCGATGGCGCGCTGATAGGCCTCGGCGGTCATCAATCCGCGCCGCCAGCATTGTTTGAGAACGCCGCGAAGCGCGGCCAGATGTTTGTTGGCCGTCGCCGCTGCGAGGTTCGCGGTCAGTCGCGTTCGGAGTGCGGCGGTGTGTTCGATTCGAAGCATCTGCCAGGGTAGATCGTGGGGGCCACACCGACCCTCCGACGCCCAATCCGCGAGCTTCGTGAGTGCTTCGCGCATGGTTCTCCGAGAGCCCTCACCGAGTTGCGCGAGGTAGGCCTCCGCGGGGTCGAAACCGTTGGGTTCGAACCCCTCCACAGCGGAGATCGTCTGCTCCGAAGCGATCGGCCGCTGGCTCCACCCTCCTGAATTTGCTGGCATCCGGTGCTCCCATGGGACTTCGTTTTCCGGCTGGATCCGGGACCGTCAAGATGGACGAGGGGCGTGGCCTCCGGTATCGGGGAAACCCCGTACGGGGAGCGTCGAAAATTGCCCCCCCGGTCCTCAGGCTGGGAGACGAGCCGGCCGACAGAGGAGGCATGAAGAACCTCTTCTTCCAATTGGGTGCCGCCTTCGCGGCGTTGGTGATGCTTTTTGTTTTCGCGCTCGAGGTGGAGAACGTCGGCGAGTCGATCGGACTCCTCGAAGACGCCGAGCCGGTCCTGGTCTTCACGATTCCGAACCCCCGCAACCTCGCGAGGGTGCGCGCCGCCATCGACGATAAACGGATCGTGGGGGAGAGCGACGAGGGATTTTCAGTGGTCGGTGGCCGCGTGTACGTGAAGGACCTGGCGCAGGCCGGAGGCTTGATCTCGAAGGGCGGATGGGTGGAGAAGCCGATTCAGATCGTCTCGCTCGGCGTGGGAGGCAAGTCCATGGCGGACGCCGAGGCCCTCGAGGCCGGCCCGACTCGCGAGGAGCGGATGGTTCAGCTCCGCAGGCTCGTGAAGAAGCCTGCGCTCAACCGCACCGAACAGGTCTTCGTGCTCCAGGCGATGAACGACGGCCTGGAAATCTGATTCGCGGCCGGGGGCACCCGAGAACTCGAGTCCGGGTGAGCGTCCGATCAGTCACCGCAGACCGCGACCTCGGTGGGCTTGAGCGCGCTGCGTTCGCGGTACCAGTCGATCGTCTCTTCTGCGTGGGCCCGCTCGCTCTCGAGGAAGCGCTCGACCGCGGCCGCGAGGCGCGCATCCGGTAGATAGTGAGCGCTATACGTCGGCGAGGCATCGAAGCCGCGAACCTGTTTGTACTCTCCGCCCGCGCCGGGCTCGAAGCGAGCGAGTCCGCGTTCGATGCAGTGTTCCACGGCGGCGTAATAGCAGACGTTGAAATGGAGGTGGCGGATCATCCGTGTCGCTCCCCAATAGCGCCCGTAGAGTGCGTCGCCTTTTTCCACGTTGAACGTGCCTGCGACTTTTTTCCCATCCTGTTCCGCGATCACGAAACACAGGCGATTCCTGAATCGCTCGACGAGGAGCTCGAAGACCCCTCGATTCAGATACTGCCGACCCCAGGAACGGGAGCGAATCGTCTCGAGATAGAATTGGAACATCGGGTCGACGAGGTCGGGGGTGATTTCGTCGCCCGTGTAGGTCCGGATCGTCACGCCCTGTTTCTCCATCTCGCGCCGCTCACGCCGGATCTGATTCCGTCGCTTGGAGCGAAACGCACCGAGATAGTCCTCGAAGTCGCCGTAGTCGTGGTTGTGCCAGTGATATTGGAGGCCCACTCGGGTGTGATAGCCGAGCGGGCGGAGAGCGTCGGCTTCCTCGGGCTGGCAGAAATTGATGTGGACGCTCGAGAGGTCGTTACCCTGACAGACATCACGCAGGGCCGCCCCGAGACGCTCGACCCAAAACGCCCGATCCGCGCCGGGTGCCACGAGGAAACGTGCTCCCCCCACCGGCGAAAACGGCACCCCGACGAGCAGTTTCGGGTAGTAGTCGATTCCGGATCGATAGGCCGCGTCGGCCCAGCCGTGATCGAAGACGAACTCGCCCTCGCTGTTGGTCTTTACATAGAGCGGGCAGGCAGCGACGAGGCGGCCGTCCTCCCGCGCCACCAGGGGTTTGGCATCCCACCCCGACCCCTCGTTGAGGGCACCGGCCTCTTCGAGAGAAGCGAGAAACGACCATTCGAGGAAGGGAGATTCGTTCCCGACAAGGCGGTCCCACTCTTCTTGGGGCAGCTGTGCCACGCCTTCTTCGAGTTGGATCGTGAGTGTCGGCGCGTTGTCGGGCATGCGAAGTCGAGTGTAGCCGCCGCGAAGACGGACGGTGCTGCGATGACAACTTCGGGCAGGCTATGCTTTCGCCGATGACTTCGACCAAGAGGACCAAGAGGACCAAGAGGACGGAGAACCTGGAGACGAGACCGATCCCGGGAGGAACCGAGCGCAGCGATCGACCCGATCGGTATCGCCGAGAATCAGGAGATTGTGAGACGATGAGGCGATCCAGCGCCGATTCGAAGCGGGTGCCCAGTTTTCGTGGGACGCGATCCTGGGAGAGGGCGGGCCCCCCGGGCGGAGATCCGCCGAGCTCTCAGCCCCCGGGATCGCCTCCGCACGATCCCCTGAAGGAACGGGAGCGTGGCCTCGCGACGAAAGAGCGGTCGAAGACCGCCCGGCCTCCACGATTCAAGGTCATCCTCTATAACGACGACTACACGCCCATGGAATTCGTGGTCCAGGTGCTCGAGAAGGTCTTCAAGAAGAGCCCGTCTGCGGCGACCCAGATCATGTTGCAGATTCATCGAGGCGGAATGGGTGTGGCCGGTGTCTTCGTGCTCGAGATCGCCGAAACGAAATCGGGCACAGTGCATAGAATGGCGGAAGAGCGGGGATATCCGCTGCGCACGGGAGTAGAGAAAGAATGAGTTCGATTGGCCGGGACCTTCAACTCACGCTGCAGGCGGCGCACCGCGAGGCCGTCGTGCGGCGCCACGCCTACCTGACGGTTGAACATCTGCTCTATGCCCTGATCCACAACGAGGACGGCGCGACGATCCTGCTCCACGCAGGCGCGGATGTGGACCGCTTGCGGGCCGAGCTCGAGCGCTTTTTCAATGAGGATCTCGAGAGTGTGCCCGGGGATGACCCCGTCGAGACGTTGCAGACACTCGCCTTCCATCGAGTGGTTCAGACGGCAATCGATCACACAGACAACGCTGAAAAGGAGGAGGTCGAGATCGGAGACCTCATTGTCGCGCTCTTCAACGAGCCCGACGCGCATTCGATGACGCTGTTGCGGGGGCAGGGCGTCTCCCGTCTGGATCTGCTCCGATATATCAGCCACGGCGAATCGAAGCTCGGTGGAGACGGATCGCTGGGCGAGGGCATGGGCGCCTCTCCGCTTCTCGGTGGTGACGATTCAGAGGGCGTGCCCGCGGATCCCCTCGCGGCCTTTGCGACGAATTTGACCGAACGCGCCGCAGCGGGGAAACTCGATCCACTGATCGGTCGCGGCCCGGAACTCGATCGCGCGATTCATATCCTGGCGCGGCGGCGCAAGAACAACCCGATCTTCGTTGGTGAGACCGGGGTCGGGAAGACGGCGCTCGCCGAGGGACTCGCGTTGCGCGTCCACGAGGGTCGCGTTCCCGAGGATCTCGAGGGAGCCGAGATCCACTCCCTCGACCTGGGCGCGCTTCTGGCGGGAACGCGATATCGAGGCGACTTCGAAGCCCGCTTCAAGGCATTGCTGGCCGCGCTCGAGGAACGCGAGCGCTTCATCCTTTTTATCGACGAGATCCACACGATCCTCGGGGCGGGCTCAGCTCAGGGTACGACCGTGGATGCGTCGAATCTTCTGAAGCCCGGGCTCGCCGACGGAACCCTTCGCTGCATGGGATCGACCACCTATCAGGAATACCGTCATTTCGAGCGTGACCGCGCCCTCTCACGGCGCTTCCAGAAGATCGATATCGAAGAGCCGACACCCGAGGAGTGCGTTCGGATCCTGAAGGGTCTCGCACCGCGATACGAGGAGCATCACGGCGTCCACTATACGGCCCCCGCGCTCAAGGCCTGCGTCGACCTCTCGGTACGCCACATCAATGATCGATTCCTGCCGGACAAGGCGATCGATGTCATGGACGAGTGTGGTGCTGAGGTGCGCCTGCGGCCGACGGGCAAGAAACGGAGAACCGTCGGCGTGCGTGATGTCGAGCGCACCGTAGCCAGCATGGCCCGGGTTCCGGTCGAGACCGCCGTCTCGGAGGACGCCGGACGTCTCGAAAGGCTCGAATCCGATCTCAAGGCCGTCGTGTTCGGTCAGGATCGAGCGGTCGAGGCGGTGGCCAACGCCGTCAAGCGATCGCGGGCGGGTCTCGTCGGCCTCGACAAGCCGATCGGCTCGTTCCTTTTCGCCGGCCCCACCGGCGTTGGCAAGACGGAGCTCGCCAAGCAGCTGGCTGCGACGCTGGGTGTGCCCTTCCTGCGCTTCGACATGAGTGAGTACATGGAGAAGCACTCGGTCTCGCGCTTGATCGGCGCACCTCCGGGCTATGTCGGTTACGACCAGGGCGGGATCCTGATCGAGCAGGTTCGCAAACACCCCTACGCGGTCCTGCTCCTCGACGAGATCGAGAAGGCTCATCAGGATGTCTTCGATGTGCTCCTGCAGGTCATGGATCATGCGACCCTCACCGACAATCAGGGTCGCGAGGCCGACTTCGGACACGTCACGTTGATCATGACCTCGAACGCCGGGGCGAGGGAGATGTCTGCGGACGCGATCGGGTTCACGGATGCGAAGCGAGGTGATGGCCAACACGAGATCGAGAAGATCTTCAGCCCCGAGTTCCGGAACCGCCTCGACGAGGTCGTGCGATTCGACGCGCTGCCCAAGGAAGTGATGGAGAAGGTCGTCGAAAAATTCGTGAAGGAGCTGCGCGATCAACTCGGCGAAAGAAAGATCCAGATCGAGCTTCGACCCGCTGCCCGAAAGCGGCTGGCGGAGAAGGGTTACGTCCCGGAGTTCGGGGCGCGACCGTTGGCTCGCGTGATCCAGCAGGAGATCAAGAATCCCCTGACCGACGAGGTGCTGTTCGGGAAGCTGAAGGGTGGCGGCCGGGTCGACGTCGACGTCGACGACGCCGGAGAGTTCGAGTTCGTCTTCCTCGATCAGCGATCGGTACGAGCTTCCGGTCCAGGAAAGAACGCTCAGGACGACTAGCAGTCAGGTGTCCGTGGAACTTCCCGGTTGCGAGCCGCGGGTCGGATGAGGTCTCCTTCCGTCATGCCCGATGCCGCCGTCGACGACCGAGGACGAACGCTGCTCTCTCCCGCCGAGGCGGGTTCTCGCGGCATGGGGATCGCAATTCTCGATCGCGGGAGCGATTCCCGACTTCGACGACTACGAGAAGGCTCTCGAGGCATGCTCGGCGAGTGATCTGGGGGACCCCGTAGTCGGGAGCTCGATGCTCTACACGTCGGGCACCACCGGTCGCCCGAAAGGCGTCTTTCGAGCGGGCTCTACCCGGAGTTCGCTGATCGGTCCGATGATGCAGAGTTCGGATTTTCGCCCCGGCGAAGATACCAGCCTGATCACCGGGCCCCTCTATCACGCAGCGCCGCTAGCGATCAACATGGCGGTACCCCTCGCCGTGGGGGTCGGTTCGATTCTGATGGATCGATGGGATGCGGAGGAGACCCTTCGGCTGATCGAGAGTCGTCGCGTCACGCATAGCCATCTCGTCCCGACGATGTTCCACCGCATGCTCCAGCTGCCCGAGGAGATTCGGTCGAGCTACGACCTGTCTTCGCTTCGCTGGGTCGTCCACGGAGCCGCCCCTTGTCCGGAGCACGTAAAGAGCGAGATGATCCGCTGGTGGGGACCGATCCTCTATGAGTACTACGCGGCAACCGAGGGTGGTGGCTTCTGGATCGACTCAGAGGAGTGGCTGCGAAAACCCGGCAGTGTCGGACGGATCGACTCCGATCGGTTCGAGGTTTCCGTGCTCGATGACGAGGGCGAGGTGCTGGCTCCGGGCAAGATCGGCACCGTCTATTTCAAGGCGCCGGATCAGGGCCGCTTCGAGTATTTCAAGGCGCCGGAAAAGACGGCCTCGGCGTATCGGGGCGACTACTACACGATGGGTGATCTCGGTCGCTTCGACGAAGACGGGTACCTCTTCCTGACCGGGCGATCCGCGGAGCTCATCCTCTCCGGGGGTGTGAACATCTACCCCGCCGAGGTCGACGCCGTCTTGCTCCAGCACGTCGCCGTCGCCGATGCGGCGGCGATCGGGATTCCGAATGAAGAGTGGGGCGAGGAAGTGAAGGCCGTCGTCCAGCTCATACGCGGCACGAGTCCGAGCGAGGCACTCGCGACGGAGTTGCTCGCCTACTGCCGAGAACATCTGGCGCGCTACAAATGCCCCCGCAGCGTCGACTTCGTGGGGGACCTGCCGCGACTCGACAGCGGGACGATCCAGCGCCGCAAGGTTCGCGAGCTCTACGTATAGTTCTTCGTACTCGAGTGGATGTCCGACGGTTCCCGCCACTTTCCGCGCACGAAGCTCACTCCGAGATAGATCGTTCGCGCGACGTGATCGAAGATCAGCGTCGCCCACAACCAGATGATATCGACCTCGAAGACCGTGGCGAGGACGATCGCGACGGGGACCCGGATTCCCCAATTGCCGATGGTCGCGGCGATCAACGGGGTGATCGTGTCTCCGGCCCCCTTGTGGGCACCGCCCAGGGTGAAATGGATCTGGAGGAAGGGCTGGGCCAATGCCAGGCATAACATAAATGGGGCGAGGGCAGCGACGACTTCGAGGTCGTCGGTGAAGAGCTGGGCCAGGGGGACCCGGAGCCACGCAAAGAGCAGGCCGAGGGGAAGGCCGGTGACGATCGCGAGGATGAGTGAGCGCTTCGCGCTGCGAAGCGCATCGTCGGAGCGTCCTGCTCCGAGGGCCTGGCCAACGAGGGTCGAACAGGCCTGGGCGTAGCCTGTTCCGGGGATCCACGAGAAGGACAGAAGCGAGATCCCGACGGTATACGCCGCGACCGCGAGGGTTCCGTAATAGTTGCTCAAGATCCAGAAATACGAGAGCAAGCCGAAATTCAGCACGATACGTTCTGCAACGCCCGGGACGGCGATGCGGACCACCTGTCGGATCAGGGGGTTTCGGCGGAAGAGGTCGGCGAAACGCAATGCGGTCGGCGCATCACGCGGTTGGCGAATCAGGACCACCACGAACAGCAGGAGTCCGATCCCCTGGCTGATCGCCGTTGCGAGTCCCGCTCCGAACAGATCGAGCGATGGGAATCCGAGATAGCCAAAGATCAGGATCGCGTTCAAGCTGAGCTTCGAGACCGCCACGACCATCGCGATGATCATCGGTGTCCGCGTGTCGCGATTCGCGCGCAGAGCGCTCTCCACGATCATCGAGAACGAGAGCATGAGCGACGCAGCGACCGTCAGCTCGAGATAGGGGGCGGCCACGCGGATCACGGATTGCTCCGCTCCGAGTGCCGCCAGGGACTGCTCGCTGAATACGTACAGAACGCCCGCGTAGACGAGGGTCACGAGAGCCGACACCTGGACCGAGCCTGCGAATGCGTGCCGCGCGCGGGCAGGGTCCCGGCCTCCGATCGCCCGCGCCATCAGGGCCACACAGGCCAGCCCGACGGCGAAGAGCGTCGAGTGGATGAGGTGGAAGAGCTGAGTGGCATAGCCGACGGCGGCGAGCGGGACGGCTGCACCGGCCTCCGCAGCGAGTCGCCCGATCATCATCCGGTCGATCACCCCGGTGAGATTGAGAAGCACCTGCGAAGCCATCACTGGCCACGCGAGGCGTAGGATCTCCCGGACGGAATCCGATCGCTCGGGCGTTGGGAAGTCGCTCTGGACTCTGCTCTGCACCCCGGCGCTCGCGACCGCGGCCAACGAACCCGCCGGGACAGCGGGGCCGACCTCGGGGTCGAGGGGATTGCCGGGGGCATCGACGGCGGCCTCGATCGGTGTGTCGAGGTTCGAGTCGTCCCGGTCGTCGCTTCCGTTCACGCTTCGCGCAATTCGCGGGGGAGCTTGAATCGGACGCCCTCATCCACCTCAGGCAGGGAGTCGAGAATCGCGTGGCCACCCGCGAGTTCGCTCAGATGTTCGATCACGCCCTGCACGAGAATATCAGGGGTCGAGGCGCCGGCGGTGATTCCTACGCAATCGACGTCTTTCAGCCAATCCGGGTCCACGTCCTCGGCGGTCTGGATCAGGAAAGAGCGGACTCCGAGGCGTGAGGCGACTTCGACCAGACGATTGCTATTCGATGAGGCGGGGGCTCCAACGACGAGCACGAGATCCGCGTGGCTGGCGAGCTCCTTGACTGCGTCCTGGCGATTCTGGGTGGCATAACAGATGTCGTCCCGCTTGGGCAGGACGATCTGCGGGAAACGGCCCGCGAGAGCGAGCATCACATCGCGGGTGTCATCCACCGAGAGTGTCGTCTGGGTGACACAGCCGAGTCGCTCCGGGTTCCGGACCTCGAGTGTCGAGACATCATCGACGGTCTCGACGAGATACATCGAGGCGGGCGCCTGTCCCATCGTTCCCTCGACCTCGACATGTCCCTGATGGCCGATCATGACGATCTCAAAGCCGAGGGAAACCATTCGGTGGACCTCGTTGTGGACCTTCGTGACGAGCGGGCAGGTGGCGTCGATCGTTTCGAGCTGCCTGGATTCGGCGCGCTCGCGAATCGCAGGCGACACCCCGTGCGCCGAGTAGATCAGGACAGCCCCCTCGGGCACGTCCTCGGGATCCTCGATGAAGGTGGCGCCCTTGTCGCGGAGTCCGTCGACCACATGGCGATTGTGGACGATCTCATGGCGAACGAAGACCAGACGATCTGCGCGCTGGAGAGCGAGGTCGACGATCTCGATGGCGCGATCGACACCGGCGCAGAATCCGCGTGGGCTCGCGAGGAGTATCCGCATGGCGGCGGATACTAGCGTTCCGCGTCGGACCCCGGGAAAATTCGACCGGGATCGTTACAATCCGCGCATCCCAACTATTGGCAGGAGGCATGTCGACATGTCGGAACTCGAATCATTTCGCCAGGAGACTCGTGCCTGGCTCGAAGCCAACGCCCCCAAGAGCCTGATCGGCCTTCAGATGACGGAACTCACCGGCGTTTGGGGCGGCAAGAAGTGGGCTTTCTCGAGCGACGCCGAGAAGGAGTGGCTCGAGGTGATGGGTGACAAGGGTTGGACCGCACCGACCTGGCCGACGGAGTACGGCGGCGGGGGACTCTCCAGTGACGAAGCCAAGGTGCTCAGCCAGGAGATGAAGGCGCTCGAACTTCCTCCGGCGCTAATCGGCTTCGGGCTCACGATGATCGGTCCAACGCTGCTTCGCTTCGGCAACGAAGCGCAGAAGAAGGAACACCTTCCGAAGATCGTGCGGGGCGAGATTCGCTGGTGCCAGGGCTATTCCGAGCCCGGTGCTGGCTCGGATCTCGCGTCGCTTCAGACGAAGGCCGAGCGTGATGGGGATGATTTCATCATCAACGGCACGAAGGTCTGGACTTCTTACGCCGACCAGGCAGATTGGATCTTCGCACTGGTTCGAAACGACTCCTCCGGGATCAAACAGGAGGGCATCACGTTCATCCTGATCGACATGGACGATCCGGGCGTGACGGTCAGCCCGATCCTGCTGATTTCGGGCAAGTCGCCATTCTGTGAGACGCATTTCACGGACGTCCGCGTACCGGTCAAGAACGTGATCAACGAGATCGGTGCGGGTTGGACGGTCGCCAAGGCGCTGCTCGGACACGAGCGCACGATGATCGCCGACACCTTCGGCGGTGCCGGCCTGAAAGCCCGCAAGGCTTCGGAGCGCACGTTTCTGCCGAGCCTCGCAGTGGAACACACGGGGGAGGTGGATGGCCGGGTCGCCGACGGCGTGATTAGAGACGAGATCACGCAGATCGAGATGGATAGCCGGGCCTTCGCGCTCACTGTCCAGCGAACGAAGGACGCGGCCAAGGCCGGCCAGGAACCCGGACCCGAGAGTTCGATGTTCAAGATCTACGGGACCGAATTGAACCAGCGCCGCTACGAGCTGATGATCCGGATCCTCGGCCCGGATGCCCTCGGATGGGAAGGGCCGGGCTTCGATGAGTTCGCCCTGGACACGACCCGCGAGTGGCTGCGCTCCCGCGGTAACTCGATCGAGGGCGGAACCTCCGAAGTGCAGCTCAACATCATCGCCAAGCGTGTGCTCGGGCTTCCGGCGTAATCCGAAGCGAATTCGGCGCGAAAGATTGGAGACGTAGATGGATCTGGTATTGAACGAAGACCAGGAGATGATCGCCCAGATGGCCCTCGACTTCGTCGAGGATAATTCGCCGGTCTCACGATTTCGCGAGTTGCGCGACTCCGGGGAGGAACGCGGCTATTCGGCGTCCCTGTTCAAGGAGATGGCCAACCTCGGTTGGACAGGAATCCCCTTCGACGAAAAGCAGGGCGGCGCCGGGATGGGCTTCGCCGAGATGGTGCTGATCGTCGAGGCACTTGGCCGCAAGCTCGCGCCGGAACCCTTCCTGGGCGGTGTGACGATGGGTGGGAGCGCGCTCGCACTCGGTGAGAACGATGCCTTGCGAGAGGCCTGGCTGCCGAGCGTGATCGATGCGACGAAGCTGGTCGCCTTTGCTCATCAGGAGGCGAAATCGCGCTACGACCTGTACGCGATCGAGACGGCCGCCGTGGCCTCGGGCGACGGATATCGTCTCCGGGGTTCGAAGGTCCAGGTGCTCGATGCGGTCGGCGCGGATGCAGTGATCGTGCCCGCGCGGACGGCCGGGGTGTCGGGCGATCGAGAGGGGATCACGCTCTTTTTCGTACCGGCGGGCGCGGCCGGGCTCTCGATCGAGCGCCAGACGCGGGTCGACCACCGGAACGCGGCGATCGTTCGGCTCGATGGCGTCGAGGTCGGCGCGGGCTCGATACTCGGGACGGTGGGTCGGGGTGCTGGGCTGCTGGACGCCGTGATCGATCGTGCGACGGTCGTTCTGTGCGGCGAGATGTTGGGCGGAATGTCCGAGGCCTTCGATCTAACGGTCGACTACCTCAAGGCACGTGATCAGTTCGGCGAGAAGATCGGCAGTTTTCAGGGGCTGCAGCATCGCGCAGCGAAGGTCTTCATGGAGATCGAGCTCGCGCGCTCCGTCGTCATGGCTGCCGCCCGAGCCGTCGACGCCGGGGACAGGGAGGCCTCGAAGCTCGTCAGCCTCGCGAAGGCGCGTTGCTCGGACGCGTATGTGCTAGCGGCGAACGAGGGCGTGCAGATCTTTGCCGGTGTCGGGATGACCGACGAGTACGACATCGGTTTCTACATGAAGCGCGCGCGTGCCGCGGAACTCACGTTCGGAGATGGCGCCTTTCACCGCAATCGTTGGGCTACGCTCGGCAACTATTGAGACAATGATTGGCGGAGGGTGTTCCAGTTTGAATCCGAGAGAGCGGTTTCTACGATCTTGTCGTGGGGAAGAAGTCGATCGTCCGCCGGTTTGGTTGATGCGTCAGGCGGGTCGATATCTGCCCGAGTACCGCGAAGTCCGGAAGGGCATCAGCTTTCTCGACATGTGCGCCGACGTTCCCCGGGCGGTTCAGGTCTCGCTTCAACCGATCGATCTCGTGGGCGCTGAGGCGGTGATCCTCTTTCAGGATATTTTCACGCCGATTCCCGGGATGGGCGTCGATCTCGATTTCGCTCCCGGTCCAGTGATCGCAGAGCCGATTCGCGAGGCCGCCCAGATCGAAGCGCTTCGCGTTCCCGATCCGCGAGAGTCGGTGCCCTACGTCTTCGAGATCCTTGGACGGCTTCGAGAAGCACTGGCAGCGAGAGAGATTCCCCTGCTGGGATTTGCAGGGGCGCCCTTCACGCTCGCGGCCTATCTGATTCAGGGCAGTGGGTCGAAGGACTTTTCGATTCTGAAGGCCATGCTCCAACAGCGGCCCGATGAGGTCGAGGCGCTGCTCGAAAAACTGACGCAACTGACGATCGACTACCTGAGAGCGCAGATCGAGGCCGGAGCGGAGGCCGTCCAGCTCTTCGACACCTGGGCCGGACTGCTCGATCCTGCGGCCTATCGACGCTGGGCCCATCCCTACCATCAACGGATTGCGGGCGCCCTGCAAGGCGCGCCGGCCCCGCTCATCCTCTATGTCCAGAACGGATCTCATGTCGTGGATTCGATCGCAAAGTCGGGCGCGGACGTCGTCTCCCTCGACTGGCGCGTGGAATTGGCACAGGTCGCACGAGACATCGGTTCACAGGTGAGTCTGCAGGGGAATCTCGACCCGTGTTGGTTGCATGCGCCGCGCGAGCGGATCTTTGAAATGGTTCGCGAGATGGCCGACGCGGCCTCTCCGGCGCGAGGTCATATCCTGAACCTGGGACACGGCTGTCTGCCGGATACGCCGGTCGAGGGAGTGAAGGCCTTCACCGACGCAGCACGCGCCCTCGGCTGAGCTGCTTTCGCGTGGTGGAAATCGCGATGACCCGTGGTCGGTCAGGGCGCATGTCAGGCTCGACGTCTGATCCATCCCGCGACGGCCGCCGCGAATCGACGATCGCCGTTCGGACAGGGAGCGGCCCAAAGGGCCTCTCCGCCCAAATCGGCCCATTGCTGGCTCAGGCGAATTCCAATCTCCTCCAGGGTCTCGAGGCAGTCTGCGACGAAGGACGGACAGAACACCGCCAGACGCTTCACACCCTGCGCTTGGAGATCCGGCAGGACCTCGTCCGAGAAGGGCTGGATCCAGGGACGCGGACCGAGACGCGATTGGAACGAGACGGTCGTCCCGGATGCTTCGAGATCCAGGGATTCGGTGAGCCCCTGTGCGGTTGCAAAACACTGGGCGCGATAGCATCGACGCAGGCTCGCGCCGGGTGATGCACAGCAATCTGCGCTCGCCAGACAATGGCCGCGTGCGGGATCGCTGTCCCGGATCTGATCTTCGGGCAGGCCGTGGAAGCTGAAGAGCACGTGGTCGGCTCCGAAGGCCTGGAGTTCGGGCCCTGTGATCCTCGCCCAGCTCTCGAGAAAATCGGGTTCGTCGTAGAATGCGCCGAGAATCTCGAGTGGGGGGAAATCACCCATTCGATCCAGGCATGCGAACACCTCCGCTGAGGCCGAGGCAGTGACGGAGGATGCGTACTGGGGGAAGAGCGGGAGCACGAGGATCCGCTTCACCGCGGCTTCGTCGAGGCGCTCGAGGGCGTGGCGAATCGAGGGCTCTCCATATCGCATCGCGAGCTCGACCCGAAAGGCATCTCCCAGTTCCCCGGCGACGCCGGCTGCGAGTGCTCGGGAATGGACGAGCAGGGGGGAGCCCTCCGGTCCCCAGATCTTCCGGTACGCCGCAGCGGCTCTCGCTGGCCGCCTAGGCAGAATCACCAGGTTGAGCAGCAGCCATCGAAGCGGGTTGGGTAGCGTCAAGACTCGGGAATCGCTTAGGAACTCCCGCAGAAAGCGGCGGACCGGAGCCGTCTCGGGGGCGGCGGGTGTCCCCAGATTGACGAGGATGACGCCGGTCCCGGGCGCGGGGTTCATACTTTCTCTCACTCAAGCTCGTGGCGGGGGGCGAATACCGTGACCCATCTGGAAAAATGTCAATTCTTCACTGCGGTCGAAGAAGAACGGAAATAGAATATCAGGAAGGATCGTGGATCGAAACTATTCGATCTTCGGATCCGATCGGCAATGCGTTCACGGTCGACGCGAAATCTCGGCCGTAAGGGCGCGACTCTGACGCGCCGGAGGGATGGGGGGCGCCACGATGGCGACTGTGCTGATCGTCGAGGACGAGGACTCGCTTCGAGAGACACTGAGCCGGTACCTCGTACACGAAGGTCACAAGGTCTTTGCGGTCGCGTCTGGCTACGAAGCTCTGGATGTGGGATTCGATGTGTCTCCCGATGTGCTGATCGCCGACTGGATGTTGAAGAACCACATCCATGGCCTGCACGTCTCCGAAGTCTTCCGCGCTCTCCATCCACGACTCAATACCATTCTCATCACCGGTTTTCCGTCCCGGGATCTGCTCGAAGAATCGGTCCGATGCGGCGTGTCCAGCCTGCTCGAAAAGCCCTTTGATCTGAAGGATCTACACGATGCCGTCGACGGTGCGCTGAGCGGGTCCAGTACCGGTGACAGTTTGGGGCCACCGATTGCCGCGATCGCGGTCGGGACGGGAGGCAGACTCGAATTCGCATCCCAGCGGGCACAAGAACTGTTCGCAGCAGCGAAGATTTCGAATGACGTCCAGCACGTCGCGGAAATCATCGGCGGCGATCCACTCGGTCTCCTGGCCGCGTCCGAGGAGGACTGGGTAGAGGTTCAGCCATTCGCCGCTGGCGAGGACAGCTGGCTGATGCGCTCCCGCCGCCGCCCGGGGAACGTCGGATGGCTGGCCGTGTTCTGCCCGCGCGAAGAAGAACAGCGGCGAAGCGATCCGCGGGTGCGAATTCTGCTCGACGTGCGAAGCGAGATGACCGCTCGGAGCCTCGAAAATCACGGACCCGTCGTCGTGATCGAGCGTGATGGGGTCGTGCGTCGACTCCTGGTCTCGCAGATCGAGCGCGTTGGCGCAATTTGTTACCCGAGCGACGATCTCCCGAGTGCCCTCCGGCTCCTCTCCGCGGAACCTCGGGCGCAGACCGTCCTGGTTGATTTCGCGCTGGCCGGGCCTGAGATGGATTCCTGGGTCGATCAGATTCATGCGATTCGGCCCGGGGCCTCGATCATCGGGACGGGCGGGGTTGGCGCGGAATCAGACCTGCTCCTCAAGGGCGTCGATCGGGTGCTGCGCAAACCCTGGCGCATCAACAATCTGCTCGATGCGATCGAAGGCCCGCAGATTCCCGAAAGCGGCTGAGCTAGCTCGGCCGATCCGCCGGATCGTTTTTTGGTTTCGAATGGCGATCGAATCCACCCCGTGTCGCCGAGAGCCACAGATACCAGGCGGGGTACAGCAGCGAGAGCTCGACCAGTGAGTAGGGAGCCGTCGCTTGCGGCCACACGACGCACGCGATCAACATCGCAGTCCAGGCGATCGCTCCGACCCCGAGCCAGAAGCGCAGTTGCATCGGCTGGACCCTGCTCGGGTAGAGGTATTTCAACGGGACGAAGACGGCGATCGAGAGGCCTGCCAACCAGATCGTCCCGCCGAGGGGGGATACCTCTAGGAGCCAGAGGTACAGAGCGAGGATATTCCAGTAGGAGGGAAAACCGAGGAAGAAATCATCTTCGGTTTTTGCATCCCGGCGCGAGAAACCGTACGCGCTCGCTAGCACGGGTGCGGCCAGCCAACCCGGGTGGAGGATGGAGCCCGCGCCCCACAAGAAGACGGCGGGCACGACGACGAAATTCAAGTAGTCCACGATGTCGTCGAGCCGGCGACCGTCGATCTGGGGCGTGTATTCCGACACGTGTGCCGCGCGCGCCAATGTCCCATCCAGGCCGTCGATAAATAGGGTGGCGAGCATCATGAGCGCAGCCGACTCGAGCCGATTCGTCGCAATCGCAATCAAGGCGAACGTACCGAGAACGGCACCGCTCGCAGTGAAGAGGTGGACGCTCCAGGAGAGGAGGTGGCCGAGGTTGGATCGCTTTGACACGCTTCTTCGCCGCACGGACCGCGAAGTATATCAAAGCGGCTATCCTCGCAGGCCTTGATATTGCGTCCGATCTGCGTGGACGAATAGGGGGATCTCCTTTGATGGGCGACCGGATCAGAGCAGAGGCTTCGGTCACGCTGAATAGACCCGAGGAACACTCGGCGGCCACCGGACAGGTTCGGGCCACGCGACTCGAGCGGGCGCTCGACTGGGCCGCCGGCCTTGCGCCCTCTCCGATCCGGGTCGCGACCTCCTGTTGCGGGATGTCGATGGCGCAAGGTGGTGATTTTTTCGAAGCCCTCGGTACCGCGCCACTTGCGGTCTCGAGCCGTTCGGCGGATCTACTCATCATCGCCGGCTCGATTACGCGCCGACAGATCCCGATGATCCGCGGGATCTATGATCGGATGCTCGAGCCACGCTGGGTGATCGCGTGGGGAGCGTGTGCGATTTCCGGCGGGGCCTACGACAATTATGCGACGATTCCCGGACTTGGGTGTGTCGTGCCCGTCGATCTCGTCGTTCCGGGCTGCCCACCCTCGCCAACGGCGCTGAGAGCCGCCCTCGAGTCTCTTCGCGACCGGGTGGTGCGGGGTTCGGAACGCACGTCAAGAGATCGCGAAGACTGGCCGATCCTGAGGACGGCAGGGGCGGCCCGGTCCTCGGCGTCCACCAGGGGGTCCGCGGAAGACTCCGCGGCGAGGCCCGGCACGATAGTGGATCGGACGATGGATCAAGAGTTCGAGGGGAGTGGAAATGTCGATCGCGGTTGAGCTGCCTTCGCTCGGGGAGAGCGTCTTCGAGGGCACCGTGTCCCGCTGGCTCGTCGCCGAAGGAGAGATGGTCGAGGTCGATCAGCCGATCGTCGAGGTGACGACCGACAAGGTCGATGCCGAGATTCCGGCACCGAGCGCCGGCGTGATCGAGCAGATACTCGTGGCCGAAGGCGAGGTCGTCGAGGTGGGTGCCGTGCTGGCCCGGATCGACCCCGAAGCGAAGCCCGCGGCGACGCCGAGCGC
>JAPYTP010000091.1 GCA_029941885.1 Myxococcota bacterium
CGGTTCGCACTTCCGATCATGTTGCGTTCGTGCTTGAGTAGCGAGCGCGAAACATTCCAGCCCTCTCCACGCTCGCCCACGATCCAATCCGCCGGGGTCCGCGCCTCGTTGAGGAAGACTTCAGCGAATTCGGCGTCCCCGGTGATCTGCCTGAGCGGCCGGACCTCGACGCCCGGCTGATCCATCGTTAGCAGGAGATAGGAGATGCCAGCGTGTTTGGTCGCTTCGGGCTCGGTGCGCACCAGGGCGAACATGTACTGCGCACGCTTCCAGTGGGTGGTCCAGATCTTTTGGCCGCTAATCACCCACTCGCCGTCTTGCAAGACGCCCGTCGTTCGCAAGGACGCCAGGTCGCTGCCCGCACCGGGCTCGCTGTAGCCCTGGCACCAGATGTGCTCACCTTCGATGGCTTTGCGGACGAAGTGGTCCTTCTGCCAATCGGTTCCGCGTTCGAGCAGCGTGGGCGCCAACATCTGCGGACCCTGCCCCGTGAGTTCCATCGGGGCGCGAACGGCGCCGAACTCTTCGCGGATGATCTGCGCGGCGAGGATATCGGGCTTCTGCTCGGAGCCGCCGTAGCGGCGCGGAATGTTCCGGTACAGATAGCCCGCGTCGGTCGCTTCCCGCCGAAAGCTCCGGATCTCATCGGGGGTTGCCTTCGCGGCATCCGCGTCCGGCGGGGGCCAGTGCGCGCGGAGGAAGGCTTGCACCTGCTCGCGAAAGGCTTCGTGTTCTGTCCCGTAGCCGAGTTCCATGGCGGGGCATCATAGCCTCTCTCGGGCGTGGTCACGGCGCCATCCCCGAGCGCAGCCATGCGTTTTCCGAATGAGTGGGGCGCGGACCGCCAGGGCGTTTCGGGCTAGCGTTCGTTCGCATGCCCAGCGTCGTCTGCGGCAGTCCGAGGAGCCCCATGTCCCAGCTCGAAGAGCTCGAAGCCATCAAACGACTGAAGTACAAGTACATTCGCTGCATCGACACTAAACACTGGAAGGAGTTGCGCGAGGTCTTCACCGAAGACGCGGACGCCGCCTACAACAAGGGCGAATACACGGCGACCGGCATCGACGAAGTCATGGAATTCCTGGTCGGTGCGCTCACGCGAACGGATGTCGCGAGCATGCACAACGTGCACTGCCCCGAGATCGAGTTCACCAGCGAGACGACGGCCAAGGGCACCTGGTATCTGCACGACTACGTCGTCAATCCGGGCGAGGACAACGGCGGCATGCCGGGCCACTCGATCCTACAGGGT
Source organism: Myxococcota bacterium (assembly GCA_029941885.1). Classification (GTDB taxonomy): domain Bacteria; phylum Myxococcota_A; class UBA9160; order UBA9160; family UBA4427; genus UBA4427. The sequence goes on from JAPYTP010000091.1 coordinate 1,253, forward strand.
GCGGGGTTCTACTCTGACGAGTACGTCAAGGTGGGCGGGGAATGGAAGATCAAGCACACCGGCTACGAGCGCACCTTCGAACTCTACCTTCCCTTTCAGGAGGGTGCGGGTGTGGCGCTGCGCACTCGCTGGGACAATTGATTCAAGGAGGCCCTCACTCGTGAAGTTATTCGGACGGCGACAGAAGTGGGATCTGGATGTGGACGTGCTCGCTCTGGGCTCCGGGCTCGGGAGCCTGACGGCGGCGATGGTGGCTCACGACGCGGGATGCAAGGCCGCGGTGATCGAAAAGAGCCCGAAGCTAGGCGGTGTATGTGCCTACAGCGGGGGGGAGACCTTCAACCCGAACAATCGGCAGATGCGTGAGGCCGGGGTGGAGGACTCCGAGGAAGCGGCCCGCGAATACGTGGATTTCATCGGGGCGGGCTTCAACGAGCCCGAATTGACCGACCGCCTGATGGAGATGCGCAACGAGGCGATGGACTATCTGACCGATGAGGCCAAGGTCGACTGGGTCTCTTCGCCGACGCAGACGGATTATTACTACCCCTTCGCTCCGGGTTCTCACGAAGGGGGTCGCTACCTGGTCATGAACCTGTTCTCTGGCGCCGAACTCGGGGAGTGGCAGACCAAGACCCATATTTCCCCGCATCACCCCATGGGCCTGCTGCACACGGATCTAGTGCGATTCGGTGGTCTCGCCAAGGTGAAGGATTGGGATTACGAGATGCTCGCGGAGCGAGTCCAGAACGACCAACGCTCCTTCGGCTCCGGGATGATGGGCTTCGTCGTGAAGGCCGCGATGGTCGATCGGGGCATTCCCGCCTACGTAGACACCCCCGCCCGAGAACTCATCACGGACGATGACGGCTCGGTGATCGGTGTCCGAGCCGAGCGCGAGGGACGTGACTTTTTCATTCGCGCGCGCCGGGGTGTGGTGATGGGTATCGGCGGCTACGACCACAACGAAAAGATGGCGACCCGCTTCGAGAATACCTACGAGTGGGGGAGCGCGTGTCCGCCCGGGGTGGACGGCGACAACATGACACTCGGGGGTGAGATCGGGGCTGCGGTGGCCAATGTCCCACCGACGAACCTGGCGATGTTCTTCGGTTACAACATTCCGGGCGAGGAGCATTTTGGAAAGCCCCTCTATCGCACCGCATTCGAAACCGGGATCCCTCATTCGATGGTGGTCAATCGCGCTGGAAAACGATTCTGTGACGAGTCGTTCTACAAGGATGCGAATCCCCGGATGCGGGAGTGGGACGGGGCCCGGCAAGAACTTCCGAACCACCCCTCCTTCATGATCTTCGACACCCACTACCGAGATCAATATCCGGTGGGCAGCTTCATGCCCGATCAGGATCTGCCTTCAGATTTCGTCGAGGTGGGCGCAACGCCACGAGAACTCGCCGAGAAGCTCGGCATCGATCCGGATGGCTTCGAACACACGCTTCAGAAGTTCAACACCCACGCAGAGAAGGGTGAAGATCCGGAGTTCGGACGGGGCCAGTATCTCTGGGCCAATCGGCTTTGTGGTGACCCGTCCTATCCGAACCCGAACCTCGCACCGGTGAACAAGGCTCCATATTACGGCTTGCGACTCACCCCCATCGGTGTCGGAATCAACTCCCATGGGCTGCGCTTCGACCGCGAAGCGCAGGCGGTGCACGTGCGAGGGCACGCCATCCCCGGCTTCTACGTGGTCGGCAACTCCGCCGCGCTGATCGATATCGGCGGTGGCTACCAGAGTGGCATGTCGAATCTTCGGGCGATCACCTGGGGTTATATCGCTGGGAAGCACGCCGCGGCCCGCTCGACATAGCGTCTCGGCGCTGCCTACTCCCGTTGGCGTTGGCATCCCGGGCTGTGCCCCCGTGCCCTCCGGTCCGCCGAGTTGTGTGCGGCTTGCTCTGCGCCCGATTGCGGGTCGTCGGTTCTGTCGGATAGAGTTTCGGCTCCGGCCAGCTGGAAGAATCAGCAGACATCATGACCGAGCCCGCCGCCACTGCAATCTATGCCGTCTACTCGAACCCGCTGCCGGGCGGCGAAGCCGCGCTGCATGAGTGGTACGAAGACGTTCACATCCCCGACAGCTTCGACCTCGGGCTCTTCGAATCCGTGAGACGTTTTCGTGCCGTCGGGGAGAGTCCTGCTCGCTTCCTGACACTCTGGGGTTGCGACTATCTCGACGAAGAAGACGCGCTGTCGGCGGTCCGGCCGGTGGCCGAAGCACTTCGTTCGAAGGGGCGAATCGAAGTCGTTCAGGAGGTCGTCTTCCAGCAATTTCTCTTTCTCGGCAAGCCGCTCGGAGAGTCGAGCGCGGCCACAGACGGATGGCTCATGACCGCGCACAGTTGTTGGGCGCGCGCGGACACGGCATCGAGCTTCACCGACTGGCTCGAGAGCGGGGAGGGGCAAGCTCTTATCGAGGGCGTGGATGCCTCGGCTCGGTATGACCTGAAATCCTCGCGCGACAAGATGCTCGTGCTGCTGGAGTACCAGACCTCGGCCGCGCGTGACAGCGCCCGGCGATCCATCGCAGCGGAGTCGGGGCTCCCTCCTTTTGGCCCGCCTACGCCGATCTTCGTGGGGGGGTCACCGGCACCCGGTCCCCCTCCGGATCCCCCGCCCAGCGACGAGCAGGTCGAGCGATGGAAGCCTGCCTGGGTCGCGTGCTGGGACCCGATTGGCGAGCGACGTCGCTAGGTCCGAGAGAGCCCCGCGGCTCGCGCGAGCGCGAATGGAACAGGTGCCTCACGATCCGCCGGAGAGCGGGTTGTCGCGCAGGTGCTCTCGCAGATTGCCGACGAGATCGCTGAAAATGATGCGCTCGCTGAAGCGCCATCGACCGTCGACGTGGGCGAAGCGGTCGTGGTAGCGCCCTGCGATGACCATCTGGAGCGGAAGTGAATCCGTGGCCTGGTGGACGCTGAAATAGGACCGCGCGCGAGCGATCCCCTCGTCGTCGAACTCGAGGATCGTGTTGGTGGTCACGTGCTTCGTTCGCAACGTGCCATCTTCATGCACCCGGTCGTGGCGAGTCTTGAGCGCCAGGACCTCGTCGTAGCCCTGGTGTCGGGTGCCGCCATCGACGGCGTACACGGCGTACCGAAAGAGTTCGGAGACTGCGCGAAATTCACCCGCGTCCTGCAGTTCACAGTAGCGGTAGAGCAGGTTCAGGATCTCTCGTTCGTCCGTCATCCTCGGATCCCACCTCCATTTCGCTCGGGCGAAGAGCACGACCCAGTGGCCGAGTCACTACATCCACTGCCCGGCGTTCGCGTCGAGCAGGTGGCCCGTCACCGGATTCGACAACTCCGAAGCGAGGAAGACCGCCACCTTCGCAATCTCCTCGGCCTGGGGCAGGTAGTGCAGCGCCGTCTGTTGCTCGTAGCGGACGCGCATGTCGTCGAGAGAGACGCCCTCCGCTTCGCCCCATTTTGTAAGAACCCCCTGGGCGGTGGGACCCCAGATCCAGCCCGGGATGACGGCATTTACACGGATGCCGTCGGGGCCGAGTTCCTTCGCGAGCGTCTTGGTGACGGAATTGAGGGCCGCCTTCGATGACGAGTAGGGCCCGGCGGTCGGATAGTGCTCGCGGGAGGCGATCGTGCTGACCATGATGATCCGCGCGGCCTCCTGACGCCGCAGCGCCGGGATGGAGGCCTGAGTCATCGTGAGCGCCCCCAGGAAGTTCACGTCCATGGCCGTTCGCCAGTCATCCAGGTTGGCGTCGGCCAGCGGGCCATCGCCGTGGGGCCAGACCGCGTTGTTTACCAGGATATCGAGCCCGCCCAGCTCCGACTCGGTTCGAGCCACGAGTGAACGGCACGCGTCGGCATCGGTGATATCGGTGGAGTGCCAGATGCATTTGCGCCCCATGCCCTCGATCTCGCTCGCAAGCGAGCGGATCGTGTCTTCGCTGCGTGCGGCCAGGACGAGATCAGCTCCTTCCGCGGCGAACACCCGTGCGAGCGCGGTACCCAGGTCGACGCCGACACCCGCGAGCAGTGCTACCCGATTGTCCAAGAGTCCCATCGTGTTCGTTCCCTCTTTGTTCAGTTGGATCTATTCGGTCGATTCGTCGGACCCGGGCACGATGTTGCCGGAGTAGATACCAACGTCGACGACGCGCCCCTTCTCGTCGAGGCGAAAGACGTCGATTACACGTTGGCGGCCGGGTGTCACATCGGACTCGGCCTCGACCTCCAGCCACGCCATGTCTCCCTCTTCGAACTCCGCGACGATCGTGAGATGCGCCGAGTAGGCGAAGACGCCTTCGAGGAAGAAGCCGCGAATCGCGTCGCCGTCCGTGTAGACGCCAGTCGGATGGCGAAGGACGGCGCCCGGTGCGAACAGCGACGTCATTGCATCGATATCGCCAGCGTTCAGGGCCTCGACGTAGCGTCGCGCGATACCGTTGGGACGACTCATCTCAGCGCAGCCCCTTGACCGCGTTGCCGAGGGGGGCCTCCGGGTAGATGTCGATGGTGTCGATGACGACGCCGGGAGGGCGACCGACCGCGAAGAGGATCGCTTCGGCGACATCTTCTCCCTGCATCAGGGTTCCGAGATGTCGCGCGTCGCGGGTGCCGAAGCGGCGGAAGAGCTCCGTCCGCGCCTCGAGCGCCTCGGGCGAGAGGTCCCATTCGGCGGCGAACTCGCTGACAGTCGGGCCCAGGCGCATTCGGATGATCCGCACTCCGGTGCCCTCGAGTTCCCGCGAGAGGCTGGTGCAGAGGACCTCGAGGGCGCCCTTGGTTGCGCTGTAGATCGCCTGACCCGGGCGTGGGAACGTCGCTGCGTCGCTGCCCATGAAGACGATGTCTCCGCGCGATTTGCTGCTCACCAACGCCGCCACACCCCGTCGGGTCACGAACAGCGCGCCGAGCAGGTTCGTCTCGACTTCGCGCCGAATGTCGGCGGTCGCGCTCTCGTGCAGAAGCCCGGGTTTCGAGAGCCCCGCGTTGTTGACGACGATATCCGCGACACCGAGGGCGGCTTCGCTCTCGCCGAAGAAACGCTCGACAGAGTGCTCGTCGGTGACATCGAGGGGCGCGGCGAATACGCTGGCCCCCGCTTCTCTCGCGCGTCGAGCGACATCCTCGAGCCGATCGACGCGTCGGGCGCCAAGCGCCAGACGCCAACCCTTTCGCGCGCAGGCGAGGGCGAGGGATTCCCCGAGGCCCGCGGAGGCCCCCGTGATGAGCATCGTGCGTTGTCGTTCTTCTGTCGTCATGCAGAGTACGCCAGCTCGAGCCCCGGTCGCGGCCAGTCGTAGGCGTAGAGTTTCCCTTCGAGCGATTCGGTCACATAGGCCGTCTGCATATTCTCCCCGCCCCAGCACACATTGGTGACGGCGGGACCCGGTGCTTCGACGTAGGAGATCTCACCGTCCGGCCGCACGACGCAAAGACCTTGCTCGATGGCCGCGACGACCACGGTTCCATCGGCCTCGACGCCGAGCGAGTCGAAGCGTCCGATCATGTTCACGAGGCATCGGGCGCCCCGCGGATCGACCTGGCCCGGCTGGGTCAGGGGGTAGGACCACAGGCGTCCGGTCGGCGTCTCCGCGACGTAGAGAAGGCTCTCGTCCGGGGACAGCCCGATTCCGTTGGGGGCGTGGAGAGGGAAGAGGGCGCGCTCGATCTTCGAGCCGTCCGCAGCCGCGTAGTAGACCCCGCAGCGATCCTCGTCAAAGGCCCGGCGCTTTCCGTGATCCGTGAACCACAGGCCGCCCGCGCTGTCGAAGACGAGATCGTTCGGGCCGCACAGGTGCTGACCCTCGCATTCCGAGTACAGGGTGTGGATCTCGCCGGTGTCGAGGTCGACCCGGTCGATCGAGCCCGATACGTAGGCATCGGGTTGTGTCGCTCCAGAGGTGGGGTCGGCGGGGACGATGTAGTCACCGCGACGACTCCACACGAAGCCGCCATTGTTGGCGATATAGCAGGCACCGTCCGGGCCGATGGCGGCTCCGTTGGGCCCGGCACGATCCGGGCCCGCCCAGCTCGCCACGGTCTCCCGCGAGCCATCTGGCTGGATCCGTGTCAGGCGGGCGCCCCTAATCTCGACGACCAGAATGGACCCATCGCGGAGGAAGACCGGGCCTTCGGGAAACGCGAGGTCGCTGGCGATGATCTGGTGCTCGATCGATTCCGGCATGCTGCGATTCTAACCACATTGAGGGCGTTTGGGGGTGCCTGGGGAGCGACTCGCTGCGATGCGACCGATTCGTAATTTGCATAGCGGTCGATTGTCGACCCGAAGGACGGTCGGGGCGATGCGTGAACGCGGTGCGCTGTTAAGATCGAAACCCCTGGAGAGCAGACTCTTGATCCAATACGACCCCTATATGCCCGAGATCAAGGAAGACCCGCTTCCGATCTACGCCCGGATGCGCGAAGAGTGCCCGATCTACCCGCTCGAGCGCTGGGACGGTTGGGCGCTCACGCGGTTTCAGGACATCTGGGACTTCTCTAGACAGGGTGAATCGCTGTCGACTGCGAATGGCAACCAGGATCTCAATCTGCTCGAGGGCCGACCCTCTACCCTGCAGACCCTCACCAGTATGGACGGGAATGCCCACCGGCTTCTGCGGAAGGCGCTCTTCCCGCATTTCAGTCCGAGCGCAGCACGCCGGCTCGCCGAACCCGTGCGGGTCTGGACGCGGGAATGTCTCGACGCGCATCAGGAATCCGGGCGCATCGATGCGGTGCGCGAGCTGGCTCAGCAGATCGCGGTGCGTGTCTCCTGCACGATCGGCGGGGTACCGATCGAAGATTGCGACCTCCTTCTGGACCTGGTTCATGGTTTCTTTTCTCGCGAAGCGGGGACCGACGGGATGCCGGAGGGCGGTCGAAAGGCGGTGTTAGGTCTGTGGGACTATCTGGAAGCGGCCGCTCGAGAGCGACGCGCCTCGGGTCGTGATTGCGGGGATGCCCTCGATACACTGACGCAATATCGGGACGACGAGGGGCGACTGCTCAGTGACGAGCGCATCGCGCGGCACATGCTGTTGCTCGTCGTGGGGGCCACAGAAACCCTTCCCAAGGTCTTTGCGAGTGCCTTGCAGCGGCTCGAAGAACACCCGGACCAGCGCCGCGATCTGCGTGCAGACCCCTCGTTGATCCCTGCAGCGGTGATGGAAGTGCTGCGCTTCGACACCCCCACGCAGTGGCTGGGACGCACGGTGCTCCGCGACGTCGAGGTGCGGGGTCACAAGTTTCGAGCGGGCCAACCGGTGATCATGATCTTTCCCTCGGCCAATCGCGATGCGAACGAGTTCGATGACCCGGATCGCTTCGATGTTCGCCGGAATCCGCAACGCATCCTGACCTTCGGCCACGCGGATCACCGCTGTCTGGGGAACCATATGGCCGTGATGGAGGGGCGCGTGCTCCTCGAGGAGGTGCTCGATCGCTTCCCCGAGTACGCCGTCATCCAGGATGAGACCGTCCGGCCCCCCACGGAATTCGTCCAGGGCTACTCGCACTATCCGATCGCGCTCCCGGCATGAGCGAATCGGCGGAGAAAAGGGATCCCCTGGATCTGGCGGATCGGATTCGCGCAGTTCTGGCACTCGATCCCGACGCCGCGGCACTGGAGTTCGAAGACCAGTGGTACACCTGGGGCGAACTTTCGGCGCTCATGCAGGGCATCGACACGGTGCTTTCGGAGGCGGGTGTCGCCGAGGGAGCAGCCGTCGCGGTGATGCTTCGCAACCGACCCTCCCTTCTGGGTTCGATGATGTCGGTCATCACTTCGCGACGATGCGTATTGACCCTCAATGCGATCCAGGGCGCAAGCAAGCTCGTCGACGAGGTCAGGGAACTCAGGCCATCCGCCCTGATCGGCCATGCCGATGACTGGCAGGTCTCCGGTCTGCGCGAGGTCGCCGCGCGAATGGGCTGCCTCGGAATCGAAGTGTGCGAAGCGGCCGGGCTGGGAATGCGGCTGGTGCCGGGACTCGAGACCGTCGGGTCGGGGCCTCATCATGCGCCCCTGCCCGGGGTTGCGGTACAGATGCTGACGAGCGGCACGACCGGTCCGCCCAAGCGCATCCCGCTCCGTCTCTCGGCACTGACGGAATCCCTGGCCTCGGCTGCGGGCTACGAGTCGAAGACGGGACCGGACACGCCGCAGCTTCGGTCGGGAGTCGTGTTGATGCCGAATCCATTGGTGCACGTCGGTGGGATCTTTCGTGCGGGCGGGGCGCTCTTCAGTGGGCGTCGGATCTCGATGATGGAACGCTTCGATCTTGCGCAGTGGCACCAGCTCGTCCTGCGTCACCGCCCCAAGGCCGTGAGCCTGGTCCCCGCCGCGCTCAGGATGGTGCTCGACGCCGAGTTCCCACCCGAGGATCTCTCGAGTCTGCGTGTCGTTTCGGCGGGAACTGCGCCGCTCGATCCGGCGACGGCCGAAGCCTTCGAGGCACGCTACGACGTGCCGGTGCTCACGACCTACGGTGCGACCGAGTTCGCGGGTGGGGTCGCGGGCTGGACGCTTCGCGACTACAAGGAGCACGCGAAAGCCAAGCGCGGCAGCGTCGGGCGGGCGAACGCGGGGGTGGCACTGCAGATCGTCGACCCGGAGAGTGGCGAGGTCCTTGCTCCGAGGGAGGTCGGGCTGCTCGAAGTCAAGACCCGGCAGCACAGTCGACAGAAGGGTTGGGTTCGCACCACGGATCTCGCTCGCCTGGACGAGGATGGATTCCTCTGGCTGGTTGGCCGCGCCGATGGCGCGATCAATCGCGGCGGATTCAAACTGATCCCGGACCAGATCGCGAAGGTCATCGAGCAGCACGGCTCGGTCGCCGAGGTCTCTGTCGTGGGCATCGAGGACGCACGACTCGGAGAGTCACCCGTCGCTGCTGTGGTGCTGCGTGAAGGCGCTGCCCGGATCGACGAAGCCGAGCTCGAGCGTTTCGCCTCCGAGCACCTCGTCGGCTACCAGCGTCCCACGCGCTACCGGATCGTCGGCGCGTTGCCCCGCACTGCTTCGATGAAGGTGAGCCAGCCCGAAGTTCGTCGCCTCTTCGAACCAACCAATCGGGACGGCTGAGACCCGCCGCGAAGTCGGTCGCATTCTCTTGTCGTCTGAATCGCCTCGAACAAGGAAGGAGCACGCTCCCGTGCAAGGCCCCACAGGACGATCATACGACCTCATCTCCGCCGACTCCCACGTCGTCGAGCCTCCGGATATCTGGGAACGATTCCTGGCCGAGAAATATCGAGACCGCGCCCCGAAGCTCGTCAAGGATGCGGAGGGCGGTGATGCCTGGCTCTACGATCCAGACGCGCCGCCGGCCCCCCTCGGACTCGTTAGCTGTGTGGGGATCCCGCGCGACCAGATCAAGTGGGCCGGTTACCGCTATGGCGACAACATCCACCCCTCCGTGCACGATGGTGGGGAGCGTCTCAAAGTCCTCGACTTCGACGGCGTGGACGCCGAGTTCCTCTATCCGATGCAGCGGGCCGTCAACAGTTTCGCGAGATACGACGACGCCGAGCTGCAGATCGCCGGGGTGGACGCCTACAACCGCTGGATGGTCGAGGACTTCTGCGCCGCGGATCCGAAACGGCTCTTTACGGTCATGCAGATGCCGAGTGTTGGAATCGATACGGCGGTGGCGAAATTGCGCGAGGCCGGGGAATCCGGAGCGCGCGGTGTCGTCCTCTCGAAATGGCCGAGCGGCAAGCCCCAACTGAGTCGGGAGGATGATGCTTTCTGGGCGGTCGCCGAGGAAATCGGAATGCCCGTGAGCATCCACTTCGGCCTGGTTACCCAGACGGCTGGTCATACGCCCGCGGTCGAATCGGCGGGTGCCATCGGCGCGATCATGGGCATGACGAAGATGTCCGCCCTGATGGTCGATCTGATTTTTTCCGGCACTTTCGATCGTTTCCCGTCTCTTCAAATCGTGGCTGTCGAGGTCGGGATCAGTTGGGTTCCCCACGCCGCTGAAATGATGGACGATCGCTATTGGCGAAATCGGGCCGGGCAGAACATCCAACTCGAGAAACTGCCGAGTCAGTACCTGAAGGACAACTGGACGATCACGTATATCGCCGACAAGCTCGGCATCCAGGTGAGGCACGCCATCGGCGTGCGCAATATCTGCTGGTCGACGGACTTTCCGCATCACGGAAACGACTACCCGTATTCTCGCGAGACGATCGACAACCATTTCACGAATGTGCCGGAGGCGGAGCGGCGGCTGATCCTGGCCGACAACGCGGCCCGGCTATACGGCTTGATCTAGACCCGAACGGGCCCGAGTCGTTCGATCCACAGAAGCCCCGAGGCAGGAGCGCTCTCGAATGTCGACCTACTACGAGCTGATGCGGAAGCACGCCGAGGCGAAGCCGGACAAGCTCGCGCTGATCTCGGAGAGCGACGGCACGCGGACCTACGCCGAGCTCGTCGAGAACGAGGCCCGGCTCGCACACATGTTCGTGCACGAGTTGGGCTTTCCGCCCGGGGAGCGCAGCTGTCTTTGGATGTGGAACAGGCCCGAATTCGTCGAGGTCCAGCACGCTGCGGCGGCGGTCGGGCTTCCTCCCGTTCTCGCCAATCCCGAGTGGGCCGATGCCGAGATGGAGTTCGTTCTCAACCATTCGCATGCGCGCTTCATCGTGTGCGAGCCCGAGCTCGCCGAGCGCGCGCTTGCACTCGCCGAACGCATCGACACCCTCGACTGTGTGATCACCCTCGGCGACGACATTCCGGAGGGTGCGCTCGACCTGTTGGCGCTGCGTAGCGCGGCCCCTGCTGATGCGGGCGACAGGCTGCCCCCGGTTCCCGACGACGTGCCGGGGCACTTGATGTACACGTCGGGGACGACCACGGGACGTCCGAAGGCCGTGAGCTTCGACCGCGGCTTCTCTCGCAACGCACCGCGCTACGACGACATGCTCGGCCTGGGCGCGTCGGATCGCAGCATCTTCGTCACGCCGCTCTTTCATGGCAATGGTGCAGCCGGCTTGATCTCGGCACTCTCCCTGGGTGGCTCGGCGGTCTTCCAGCGCCGCTTCTCCGCACGGCGGTTCTGGCAGCTCGTCGACCGGACCCGACCCTCGTATTTCCTGACCCTGGCGCCCATCGTTCACATCCTGCTCGGCCTGCGCGAGAGTCGATTCGAGCGGGAGCACAGCCTGCGGATGATCGTTGCGCTCGGTGCCGGTCTAGCGTCGACGCTCATGGAGGAGCGCTACGGCGCGCCGGTGATCGATTGGTACGGGATGACCGAGGCGGGGATGGGCACGTTCACGCGCCTTTCTGAGGAGCGCCGACCGGGAAGCTCGGGTCGACGCTTCGAGGGCAGCGGCATGACGATCCTACGGGAAGACGGAAGCGAGGCCGATCCGGATGAGGTGGGTGAAGTCGGCTTCGCGACGAGTGCGACGGGCTTCTCCGGCTACGTCGACGACGAGGAAGCTACGCGTAGCGCGGTCTCGGACGGTTACTTCCACACCGGTGACCTCGGGCGCTTCGATGCCGACGGCTACTTCTATTTCGTCGATCGCAAGAAGGACATCGTGCGCCGTGGGGGTGAAAATATCTCGAGCGCCGAGGTGGAGACGCTCTTGCTACAACATCCCGACATCGCGGAGGTCGCGATCGTGGGAAAACCCGATCCGATTCTCGGCGAGCGAGTGGCGGCCTTCATCGTGCCCGCCGAGGGATCGGCTGCCCCCGACGCGAGTTCCATTGCGAAGTTTGCGGAGGATCGACTCGCGACCTACAAGCTCCCCGAAGCGGTCCACCCGATCGAGGCGCTTCCGCGAACCGCGACCGGGAAGGTCGAGAAGTTTCGACTGCGCAAACAGATCGACGAAGCGAAGGACTGAAGGCCCCGAGGTTTCTCAATCGATCCGTGTGACCGGAACCTCATTGCGCAGCGCCATCGCCTTATGGCCCTCGAAATTGCCCTTCACCCACCAATCGACACCGTCCTTCTGGACCTGGGCCGGGTCTTCGCTCTGGGTCTCGTAGATGGCCAGATACTTGGACGGCGTGCGCGCCGGGTCGTTCGAGACATAACGCGTGGCCGCGTAGAAATCGATCGCCTCGATCGTGTGGTGCAGATGCCCTGAGTACCATTCGTTGAACCCGTCCTCCTCCGCGGGATCCTCGCAATCGGTGAAGACCAGCACGACGCCCCTCGTCCGGCCCTCTCCGACGGGTCCGTACTCGGCGATCTTCGTGTAGCTCTCCGTGGTCACGGCGTCGTCGAGGGACAAGCCTTCGGCTGCGGCCGCGACGTCCGGCTGCTGAGTCTCGTAGATCGCGACATGGGTCGCGCCGCCGAGGTCGTAGCCCGGCGCCACGCGGAACGCGATTCCGCGATCGCCTGACGCATTCGCCGCCCCGTTCTTTCCTCGAAAGGCGTCTTCCCAGGCCTGCGTCTCGGCCGAGTCGGGCTTCGAGAGGGTCGTGACGACTACACCGGTATGCTCTTGACCTTCCATGTCGGGTATCTCCTCTTTGGTCTCAGACTATAGGCTCCCCTAGCCAGGAAATTAGGGGAGCGGCAGCCGCGAAACGTCGTAGCCGAGCGGCCCGAAGCGCGCGCGACGTGGGAGCCGTTTAGATCCCGGCTAGAAGACGATCTCTGCGAGTCCCTCGAGATGGGCGAGATCTGGCTGTACGGGAACGAAGATGAATTCGTCGCAGCCGATCGATTCGAACTGCGACACGACCTCACGAATCGCGTTGGGTGTCACTGTGCGAACGGCCTTGAGCAGCGTCTCGACCTGACCAGGCAGGACGTTCGGGTAGTAGTCCCGAAAATAGGCCTCGAGATCCGCTGCGGCTTTGGGACCGGCCGAGAAATAGCAGCCGCATATGAGGCGCGGGGATCCCTGGCGGTCGAAGTCGCGCCAGGATGACTCGACGACGTCGAACATCCGACGCGCCTCGCCGGGGTCGGCACCGAAACTCCAGGTCACCGCGCCGTCGGCGAACTCGCCGGCCCGGCGTAGCGCCTTCAACCCGTTCGATCCCAGCAGGAGTTCCGGCCCGCCCGGCCGCACGGGGGGCGGCCCGATTGCGCGAACGCCCTCGATGAGGGATTCGCCCTTCCAGAGTTCCCGAAGCCTGCGCATGCTGTCTTCGAATCTCGCTCCGCGACCCTCCCGCGGCGAAGGGGCGACGTCGTAGTCGTCGAGAGGGGTCCCGAGGCCGACGCCCAGACTGAATCGGCCCCCCGAGAAATCATCCAGGCTGAGGCTCTGCTTGGCCACCACGCCGACCGGATGAATCGGCAGGATGATCACATTTGCGAGCAGGCGAATGCGCGAGGTGACGGCCGCAGCGGCCGTCAGCGACAGCACCCAATCGTAGCCCGCATACGTGAGGCGCTCGCCCATGCACAATGACGAGAATCCCGTCTCCTCGGCGCGTTGCGCCCAGCGAACGACGAGTTCCTTGTTCGTTCCACGAAGATTCGTCGGAAGACCGACCCCGATTTCCATCCGCTCTCCTCGATCAGTAGGGCGCGTCACCGTCGATTGAGTAACGGTTCATCACACGGCGTTCATGATAGTCGGGAACCGCGTAGTGCAGCGTGCAGCGTTGGTCCCAGAACGCGATCGTCTGCAGATCCCAACGAAGGCGGCAATGGAATTCCCCGGACGTTACGTGTTGGAACAGGAATGGCAGCAGCAGGTCACTCTCTCGATCGTTAAGGCCCAGGATCTTCGTGGTGCTGTTGGCGGCCAGAAAGAGACTCTGGCGGCCGGTTTCGGGATGGGTTCGCACGAGGGGATGATCGACCGGTGGAAACTTCTCGCGGGTCGTTTCGAGTTCTTCGGGCTTTCGGATTCCCTTTTCGACGGCGCGGCGCATCGGTGCGCTGATATCGTGCACGGCGCGCAGGGTCGAGAGCATCTCCCGGAGCTTCGGTGAGAGTGCCTCGTAGGCCGCGACCATGTTTCCGAAATACGTGTCGCCGCCGAGTTCGGGGATCTTGACGGCCTGAAGGATCGTGCCCAAGGGCGGAGTTTCGGTGTAGATCGCGTCGACATGCCAGGTATCCGCGCCCGCGCCGCGCGGGTCGGTCAGCTCGAATACCATGACGTCGGGATGATCCGGATGGACCGGTGCGATCGGGGGGAGAGACACGGGACCGAACCGTCGTGCGAATTCGAGCAATCGATCAACCGGTACGTTCTGCTTGCGGAAGAAGAGGACCTTATGGTCGAGAAAAGCCTGTTCGATGCGGGCGAAGGTCTCGTCGTCCAGGTCCTCGGCGAGATCGACGCCGCCGACTTCGGCGCCTATGACGGGCGTGACGGGATGAATTTCGATTCCGTTCAACACATCTATTTCCGTTCGCAGGGCGTCGATCCGCAGGAGAAGAGAATATTGATCGATCGGACGTGTGGACCGAGTCGCACGCGATCTGGTCGAGGCATTGAGCGTAGCCGACCCCGAGCGGCTTCAGGAAGAGCGCAGGTCGACTTCGATCCTCTTTAGCGCCGCTGTGATCGCCTCGGCGTGCTGCGGTCCGCCCGAGAAGAGTTCCTCGACGACCTCGGCGACGCTCGGGACATCGTGGATGAGAGCCGCCACCTGGCCCATCTGGGCGCGCTTCTTGGCGTTCCCGAGCACCCTCTCGGCGAGTTCGGGCTTGCTTACCCGCGGCCGGGTCGCGCCGGTTGCCGACATCGTGGAGGTATCGTCGGCGGCGAGAACCAGCTGATGCATGTAATCGGGGAAGACCTCCGCGCCCTCGCGCGTCACGACGAGGCGCGTGCCGAGCTGGACGCCATCGGCGCCTAATGCCATGACGGCGACCCATCCCGCGCGATCGATCACGCTTCCTGCGGCAACCAGGGGAAGCTCGGGCACGGCGCGCGCAACCGCTGGAATCAAGACCATCATGCTGATCTCGTTGGCGCCTCGATAGCCGCCGGATTCGGTGGGCTCCGCGATCAGCGCGTCCACACCGGCCTCGGCCGCCTTTTCCGCATGGGCAACGCTGGCGACGACGTGAGCGACCCGGATCCCCTCGGCCTGGAAGGTGGCCGTCAGGAGCTTGGGACTCCCCGCCGACGTCATGACCACCGGAACCCGCTCTTCGAGGGCCACCTTGGCGCGGGCCTCGACCAGGGCCCGGTCGCCGAAGGCCAGCGGGAAGTTCACGGAGAAGGGCTTGTCGGAGAGCGACCGGAACTCTCGGATCTGGGCACGGAGCTTGTCCGGCGAGGAGATTCCCTCGATGCAGCCCAGTCCGCCCGCATCGGACACGACGACCCCGAGAGCGGGTTTGGGCGTGATCGCGCCCATCAGCAAGGGCAGGCGCACCCCGAAGAGCGAACAGATTCGATTCGCCTCCGGCGTCGTCATCGCGATGGGTCTCCCGGCTTGCGTGTTGCGAATGATTCCACCACGAGCATGATCGGTGGCGGCCCGGACTCGCCCGAATCTCAATCCCGGTGAAGAATCGACAGCCCTTCGAGGGCCAGACCGTAGCCCAGGTTCTCGAGCATCAGCCGCTTCCAACGCTGCACCAGCGCAACCCTCGAATGGCGAAGGGTCAGCGTGGGGAGTGTGGCCAGCTGCTCTGCCAGTTCCATCGCTCGGGCCATCAACCGGTCCGGGGGGAGCACTTCGTTCACCACGCCTAGTTCGAGGGCCTCCCGCGCGGACAGGGTCTGGCTCGTCAGCAGGAAATAGCGTCCGCGATTGCTGCCCAGGAGTTCCTGCCAGACGATGTGGACGCCATCTCCAGGGGCCGATTGGAAGGCGATATGGGCGCGGTCCTGGAATGTCGCTGTCTCCGAAGCCAGCGTGAGATCGGATAGAACCGCCAACTCCGCGTGAATGGTCGCGGGCCCGTTCACCGCACCGATGATCGGGACATCGATGTCGAGCAACGTGCTCAACACACGCTTTGCCTCCCAATGGATCTGATCCCAGATTTCCCCGGTCTCGATGGGTTTGTCCCAATCGTAGGCGTCGATGAAGGCGTCTCCCGTCCCGGTGAGGATGACGACGCGGTTCTCACGATCGGCGGCGATGTCCAGAAAGGCATGCGCCCAGTCGCGATGATGCGCGGATTGGTAGACGACCGGCCCCTGGTTCGAGTGGAGTCGAACGGTCAGGATGCCATTCTCGCTGCGCTCGAAGGCCATCGTCTCATATCGATCGAAATAATCTGGTCTGTTGGGCATCTGGGTCTTCCCGTATTCGATGGGTTCATATGACCTCATCATATGAGTTCCTGCGCTCGGGCTCCATCGGGACGGCGGTCCGAAGAGCGCGCTAGGCTCATGGCGGCCCAATCAGGAGCCCCGCCGATTCGAGGGGAGCCGCCCGTGCCGCTGGATCCGACCGCACGCAGGATCGCCGAGGGGATGGCCGCCACCTTTTCCGGCGATCGACTTCGATCGGGACGGCACGGAGCACCGTCGCCTGCTCCGTCAGGCCGCGGCAGAGTCGATCGCAGAGGCAACGGTGCCGATTGGGTCGGTCGAGGATCGAGAGATCGACGGGCCGGCGGGGACGATCCCGATTCGGATCTACCGGCCGGTCGAAAGCGGGGGCGAGAGCCTCCCGATTGCAGTCTTTACCCATGGCGCCGGTTGGTCGGTCTGCGATCTCGATTCCCACGATGGGATCTACCGCGCGATCGCGAACGCATCGGGTAGCATGGTCATCGCCGTCGACTATCGACTCGCGCCGGAGCACCCTTTTCCGATCGGGCTCGAGGACGCCTCCCTCGTATGGGCCGCTGAATATGCCGCCGAAATCTCGGGAGATGCGTCGCGGCTCGCGGTGATCGGCGACAGCGCGGGCGGGAATCTTGCCGCGGTCCTCGCCCTCCTGTCACGCGATCGCGGCGGGCCCTCTCTCGCCTATCAAGTGCTCATCTACCCCGTCATCGACTTTCGTTTCGACACGGCATCCCACCTCGACCCCGGCGATGGCAAGGTGCTTCAGAGCGATGAGGTCCGCTATTTCTGGTACCAGTACCTTCGCGATCACGCCGAGGGCGAGAGCCCCTACGCCTCCCCGATTCGCGCGGAGAAGCTGGCCGGTCTGCCGCCGGCCCTCGTGATCCTCGCGGAATTCGATCCGTTGCGGGACGAGGGGGAAGTCTATGCGTGCCGTCTCGCCACAGAGGGTGTGCCGACCGTCGTCACTCGTTACGACGGCATGATGCACAGCTTCGTCACGTTCCTGGACGCCTTGCCCGACGCGCGGCGTGCGGTGGCCCAGATCGCGCAGGAATTGCGATCGGCATTCGGGCTCGATCGCTAGTTCGACCGACTCTCTTCGAGTGCGCCACGCTAAGCGTGCCATGGAGTTCATGCAAGCCGAGGGAGCGGACGCAAGCTGACAATGGATTCCGCGCTCTGTAGAGTCGTCGGGTGATTCACGATCCCCACGTCGGACTCGGCCATCTCCTGATCGCGATCGCGGAGCCGCATCGCGCGAGCCTCGACGCCTATCACCGATGGTTCGAGCGCGACCACATGTACTCCGCCGTGCTGATCGGTCCGGGTGCCTTCGCGGGGGAGCGATTCGTAGCCACGAAGGAGCTCAAGGGCCTGCGCTATCCCGCGGACGGTGGGGTGTTTGCTTCGATCGACGTCGGATCCTTCGCGGCGCTCTACTACCTGGTCGAGGGCAGCGTCGAGGAGCATTTCATCTGGTCCTATTCGAAGACCGCCGCGCTCTTCGACGCCGGTAGAAGTAGTCGCGACCGCGATCTCGTGTTGACCTGGCTCTGTGACTATCGAGGATGTGTCGCGCGAGACGAGCACGCCGTTCCACCGGAGATCGCCCTCGATCATCGATACGAGGGCATGGTGATGGTCTGGGTGGAAGCCGCGGATTCGACTCCCGTCTCGGAACTCGAGGACTGGCTCGTCGCGGAGCATCTGCCGGCTTCGCTCGTCGATTCGTCGATCGAGCAGGTCCAGATCTTCGAACCGCGGGATTTTCCGATGCCACCCGCGGACGTCGAGCTGACACCCGGTTCGATCGCGCCCAATCCGTGGAAGAATCGGGGGCGGGTCCTGCTCTATTTTCTCGAGGCGAAGCCCACTCGGGACTGGGTTGGCCATTTTGCGGGTCTCGGAGAGGCGATCGAGGGGAGCGGGCGAGGCCGCGCCGCGCTGGTGGCTCCCTTCATCCCCACGGTTCGCGGAACCCGAGCGCACCTCGGCGAACTCTGGTGAGGGCCGGAGCGCCCCGCGATCTGTGGTCGCTCGTCGAATGGCGGGCGAGCCTGACGCCCACCGATCCGATCGCCTTCGATGAGCACGATCGCCAGATCGACTTCGCCGAATTTCGCGACTGGGGCGAGCGGGTCGCCGCCGGCTTGCGGGCCTTCGGCATCGAGCCCGGACAGAGGGTCGGTTGGATGCTCCCGACTCGAATCGAGTCGCTCGTCTTGACGGTCGCTCTCGCGCGCCTCGGCTGTAGCCAAGTCCCGCTGATTCCCGTCTACGGCCAGCGGGAGGTGAGTTTCATCCTCGCGCAGTCGAAGCCCGCGTGGGCGGTGCTGCCGGGCAGCTGGAACGACACCGATTACGCCGCGCTCTTCGATGAGGCGAGAGGAGAATCGGAAACGCCCGGGTGGCTGAAGGCCGATCCCGATCTACCGGAGGGCGATCCGGCAAGCCTGCCCCCCGTTGAGCCCGCGGAGGCTGATCCCACGCGCTGGATCTTCTACACGTCGGGGACGACCTCCGATCCGAAAGGGGCGCTCCACTCCGACGGGACACTGCTGGCCTCGGCGATCGGTCTGGACGAACCCCACGCATTCGTTTCGGACGATCGGGTTTCTCTCGTGTTTCCCTACGCCCATATCGGGGGTCCCATCCTGCTCATGTCGGCCTTGCGGGTCGGACATTCGCTGATTCTTTCGGAAACCTTCGCACCCGCCATCGTGATCGAAGCGCTCTCACGGCACGGCGTTACGCTCGCCGGACCCGGTCCCGCTTTCTGGCGGGCCTACCTGCGGGCCCAGCGGGATCGCCCGGACCGCGCACTCTTTCCTCGGCTGCGCGCGCTGATCGGCGGGGGCGCTGCCAAGCCCGCGCACCTGCATGCGGAGGCGCGAGACTTGTTTGGTGTTCCGATCGTCTCGGGCTACGGGCTCACCGAGTGTCCCTCCCTCGCGTACAACCACGTCGGCGATTCCGACGCGGTGCTCGCGACCGATGGTCGCGCCGTCGAAGGCGTCGAGATTCGAATCGTGGGTGAGGACGAGCAGGCCTGCGTGGCAGGCGAGGACGGCGAGATCCGGGTTCGCGGGCCGATGCTCTTTCGCGGGTATCTCGACCGCGCGCTCGATCGAGACGCACTCGATGCGTCGGGCTTCATGCGGACGGGCGACATCGGCCGTCTCGACGAAGCCGGTTCACTTCGAGTCACCGGCCGGGCCAAGGACATCATCATCCGCAAGGGGGAGAATATCAGCGCCAAAGAGGTCGAGGATGTGCTGGCTTCCCATGCAGGCGTAGCGGACGTTGCGGTCATCGGACTTCCAGATCGCGAGCGCGGCGAACGCTGCTGTGCGGTCGTCGTCTGCGATGAGGGTGAGGAGCGGCCGACCCTCGATGCGCTCGTCCTCCATTGCGAGCGCTCCGGACTGATGAAGCAGAAGCATCCGGAGCAGCTAGAGTGGATCGCAGCGCTTCCCCGCAACAGCACCGGCAAGGTTCTCAAGGCCGAGCTTCGCTCGCGCTTTGGCCCATCGCCCTGATGGAAATTCCATTCACACCAGCCCGGAGGTCCACATGGACTACAGCCACTACCACAGCGAGCACAGCCTGAAGGTGGAGATCGAGGACAAGATCGCGCTCGTGACCCTCGATCGACCCAAGAAGAAGAACGCGATCAACTTCGCCCTCCATGAGGGACTCGAACGCGTCTTTCGCGACCTTTCCTACGACAACGACGTCGGCGCGATCATCCTGACCGGAGCCGGAGACACGTTTTGCGCGGGCGGGGATTTGACGGGCTTCTATCCCGAGGACCACATCTTCCGAAATTCGATGCGGAGCCGAGCGCTCAACTGGGCGATGCTTCACTGCGAGACGCCGCTCATCTCCGCGGTGAATGGGACCGCCGCCGGGTTGGGTGCGACGATCGCCCTCATGTGCGATGTCATCTACATGTCCGATACCGCGAGGATCGGCGACACCCACGTGAAGGTCGGCCTGACCGCCGGAGACGGAGGCCAGGTCATCTGGCCCCTGCTCGTCGGCCCACACCGTGCCAAGGAATACCTGATGGCGGGCGAGCTGATTCCCGCGTCGGAGGCGGATCGCATCGGACTCGTGAACCACGTCGTCCCCGCCGACGAACTCATGGACCATGCGCGGGCCTACGCGATGAAGGTTGCGAACGGAGCGCAGAGCGCGATCCGCTGGGCCAAGTTGTCGATCAACAAGATGGTCGAACAACAGCAGGTGCTGAGTCTCGACGTGGGTCTCGCGACGGAGTTCATGTGCAGCGCCGGCAGCGAGGACACTCGGGAGGCGATGAACGCCTTCGCGGAGAAGCGGAGCCCGAACTTCAAGGGAACCTGAAAGCGCTCCTTCGTGACGCCTGCGCTACTCGACGATCGCCGAGTCTCCGACGTGTCGGGCCACCATGCTGCGAAAGGGAATCCGTCCTGCGCCGAAGCGCACGAGGTCCGCCTTCGCGTAGCGCGCCCCCTCGGCCGAGATCGGCTTTGCGTCGCGTGCCTTCATTTGCGCCTCGCAGACCCGCTCCATCAGCACGAAGCTTCCGACGGCTTCGGCAACGCTCTTGCCGACCGTCAGTAGACCGTGGTTGCAGAGGATCACGGCCCGGTTCTCGCCGATCGCCTCCGCGATCCGGCGGCCGCCGTCGGTGTCCTGGACTTGCACCTCTTCGTCGTCGAAGACACTGTGATCCTCGAAGAAGATGCAGGCTTCCTGGGTGATCGGGAGGATCGCCCGACGCTCCGCTGAAAAGGGCGTTCCCCAGCCGGTGTGGACGTGGGCGGCGCTCACGATGTCCGGACGCGCCGTGAGGATCGGCTGATGGATGTAGTAGGCGGCGGTATTGATGTAGCCCTCTCCCTCGACGACGCTGCCGTCCGGTCCGACGAGGACGAGGTCTCGAACCGTCGCTTCGTGGAAGGACACGCCGTAGCGCAGGAGCCAGAAACAATCCGTTCGCTCGGGGTCGCGCGCGCTGATATGTCCGTCTCCCGCGTCGCCCCAATGCTGAGACGCCAAGAGTCGGTAGCCGAGGGCGGCATCGCGCTTTCGGTGTGCGCGGACCTCGTCGGGGGTGTGCTTGGACTGCCGGGGAGCGACTCGTCCGTCGTGTTCGGATGGAGGGATCGAAATATCTTGAACCATGGGGCCTCTTCCTGGGACGTCATCGCGGGCCACTCGGGTGGCGCACCGGGATCGAGTCCTGAGGATACCGCTCTCGGGGCCTCGTGGAGAAGCCGGGGGCGAAGCCGCGCTCAGCGCATGAGCGCCTGGCAATCCTCGATCGATGCTTCTTCTGCGAGGACGATGCGGCTCTTCGAGTAGGCGGGGATCAGCTGGGACGACAGGTCCTGATCGTCTTCGATGGCACGGGCCGAATCCATCGAGAGCTCGGAGCCGCGGATTCGAATGCAGGTGCGATCGCCCCCCTCGCGGAGGCGATCTTCGAAGAGATCGAGCGCATGGACGAGGGTGGCGCGGGTGGACCGATCCGCGGCCACGAAATTCGTGGGCTCGAGGAATCTTTGAGCCTGGGCCGCGCCCGGGGATTTGCAGCGATGGAAGTCCGGATATTGTGACGCGATCTGGCGTGCGTAGCGCATCGGGAGACCGGCGAGATGGGCGTGGGTGAGCTGATTGGGTCTCTGCCGAGCGTCGCCACCGAAGAGCATGTAGGTCTCGTCGATACTGCCGACGCGCGAGAAGCGAGCCTCGACCTGATTGCTGGTGCGGATGACCTGACGATCCTCGAAGGTCGTTCCCACCGATCGCGGATCGAGGGAAGATAGACTGATGCGATTGGTCATCACGAGACCGACCAGGCTAGCGAGCATGAGGAATACGACTAATCGGCTCATGCTCGCATGATCGACGGGACGGGG
>JAPYTP010000092.1 GCA_029941885.1 Myxococcota bacterium
GCGTACCTCTATGTCCAGTCAGCAGCGAGCGAGAATGCTGACTACACGCCGCCCTCCGTCACCATCGCGGCAGGAGTCGCCCGGCTGGAAGCGCGAAAGACGTATCTGGATGCGGTCGGCACGGTCAAGGCGATCCGGGGAATCGACCTGACCTCCGAATCGAACGGAGAAATCACGGCTCTCCACTTCGATTCCGGCGACGAGGTCGAGACGGGACAGCTCCTGCTCGTTCTCAACGACGAAGTCGAACAAGCCAGTCGCCTGAACCAGATCGCAAGTCGTGAGCTGACCGAGATCCTCTTCGAACGCGATCGCCGGCTCCTGGCACAGAAATCGATCGCGGAGTCGCAATACGATCGCTCGAGAGCCGATCTGGAGCAGGCCCGTGCCCAACTCGCCGAGACAGAGGCGCGCCTCCGGAACAAGCGGATCCACGCGCCCTTCAGCGGAGTACTGGGGATTCGACGCATCGACCTGGGCGACTACCTCTCTCCGGGAACGATGATCGCGACCCTCCAGGATCGATCCGAATTGGAGATCGACTTCACGGTACCGGCCCGGTTCTCTCCACAATTGCAGGTCGGTCAGCAGATCGATTTCTCGATCCCCGCCTTTCCCGATCAGACCTTCGACGCTGAACTCGCCGCCATCGATGCGCGTGTCGATCCGGCAACGCGGAGCCTGCTGATACGGGCGAGGATCTCCACCCCGGGCGGACTGATTCCGGGCATGTTCGCGAGCCTGCGAATCGACCTGGGGAGAAGCCAGCCCGTGGTCACCGTTCCGGAAACCGCCGTAACGTACTCGCTCCAGGGCAACGCCGTCTTCGTCATCGAGGCGGCGGAAGGCGGAGGCTTGACCACGTCTGCTCGGATCGTGACGGTCGGTGGAGTCCGTGAAGGACGGGCGGCCATCCTGAATGGATTGGAGGCCGGCGAGCGAATCGTGACAGCGGGGCAGAACAAGCTCTATCGAGGTGTGCGTGTCATCGTCGACGAATCGATCCAGCTCTAGCCTGTTGAGCCCGGGACGCGAGTTCCGGGTTCGGGACTCCAGGTCTTCCGCGTGAATTTCACCGACGCCTTCATTCATCGACCGGTGCTGGCCATCGTCGTCAGCAGCCTCCTGCTGATGATGGGGCTCCAGGCAGTGCGCCAACTGCCGGTGCGTGAGTTTCCAGATCTCGAAGAGAGCGTGATCTACGTCATCACGATCTATCCGGGCGCGAGTGCGCGAACGGTTCAGGGATTCGTGACCGATCCGTTGCAACGCCGCATCGCCGCAGCGGATGGCGTCGAGTATCTGACTTCGCAGTCCGATCCGGGTGTGTCTCGTATCCAGGTCCGAGTTCGACTCGGGGAGAACACCAGTGAGGTGCTCTCCGAGGTCATCGCCAAGGTGAACGAGGCCAAATTCGAGCTGCCACGAGAGGTGGAGGATTCGGTCGTCACGACCGCGACGGGTGACGACGCACTGATGTACCTGGCCTTTGTGAGCGAAGATTTGTCCGTGCAGCAGATCCACGACTACGCCTTGCGCGAGGTGCAGCCGGAGCTGAGTACGATCGATGGCGTCGGAGAAGCCAAGATCATGGGAGATCGCGAGTTCGCGATGCGGATCTGGCTCGATCCGACCCAGATGGCCGCCTTCGGCGTCACCGCAATCGACGTCGATGACGCCATCCGGGAAGAGAATTTCATTTCCGCTGCCGGCACCACCCACGGTGCGTTGGTGCGCGCGAGCGTCGACGCCGAGACCGACATGCAGAGCCCCGAGGCGTTCGGCAACATCGTCGTGCGCCAAGAGGGAGAGCGGCGCGTCCGTTTGAGCGATGTCGCAAAATTGGAGCTGGCCAGCGCCAACTACGACTTGGCGACCTATTCCAGCGGGCGCGATGCGGTCTTTCTCTCCATCTCGACGGCGCCGGGCAGCAATCCGCTGGACGTGGCCTCGCGCGTCCGGGCGGCCCTTCCGCAGATCTCGGCGCGGATGCCCGGGGATCTCGAGGTCATCATGGACTTCGACGGGTCCGTCTACATCCGCCAGGCGCTCCGAGAGGTGATCGAAACGCTGATCGAGGCCTCGGCCATCGTCGTCCTCGTGATCTTCTTGTTTCTCGGTTCGCTGCGGGTCGTTTCGATCCCCCTCGTCGCCATCCCCTTGTCGCTGGTCGGTGTGCTGTTCCTGATCTGGCTCCTTGGCTTCTCGATCAATCTTCTCACGCTGCTCGCGATGGTCATCTCGATCGGGCTGGTGGTCGACGACGCGATCGTCGTGGTGGAGAACGTGCATCGGCACATCGAAGCTGGCGAGTTACCCCTCGAGGCGGCGCTTATGGGCGCACGGCAGGTGGCCCTTCCCGTCGTTGCGATGACTGTCACATTGGCCGCGGTCTATTTCCCGATTGCCTTCCTGGGTGGGCTGACCGGCGCGCTCTTCACTGAGTTTGCCCTGACGCTGGCAGGCGCGGTTCTCGTCTCCGGCGTGATCGCATTGACGTTGAGCCCGATGATGTGCGCCTACCTCTTGACCAGTCACGATCGACAGAGCACCGTCGCCAATTGGCTCGATCAACAATTCGATGCGTTGCAGAGTCGCTATCGCGTCCTGCTTTCGGCCTGTCTTGACCAGAGGGGTCCCGTGCTGCTCTTTGCCGGAGTCATCCTCGTGAGCCTGCCGATCCTGATCGGACTCGCGAATTCGGAGTTGGCGCCGGAAGAGGACAATGGCAGCGTGCTCGTGGTGGCGACACCGCCCGATTACGGCAATCTCGAATACACCGAGTACTTTCTCGATCAGATGACCGATGTCTGGAAGAAGATTCCCGAAGTTTCCCATTCGTGGCAATTCAACGCGCCGAATCAAGTCTTCGGCGGACTCGAACTGAAACTCTGGGACGAGCGCGAGCGATCGCAGCAGGAGATCCAGGTAGAGGCCCAGGCTGGATTCGCCGGGATCAGCGGCCTCGAGATCTTCACGTTCGGGTGGAACAGCCTCCCGGGCTCGGATTCGGGCCTCCCCGTCAACTTCGTGATCGGGTCGACCGCTGACTACGACGATATCGACCGGGTCTCCGAGGAAGTTGTTTCGCGCGCCCGCCGATCGGGCCTCTTCGGCTTCGTCAACAGTACGCTTCGCTACAGCCGGCCCGAGATCACCGTGAGCATCGACCGCGATCTCGCCTCGCGGCTCGGCATATCCATGGAGGACATCGGCAATACACTTCAAATCATGCTCGGAGAGGCGGAATCCAATCGCTTCAACCTCGAGGGCAAGAGCTACAAGGTGATCCCCCAGGCGGGCCAGGGATTCCGCCTGACCAAGGAATGGCTGCAGCGCTACTACTTGCGAACCGACAGCGACGATCTCGTGCCGCTCTCGACGGTCATCCGTCTCGATCAGCGAGTCGAGCCCAATTCCTTGACGCAGTACCAACAGCTGAACAGCGCCACGATCCAGGGATCCATGATGCCACCCCATTCGCTCGGAACGGGACTCGAATTCCTCGAGCGTACCCTCCGTGAGGTGGCGCCGGTCGGCTATCGAGCGGGATTCGAGGGCGAGTCCCGAAGGTTGATCCAGGAATCGCAGAGCTTTGGGCCGCTCTTCGCGGCGTCGCTCGTCTTCATTTTCCTGGTGCTGTCGGCCCAGTTCAACAGCTTCAGGGATCCCCTCGTCGTCCTGGTCAGTGTCCCCCTATCGATGTTTGGAGCCGTCGTTCCTCTTGCGCTCGGCTGGGTCACCTTGAATATCTATACGCAGGTTGGATTGCTGACGCTGATCGGGCTGATCAGCAAACACGGCATCCTGATCGTGGATTTCGCCAATCACCTGGCGGTCGAGGGCATGGACCGCCGACAGGCCGTTCTCGAGGCCGCCGCGCTGCGCTTGCGACCGATCCTGATGACGACCTTCGCGACGGTACTCGGAGTCGCGCCGCTGTTGCTCGCGGTCGGGGCGGGCGCCAACAGCCGCTATGCGATCGGCATGATGATCGCGACGGGCATGATGATCGGGACCCTGTTCACGCTCTTCGTCCTGCCCGTCTTCTATTTGCCCTTCACGCCTCCGGGACGCCAAGGCCTGACGGGGCCAGCAGAACCGGATCAGGCGTTCGCGACGACGGGAACCGGTTCGGCCGGTCGCACCCAACTCGAATGAGGATCGCCGCCGAACACACGTGGTCCCGTTTCTAGCTCGTTCGCGCCACGAGTTGCGTGCGGATGGCTGCGGGCAGGGAACCATCTGGATCGACGACGGCGAGGCCGGGTCGACCGGTCGTGGCCCAGGCCCGGGCAAGGACCCGGTCGTCTTCCAGCCGGTTCAGGTCGTGACGACGAAGGCGTTCGGCGCGAAGTGCCTCGCCGAAACCGCCGAGCCAATTCGTCACCACCTTGTTCATCAGGTTGGCGATCGTGTCGGACGTGTTCGGATCGTCGATGATCCCGTCGCGCTCAGCCGGATTCATCCCCGCCCGATTCTCGATCAACCAGGCGAGCGAAATCATGTCGTGGGCAACGATGTCGGTGCTTGCGAAAACGATTCCCGTTTCCGGCTCGGCGACATGCCCCATGTCCGGGCCGAAGGTCGTCAACAGCCGGGTCGCCGAACTCAGGACGAGGCGCTGTCTGTCGGTCACGGCTCGAACCGTGTTGGCGTCCGCGGTCTTCTCCGCGAAGGTTCCGGCGTCCCGGTGGTATTCGAGACGTGAGTCATGCCGCCACCACCCGACCGCGGCCTTGAGGCCGAGGGTGCTCCCCGCCAGGATATGGCGCGCCACCCTCGGCATCAGCACGATGTGGTCGACCTCTCGAAGAATCGAGGGCAACATCACGGGCGCTTTCCAGGCGCCCGCTGTCATCGGATCGTCTTCGAAGAACGCGTCCCAGCCCGCCTCTTCGAAGCCGTACACCTCGCCGCCGGCCTCCGCCGCCGCGCGAGCGAGACCGTTCTGGTTCATCAGCTCTCGGGTGCTCCCGGAGAGTCCGTCTCGATGGAAACGAAGGAATTGCACGCCCGCCATGTCGGCGACAATCACACGTCCGGCGCCGTGCTCCCTCAACAGTCCGATCATCGCGTGGACCGCCACGGGATCCGTCGTCGCCGGATAGACGTTCCCCGAGTTACAAGCCGGCTTGATCAAGACCGTGTCTCCGCGGGAGAGCCAGCCGAAATCGGTCACCGCGAGCGCAGCCGCACGAACGGCGCGCGTGGTCTCGTCTGCGGGGGCGCCGCGCGGAACGCCGGTGACCGAAACCGCGGCGTCCGCGCGCCGGGCGTAGGCGGGAAGCGCCTGATCCTCTGATCGAGCGTGGCCGGGCAACAGGGCCGCCCCCATCCCAATTGCAGCCATCTGGCCCAATTCACGGCGACTGATCGACCTCGACTCTTTCATTGCGACTCCCGACATGCGTTCTGGCCAAGGATAGGCCAGGCAGAATTCCACGCGAAATCATTCGTGACTTCGTGTCGAGCGTTCCTCCTCAAAGGCCCGCTATTGTTCCCCACCGACTCCGGAATCCGGGTCATGCGCCGCGCGCTGACACCTATCGAGAGAGATCCAATAAGCATGCTGAAACGAATCACCCTCGCCCTGTTCGCCCTCGTGATCGTCTGCGTCGGCAGCCTCGTCATCGCCGCTCGCCTGTCCGATGGGCCACTCGCGATCATCGCCGGCGGACCCTTCGCGAGCGGAGAATTGGTCGGGGCACCCGTGCCCGACTGGTCCTTCGTACACGACACCCGCGAGGTCGAATTCCAGCTCCTCGAGCCCGCACGCTCGCGCACGACCTGGATCATCGAGCACGAGGGCAAGGCCTATATCCCGAGCGGCTACATGACCACATGGTGGGGCAAGCTCTGGAAACACTGGCCGATCGAGGCGGAGAAGGATGGGCGCATCCTGCTTCGGGTCGGGGACAAGCTGTACGAGCGGCAATTGGTCCGGATCGAGAGCGGCCCGCTCCTGGCGCCCCTCACCGCCGAGTTGACCCGAAAATATGCCGGCGACACCGTCATCTCCGTCGAAGCGGTCACGTCCGGTTATCTGTGGCTCTTCGAGCTCGCACCGAGACGTTGATCACGAACCGGGCAACCTCCGCCTCGTCGACAGCCACCCCGTCCCCATCAGCGCCAGCGCCGTTACGATCGAGGCCAGTTCGCCTCACGCCCGAGAACCATCGCCGGATGCCCTCGCTACTCGCCTGTGAGCGGGCGCGGCCATTTTTCGAGATGGATCTGCAGCAGCTCGATGAGAGTGCCGTCTGGATCCACGCAGGTCACGATGTCCGCGAGACCGTCCTTGGCCCGCTGGGGGGCGGACAGGAACTCCACCCCCAGATCGCGGAGGCGTTCGTAGTCGCTCTCCAGATCTCGCGACGCGAGACACAGGCGGACCAGCCCGAGGTCGCCATTGGCAAGCGGCCTCTTCTGTCCCGAAACGGCCAATTCCGTCAGATCGATCTTCGGAAAACCGCTGCCCAGCTGCATGATGCAGGCGCGACCGCGTGCCTCCGGCGGCAGGCCCAACGCGAGCGCGCCGTCCGCGGGAATCGCCGCCGCGTCCGCATCCAACGTCAAGCCCAGGTAGGGAATACCGGGGATGAATATTTCGAAGCCGAGCTGCTCGTAGAATTCGATCGACCGCTCGAGACCACGGACGTTGATGTTGATGTGCCCCCAGACGAACTGCGACGACGGGTCACTCATCGGCGCCACCCTCGAGTCTCGCCAGACCCAACACCCGTTCCGTGCTCGCACGAACCAAGTGCGCCATCTCCAGGGCTCCCGAATTGGCGAGCTTCACATTGAAGACCTCGGGCGCAATGATCGGCCGAGCGCCGATCTGGTCGAGGAGCCGCACGAGTGAGACCAGATCGACGGCGCCCTCTCCCGGCAACCGGCGGTCTTCCAGACATTCGGCAAGCGGATCGTCCTTTCGCACCGCCGCCGCATCGCAGATCTGGAACACCTCGATGCGTTCGGGAGGGATTGTGCGGAGCAGATCGGGACACGGCCCCCCCGGCTGGCGCTGCCAGTGCCAGCCGTCGATCAGCAAGCTCGCATTCTCGGCGCCACTCGTCTCGACGATTCGCCAGGCGGTCTCGAGGTCCGGGATGCCCGACCAGGGCAGGAACTCCGTCGCGATCCCGAGCCCGAAATCCGCGGCCCGCATGCAGAGTTCCCCCAGGCGCTTTGCGGCAGGCGCGATCTCGAGCTTCTCCCTCTTCATCGTCACGGCCAGCACCGAATTCGCCCCGTAGTCCTGAGCCATCTCGAAGAAGGGCTCGGTACTGGTCATGCCGGCCCCGAAATCATGCTCATCCCAGGGCATCATCGCCTCGATCAGCGGAACCCGCAGGCCCGATCCAAGGACCTTCTCCCGTACCGCCTCGGGCGTACCCAGCGACTCGACTGCCGCCTCGGCATGGAGTCTCCAAAGCGAGAGGCCGGCATAACCCGCCGCCTTCGCCGCCTCGACCTGGGTCTCGAGACCGTTGGGCCCCGGGTGGGTCGGATCGGGCATGAGCGTCGCTCCGCAGAGGATCAGATCATTCTGGGGCATGTGGCCTCGCAAGCTGAATTTCGACAGCAGAGCATATCCGGTTGCGACCCGCCCGGAGAGCGCGGATGACATTGCGACCAGATCTCCAGAGACGACGATCCTGCGCCGTGCGCGGAATCAGGCGAAGCGGAGCGGCGTCCGCGTCCATTCAGGTTCGAATGGACACACAGCCGGGATCCGTCCGCTACCGAAGGTGCGGTCGTGGGATGCGCCGCGCTTCTTCTCTCAGCCGAATCAAAGCGTCCTCGAACTCTCTGTCCGACGGGACCGACTTCTGCTTGCGCGTTTCGTACCCCGCATAGTTTGGAGGAATCGTGAAGAGAAAGGCTGCCTGGCTATGCCTCTCGACTTCGGTGTATTCGATCTCCAGCTCTACCCGAGATTCCTCCGTGTCGAGCGTCCCGACGAACCGGACCGGGATCAGGTCGGTCGTGAACCAGGCGTGCCCGGAAATCGCGATGCCTTCGACGGCGAATTTCTGGGTATCGAGGCCCCCGAGATCCTCTGTCCCGAGCCACTCGAAAACGGCCTTCGCGCGGGGGCCGAATGGATTCGGGGCGCCACTGATCGCGGCCTCGGGACTCCTCAACCGGTACTCCTCGAAGGACTTCGTCGCGGGATTCAACATCCAGCTGATCCGCAGATCGGGACGATCGATCAAAGTGACCCGTTGACCGTCGACGCGCGCCTCTCGTCTGCGATTGCCCATCGAGTAGAACTCGACGACTCGCTCAAGTGCCATTCCTGCGCCGGACGCGTCGGTCCTTCGCACGGTGACGTTCGCTCGATACCCGGTCTCGGAAGCCGGCGGTCCCATGCCCGCACAGCCCACCACCACCAAAAGAGCCAAGACAGTCAGGAGAGCGCTCGACGAGATCGCGCTCATGCGACGACGAAATCGGTACGAAGCGTGTGGAGTGAACAATGGAAGCCTCCCGCGCGCGTAGTGGTCAGGATACCAGATCTTTCCCGAGGCTCACGCACCTCAGCGTATCGGGGGAACGCTCCGCAGGCCGATTCTCACGGGCCTTCGACCCAGCCCGCTCTCGTGCTCGCAATCAGGCGTGCCCCCACCCCCGGGACCTCCGGACTTTTCATCTCGATTGTGAAGGGCTTCACAGAGGGACTCGACCGTCTCTCCTGGTTTTTCGCTGGGAATACATCGCAAGTAATCTGGCGTCGGAGCGCGGCTACGTCTATTGGTTGAGCCTCGGCGGCGAAGTCCTGAGACGCAACGGCCGCTATTTCTCGA
This sequence comes from Myxococcota bacterium, assembly GCA_029941885.1. GTDB lineage: Bacteria > Myxococcota_A > UBA9160 > UBA9160 > UBA4427 > UBA4427. The sequence goes on from JAPYTP010000092.1 coordinate 8,817, forward strand.
GTGGAAACGTCGAACTCGTCGCGCGGAAGGAGACGCTTCTGTCGCCGCTCGTCGGCCTCGGCGTCCGACACGTTTATAATGTCAGCGACGTCGCGGACTGGCCCGCCGGACTGGACGAGTTCGGGCCGCCGACCTGGGGTGAGGTGCGCTTGCTTCCCGAGCCGGGAACCTTCGGCAGCCTCGCAGCGGGGGTAGTGCTGCTCGGCCTGCTCGGCCTGCTCGGACGCAAGCGTCAGTCGACACTCATCGCGGAAGGTTGAACGGGCACATGATCCGGTCGGGCGAGCCTCGATACGGTCCGCGACTACGCCTGGGGAGCAGCGGCGAGCGCCTCCTCCAGCCTTCGGGTGATCCCGACGAGCGTCTGCTGCGGCAGACCCGCCCCCGCCCCGGGCGCGACCTTCGCGGACACGAAGGTCGGGCCCGGGGCGTGGAGCAGCGATTCGAGACCGGCCTTGAATTCGCCAATCTCGTCGTACTCGTGGATGGATTCGATTCCGGCCGCCCTCGCCATCTCCGACAGACTGGCCTTGCCGCGGCCGGGAATCGGGATGGAGCCGGGAAGTTCCCAAAGGCCGTTTTCCAGGACGACATGGATCAGATTCGGCGGGGCCAGATCCGCGATCGTGACCAGGGATCCGAGATTCATGAGCAGACTGCCGTCGCCGTCGAGCACGATCACCTTGCGTTCCGGTCGCGCCAGCGCGAGACCCAGCGCGACCGAGGACCCATAGCCCATGGCCGTACACCAGAAGAAGTAGTCCGGGAGTTCGCTCCAGCCCTTGATCGCACTCATGACCGGCACGATGATCTCGTCGGTCGTCATGGCCTGAACGGTTTCGAGAAGCTCGCTGCGCTGCATCATCGGATATCCCCAATCTCTCGTTTCGACACTGGGCGCGGCCCACGTGGCGGGTCATCGTGAACCGACCTGCTAGGTCCCTGCGACATATCCGTCGGCACTCGTCAGCAGGGCGATCACGGGCCCAGAGCGACTCCTGGCCTCTTCGAACGCCTCGCCGATCAGCTTGGTGTCCTCGTCCGAGTCGATCAGGTGGTAGGGAATATCGAAGGCCTTGATGAAGGGCTCGGTGAGATCGCGCACGCCGGGCCAGTAGTCGTCGCTCCAGATCCGGCCTTCTGGAGTTTCGGTCATGTATCGATAGCTGATATAACCGACCAACAAGACCAGTGGAAATCTCGAATCGGCGATCCATCGCAAGGCGTTTCCGGCGTCGAAGAGGCCGTTGTTCTCGATCAACACCACCGCGCCCTTTCCGCCCATGTGAAGCCCAGCAACGATGGCAAGTGCCTCCCCCTCGGAGCAGCACTTGATGATGTTCAGCGCCGGGTCGCACTCCATGGGGGCGTTGATGAAGTTCGTCTCGCTATCGGGGAGCCACACGATGTACTCGACCCCGTAGCGCTTGAGCTGGTCGACGATCATCTGTCCTCTGTCTGCCAAATCCATCCTCCTCTCGGGCACGAAACCGTCCGGATGCGGTCGTGGGAGTGCTTCGCGGGACGCTAGCGCAACACGACCGGACCGATGGAGGCCACTGGGTTACGCTCGTCGACGCCAACAGAGGCTGCCTCAATGTCGATCGAGTATTTGGCCTACATCGCGATTCGTGTGACGGATCTCGATCGGGCGCTCCGCTTCTACCGAGATCTGCTCGGCTTCAAGCCGATCTCCCGCTTCGAGCTGGACGGTCCTTCTCCGTCGGCCCAATTGTTGGGACGGGATGAAGTCTCGGTGCGCGCGCATTTCCTCGAACGCGACGGCACTCGAATCGAGCTCCAGCACCTCGACCTGCCTCCCGACGACGCGCTGCCTCGGCCTCGAGCCCAGCTCGGGCTGAGCCACCTTGGCCTTCGCATCAGTGACTTCGACAACACGGTTTCGAAGCTGGTCCAGGGAGGCGCCTGCGCACTCGAGGCATCGCGATTTTCGCATCCCGATCTGGGATCCCAGGTCGTGATCGTCGAAGATCCAGACGGAGTACGCATCGAGCTAATCGAGATGCCCGGAGATCCCCGGCGGCCGCTCGGAGAGCCCGCCTAGCAGCGCATGACGGGCCGCCACGATTTCGAACCCTCTAGTCGGCCGAGTAGTCGGCCGAGGCTCGCCGCTCGAGGAACGCCGGCCAGACCTCGGGGTTGGCCAGGCGGTTGGGCCGTTCACCGCGCAGCGCGGCGAGCATCCCATCGGCGGTGAGCGCAACCAGCCTCGGCATCGCCTCGCGCACCCAGCCACCGATATGCGGTGTAACGACCGTATTCTCCATCTGAAACAGCGGGTTATCCGGTCGCGCAGGCTCGGGGTCGAACACATCGAGTCCCGCTCCCGCAATCTGGCCCGCCTGCAAGGCGGCGACCAATGCCCGCTCGTCGACCGTGCCGCCACGGGACATGTTGATCAGGTAGGCGCTCGACTTCATCGCACGCAGCTCGGCCTCGCCGACGATGTGTCGGGTCTCCTCGCCGAGGGACAGCGTCAACGCCACGAAATCGCATCGGCCAAGCATTTCGGTGAGTCGCGCCTGCTGCGTGTAGAGTTCGACGCCCTGGCGCCCGGCGTCCAGGGGATCGTAGTAGGGATCAAAGGCGAGTACCGGCATCCGGAAGGCCGTCCTGCACTTGTGGGCAAGTTCCCGGCCCACGAAACCGAAACCCAGGATCCCGAGAGTCTTGCCGTCGATCTCCTCGGGAAAACCGGGCCAGTCGCTACCTGTGTAGTGCTGCAGCGTCGGAAAGGGTGCGGCGCGCAGTGCCCGATCGCTGACTGCGATTCGTTTGGCGAGGGAAAGCATCAATCCGATTCCGTGTTCGGCGACAGCGGCGTATTGCGCACCCGCCGAGTACACGACCGCGACGCCTCGCGCGGTCGCCGCGTCGGTGTCGATCCAGTCGAAGCCCGAGGCGCTCACGCCGATCACCTCCAGGTTCGGGATCCGCGCCATCTGCACGGCGTTCGTACAGGCGAAGTGCTCGGGAATGCCCGGTTGCGAGTAGATGCCCTGGATTCTCGCGAGGGTCTGCGGCGCGTCATGCTCGCTCAACTCGGTGCCGTCGATGACGTCGGCCTCTTTCATCAGGAGCTCGGGGCCGCTCGGGTCGATCATGGGGACCGGGATCAGAACACTCTTTTTCATCAGCTCTTCCATTTCGCGACGGCCTGCTCGGCCGCCTGACGGACCAGACGGGCATCCACATCCGCGATTCCAATCGAAACTCCCTGGCCGGGGGGCTGCCAAAAGGGCACGCCATGCGACTCCGCCGAGCGCTTGACGCGGTCCAGCGCCTTCGCGAGTTCGCTGGGCATCTCGCCCGTGTCGGGATCCCAGGGCTTCATTCCCATCAGCGAGGCCAGGTCGTGAGTCCCCACCCAGGCGAAATCGAATCCGAGTGAGAGAATCTCGTCGATCGCGTCGACGGCACCAGGGTGCTCGACGAGCACCCCGACCAGCGGATCACCGAGCGATCCGACGTCGCGCAGGGCCTCGTGACGCTCGTTGCCCACCGAGCGGATCCCCAGCGGCGGATACTTGGTGAACGAGAACGCTTCTTGTGCCTCTTCGAAGGAGGCGCTGTTGGGAATCACGATGCCTTCGACCGGCAGATCGAGGGCCAGATCGATCTCCTGCTGAGCAGCCGAGCCGGTTCGGATGAAGACGGCGGTTCCCTCCGACCGGATGCGAAAGCACATTTGCTCGAGTTCGTGCCAGTCGTAGGCCGCGTGCTGGCGGTCGAGCACGAGGAAATCGAAGCCAGCCCTCGCAAAGATGTGCGAGACGGAAAATCCGTCGAGACAACAGAAGGCTCCGAGCACCGGAGTTCCGTTCGTTAGCCCGGCCGCGTACCGGCTCGGTATCGCCACTCTTCGCTCCCCGCGTCGGCGTTCGTCGTCAACCGAGGCCCCGACGATCGGCGTTGGTCGCTACCTGATTCGAGCTTCGATGCGGACCCTTCGAAGAGAACGGTGGCATGCGAAGCCGCCGCAACTCTACAGCACGGTACGAAACTGCATCAGTCATCGCACAGGGCCGCCGAATCGCCCAAAAGTCGGCTTGATCTTGCAACCGGGCTCGACGCGTCCGGGTCCGTACGATGCATCGGGCGGGCGACGTTCGTGGCGATTGGTTTCACCACTCGATTGAGCCGCGCCCTTCGCGGGAAAAAAATGGGGCGGGGCGGTCCGGGGCCATCGGTACGAACCACCCGATTTCGTCGTCGAGTTCCTTCGGTCCTGCCCGAGCCGCGTGGGCTCGAGAATTCTCCAAGTGCTGCCGGTGGGAGACCGAAAATCGAAACCACTGGGGACTGTGAACGGGCGAGAATGGGGCGGCAGGCGCGGAGCCCCTCCAAAACCCTGGAGCCGCAAATGACGTTACGTTGCGAAACCCACCCGCACGTTTGCGACGATCCGAAATGTCCCCCCGATTCTCGACTGCATCCACGCTTTAGTCGATTCGATTCGACGACATCCCCGGTGACTTCCTACATAATATCGTCTCAAGTCTCGCGTCGGCATCACACCCGCGTTGACGTTCCGGCGCGACTTGGTCTTGTTGTGACGGGGTGCCATGTCCCACGATGAGCCATCAAGCTGGAGGACCGTCGGCGAACCAATCGGACTCGCCGACTTCGATCCCCACCGACTACGATCCAACGGGATCCTCGACGAGCCCGAGTTGAACTTCTGTCGTCGCCGAGGAATCGAACTCGCCTACGACCCCGTCCAGATCGGTTGGGTCACCGCAGCCTGCACCGACGACATCAACGATATCGATCCCCAAGAACTCACCGCGGTTCCGCAGCAGCAACCCACGCGGCCGACAACACCCTCGGGACCCTCGGGACCCTCGGCACCCTCGGCGTTCGAGGCGCTCATGGCGGCCTTCGACGAAGAGGCCCGTCGGGTCCTACGAAGCGCGGACCTGGCGCGAACGGACCCCCGGTCGACCTCGAAGACACTCTGGGACCTTTCGGAATCCCTTCTGCGAGACGCGGACGGCGGCGATCCGACCTCGCGACTAGCGATGCTGCGGCGGCTCCAGGCCCATGCGCATGACCGGACGATCGGACGGACGACCCCGAGCGGCGAGCGGGCGAGGCGCCGTCACAGCGCACTCATCGGGGGACACCCCTACGTCTTGCGCCGATGGATGTCCGAGGAAGCGGCCGAGTTCTGCACGCTCCTGGACGATCCCGCGATCTGGCAACACCTCCCCGAGGACTACCCAAACCCGCTCACCGAAAGCATGGCGCGAGATCTGATCGAGATCTCGAACGAGTCGAAGCACCACGAAGTGCGAGCGATCGAAAAGAAGGGCCGCATCGTCGGTCAGATTCGGATGCTTTTCGACAATCCCCACGGCTCGAACTCGATCGACGGTGACGCTCACACGGATGCCGAGATCAGCTACTGGGTGGGCACCGATTTCTGGGGGAAGGGGATCGCAAGCGAGGTGATCGCGATCTACTCGCTGCTGTCTTTCTGGACGCATCCGATCGATTCGATCTTCGCGCGAGTCTTGGAGAACAACGTCGCATCGCTTCGCGCGCTCGAGCGCGCCCACTATCGCGACGAGGGTGATCTCGCGACCGAACTCGGCGGGGACCCGACGATCCGAACACTTCGCTGCTTCCGCGCAGACTACCTCGACGAAAACTCTGTGCGGACCTCGCATCGACGGCGGTCCGGCCTCGCCAGATCAGCGGGCACCTACTCCTCTCCGGGCGTCGCATAGCCTCGGGCGTCTTGCCGCCGTTCCGACCAGGCCCAGGCTAGCGGTACTCCTCCGGATACGTGCTCCAGTCGATCTCGCGCATCGGACCACCCATCTTGCCGGGCCATCGCGAGCTACCGATCGTATCGACGAAGGGCCAGAAGCCATCAGGGTCGAGCTTGCCCCCTCGCGTGATCGAACGCTCGAGCGGCTTCGCGGTGGACAGATGCGCCGTTGCCTCTCCCGCCATCGGCAAGAGCTCCGCGATCGGATCCCAGGGGCTCTCGAGCAGCCGGAGTTCGCCCTCGAGCGTCTCACGGTGGACGGGCTTCGAGCGTGACTCGACCATCACGACGTGGGGCTCGATGTCATACGCCTTCTCGGCGCCCCCGACGGCGCGCGAGACCTTGATCCACCACTGGTGGTCGTGATCCTCGTCCGGAAGCTTGGCCGCGCCGGCCGACCGGCCCTTGTATTCGAGGAACGTGTAACCTTGGTGGGTGCAGCGGGCGCGCACGCTCCCGCCGAGCCGGTAGTAGTCGATCTCGCAGGGGAACTTGGGCTGCCCGTTCATGTCCTTGCTTACGTAGATCGCGGATTCCTGATCGATTCCGTAGCCGAGGCAATAGCGACCCTTCACCCCTCGGTAGTCGGCATCGACGTCGATCACGACCCCGAACTCTGGCTCATCGGGCACTGGGATGCAGTAGATGTTGAGAGAGACGTTCGCGGTCTCGCTCGGATCGAGGCCCGGTGGAAGCAGCGCAGCGATTTTCGCCGGTTCGGTCGGGTACTGGATCCGGAGACTGGGCCATCCGAGGATATCCCCGGGATGGATCTTGAGCGAGTCGGTCACGGACATGATCACCTCCTGAGTTGAGCGGGCGGGTTGGCGATCGATCCGATCGCAGTCGCCCGATTGCCGCAGCGCACTCGAGAGATCGAATCACACCCTGACGCCGAGCGCGAATGGGCCCTTTGTCTGCCGTACACCCCCCATTTCGGACCGCTGCTGAACGGCAGGACTCTCCCCGCCCCGGGCTCATCCGATCGACGAGCGAGGATTCGCGAGAGTCGCTCTCAAAATCGGTTTCCACTCCGTAGGCCCACAAGAAATCGCGAGGCGATTCGAGTCATGCCCATCGATACGCCAATCGTTCCTCGAGGCCTGCTTCCTCCTCCTCACCGGAAGTGCCGAGCTGGGGAACGGGGGATGGGGCGGTGATGCGCTCCAGCCCATTGGGTCACAATCTGGTCACAGTGCGAATGGCCTTCGCTGAACCTTGCAGTGGACTCGTAGGTTGCTCCACGCTCGACCCTGGCGAAGTATCTGACGATCGGCGAACTCGCGAACGCTGCTGGCGCTCCGACCTCCATCATTCGATAGAACGGACGCGCCAGCTCGTGGAGCCCAGGACGCGCACGGCCTCGAACTACCGCCTCTTCTCTCCGATGATCTCAAGCAGCTCCATTTCATCCGCCCCGCACAGGCGACCGGTTTCACACTCGACGACGTGACGAAGCTCCCTCGGACGGCCCCATGCGGTTCGGTCCAATAGCTCATCGAAGATCGGCTCGAAGAGGTTGGGAGCCGCATGACGGAGCTGTGGCACGTCCAGAAGGGGCTGCGTGCGTCATCTGCGGAATGCCGGGGCCCCGCGAAGAGCGCTCGCTGCAGGGTCGTCGTCGACCTGGCGCTCGCTCCAAGCACCCGCGGTGATTGGACTTTCGAGCTGCCCGGACCTTGAACCCGGACGCAATCCTCAAATCTCCTAGGGCCCGGCTTTGGATTCACCGGGAGATTCGACATGATCACGGTGGAGCTAACTTCGGAATGGAGTGTGACGAGCAGGGAATGATCGTTGGCGCCGCTCTGACAACGAAGCCCACGCCTCAATGGATCCGGATCGAGGGGGAAGCAACTCTTCGCTTGTTGCGCGCGCGACACACTCTTCATTCCAGGGCTGTTGGGGAAAGCTTGCGAAGTGGAATCGACATGCCCTGCCGCGCAGACTCCAGTCCGGCTAACGGTGACTCCCAGAGGTGTTCCAACGGTGGATCCGCCAGACGCAGTATTGAGCGTCGTGCTTCCGGGCGGAGGTTCGTCGGGCTCGACTACTTGGCCCGCCGAGTCCAACCTGAAGCCGGATGCACTTCTTCCGCTCCCGTGAGGACGCGGCGACGTCGATGCGAGATCGGGAGGGCGTAATGATCCTTTCGATCAGCGAGGGAGACGAACTCGCACGGTGGCATTGGGTCGAACGACAGTGACAGAGCCAGCCCCTAGTCGGCTGCGCCGGGAGCTGACGACCGTCCTGTGCATGTACGGCGGTTATGCGGGACTGATTCTGTGCCGAACCACGGTTTCGATCACATCTCCGGAAATGATCAGCGACCCCGCTCTCGGCTTGGATGAGGCCGACTTCGGTGCCCTGCTGGGCTGGGGAGCGGCGGGCGCTCTTGTAGGGAAGTTGACCAACGGAGCCATCGCGGACGCGCTGGGTGGGCGCCGCCTCTTCCTGCTTTCAATGTCGTTGATGGGCGTTGCAACGGTCGTTTTCGGCGCCTCCTCGGCGCACTCCCTGTTCATGCTGATGAACTTCCTGGCCCAGCTGACGAAGGCGGGCGCCTGGCCTGCGATGGCAAAGCTCATCGGCGCCTGGTTTGACGGAGGGAGGCACGGGCGGGTTTGGGGTGTCATTGCGACCAGTTCGCGAGCCAGCAGCGTGATCTCGAGTTTCTTTCTGGGCGCGCTGTTGCTGATTCTGCCTTGGCGCTGGCTCTTCTACGTATCCGGGTTGGTCACCGCGGTGATCGTTCTGCTGAACTTCCTCTTGCTCAAGGACAGCCCTGTCCCGCTGGGTCTGGTGTCGCCCAGGCACGAACACGAGCAGAGTGGAGAACCGCGGCTGAGGAGCTTGCCTTGGGAGGGGACGCTGGGAGCGGCGCTGATTCACTTCGCGAAGAGTCGGCGCGTCCAGCTGATCTGCCTGGCCATGATGGCGATGACAATCCAGATGGAGTTCATCAGCTTCCTGCCTTTGTATTTCAAGCAGAACTTCGCCATCGGATCAGGAGAAGCGGGAATGGCTTCGGCGGCCTTTCCGGCGGGGTCGTTCATCTCGGTTCTGGCGGGGGGGTTGCTCTACGACAGACTGACCCCATTCGGTCGGATTCTCGGATTGGGTGGTCTACTGGCAGTCGGGTTGGCGTCTATTGCATTGATTCGCTTCTTGCCAGAGCTGGGGCTGCACGCTCCGGCCGCATTGGGCGTTGCCATAGCTGCGACCTTCGTCTTCGGGCTTGCGGTATCGCCCGCCTACTACATCCCCATGAGTGTGTTCTCGATTCAATTCGGACGCGCCCGATCAGGAGTGCTGATCGGGCTGATCGATGCGTTCGGCTACGGCGCCACGATGATTTTTGCACCACTGGCTGGCGCAGTGATCCGGGACCAGGGATGGCCAGCATTGCTTACGATTTTCGTGATCATCTCCGCGATCGCACTCGCGTTCGCCACGGCGTTCCTGATCGCGGAGGATCACGCCAGCTCTCCGCATCGGTGAATTCGCTATGCCGCCGTTTCGCCCTTCCATGGCCACGAAAGAGCTCCACCCGCCAGCGAGTAGAAGTATGTCGCCATGAAGCACGCGGCATTCGTTGAGGCCGTGATCGGAAAGAACCAAGCGACCCCCAACGCGACATTCACCCCTGCAACCTCGGTGGCCGAAGTCGCGAGACTTCGAATCGAGTAACGCAGCGGATACGGAACTTGCATCGACACTATGTTCAGAACGAATGCCGTGGCGAGGAAGGGCTCCGGGGCAAGTTCGAAGTATTGCGTGATGACCAACGCGAACAGGATATGGCGCATCAGCTCATTGGTGGGAGAACCGCCACCGGCCCGTGAATTGGGGGTCAAACGAGAGACGACGCGCACCAGGATGGAGATCGCGGCGGCGAGCGAAAACCCGGCACAGATTCCGCCGTAATGCATGCCGACGGCCATGACGACCATCATGTGAGCGACCGCGTCACAGACGTTGTCAAGGGTCGCGCCGAATTCGCTCTCGAGGTCCAACTTCGCAGCCAGAATCCCGTCGAGGTCGTCCATGACGTTGTTGTAGAGAAGCAGGGGGAGGACGTACTGAAAGCCGTCCTCGAGAAAGAGCATCGCGAGAGGAACGACTCCGAGAACCGAGACAATATTCGGAATGTTCTTATACAGGAACATCTGGGCAACCCTGGAGGTCATGCCGCGATTTCCCAATCACTAGCGAGCGTCGACTTGGGCTTTGGAGTCCTTACGCAACACGAAAAAGTGATTCGTCAGCTCCGGAAAGCCGATCCCCAAGGCGTCGGGTAGGCGCGGAGCCCTGCCCCTCCCGCACGCAAGAGCGCGTAGGTCAGCCTCCCGACCAAGGGAATGATCTGAAGGGGACCGGGTACAATGGCCTTCCATTTCTTGATGAACTCACAGCCCATCTGCATCAAGAAATAAGGCGTATTGAGTTCAACGTGATCCACCGAGAGGCCACACTTGCTGAACAGACTCGAATAGGTCTGAACGGAGCGATACACCACCTGATAATCGCCTTGTCGTGTGAGCGTGCCACTTCGTACTGTGCTCTCACGACACAGGACGATACCTCCGGGCTCGAGGAAGTGCGTCACCCTTTCGAGCAGCTCGATGACATCACTCTCGTTGAGATACATCAGCATGCCACCGAGGAAGATCATCGAGTAGCGATCCGAAGGCTCAAAGGCCATCACGTCGTCATTCAAGAGAGTGGCGTTCGCATATTGGGAGCAGCGCGCTGCCATCGCCTCATACAGAGGCCTGCTCGCTTCGATGGCGATGACTTTGCCAAACCTCTGAGCAAGATACTCCGCCCAGAAGCCGACACCGCTACCCAGATCCAGCACGGCCCCATCCGAATTGATCCCCGCGCTGCGGATCAGCCGCTCGACAATCTCGCACTCGGCATCAAAGCGGTAGTTCCCGCACTGCCGGGAAATCCGAAGCCGTCCATCATGTAGGGACCCATGATGGACGGCTTAGCATTGCTCCAGTAGCGGCTTACGGTGGCGTAATCGAGCAGCGGGGACGCTTGCAGCGCGGAGTTTTCCTCGTCAGGCGCGCCGCTCTCTTCCGTCATCTCCCCCGAGTTCATGCGCGCGCCCCAGCCGGCTGCAACAAGGCTGGGAGCAAGGGCTCCGTTAGCTTTGCAATCTGCCCCGCGATTCGTTCGGCCCCGTGCAGGTCCTCCAGCTTGTCCACTTCGTACCACTGGTCCGGACCGAATACGACGCACTCGAAAGACAGACTTCCATCGGCGACCATCTCTGCGAACACGACCTCGTAGTACTCATTCACCCTGCCATCCGCGATCACTCGTTCCAGGCGCGGAAGAACGCGGCTCCACGTGGAGCGAGAGAGGCTGCATATATTGACGGTCTTGTACGCGCGGTCTCTTCGGGCCGCCGGGGTGCCACCCGCTGCCGGGGTGCCGCTCTCGAAGGAGGCTACGTGGCCCGATGAATCCATCGATATCGTCGTGCCGTTCATCCACGGAAGCACGCGCGAAACGGCGATCTTGTCGGGAATGAGGAGCCCCTTGAGCAGGTCGGCTTCGAAGATCAGATCGCTTTCGACCAGCAAGAAGGGTTCTTGGATCTTGCTCCCAGCCAGCCACAGGGAATAGATGTTGTTGGTGGTCCGATAGAGCGGATTCTGCACATACTCGACAACCATGTCGCCCGAGCAGTCGTCCAGAAATCTGCGGATTCGCTCCTCGAGATAGCCGACCACCACCACGAGACGCTCGAAGCCCTGCTCGCGCAAGCACCACACCAACCGCTCGAGTATGGGCGTGCCGTCGATTTCAGTGAGGCATTTCGGAATGGAATCTGTGAGGGGGCGAAGCCGGCTTCCAGTCCCCGCCGCCAGCAGGCACGCGGTGGTGGTTCGTGTTCCGTCGTCCGCATCGCTGAGCGTGTCGCGCAAGTTCTGTCCCCCATGTCCCGCTTTGTGACTCACATTGACCTCGGTGCCAATGTCATACTCTCTTGCGCTCAGCCTCCCCCGTGACCTTCGCCGCGCTGCCCCCCGCATTAGTCAAGTAGCTTCAGCACCATGCGCGCCGACGAACGACGGCGGTAGGGCATCCGCTCGGCTCTCCACAGTTCCATCGGAATGCAAGAGGCAAGAGTCCGACTCATCAAGTGTCGGCGAGCCGCGGGTCAGACGTTCGACTGCCCTAAGCCCACAATGCCTAGGGAGGTACCTTCGGCAAAATCCGCCAAAGGCTCCGGCCTTGATTGTGGTTCTAAAGGGCACCCACCCGCGGATGACAGAACTAACAGCGAGTCAGAGCGACGTATGGGTAGCCGATCCGAAGCTCAGCGTCGACTCATTCCGCTGGAGGTTCGTCCTCCCGGCCACCTTCGCAGCACACCCACACCCGTTAACACCGGAAGTCTGCAGATTCAATAACGGGTGTAAAACAACACGTTCCAGATTCGAATACACACCGGCGAGTTCAGCCATCGCTCCGACAATCGAGGAACTCCCGCTCCTCCTTGCCCGTGGTGCAGAACTCGGCCACGGGTGACATCCAACTCACCCAGGCTCATGAGGTAAAGAGCCACGGTGTGCTCCTGCTGGTCACGACTCCGCAAAAGGTGGCGCTCGGTGACGTGCGCCGCGCTCTCACCCTCTTCCGAAGTCGCTAGATCCCGGTGCTCGATCCAGCCGAGAAACTGAGCTTCCAGGTCTGCGGAGAGTACGGTCACCAGGGCACGCCGTTGCCGGCATCCAATCAGCCACGCGACGACCACGGAGGCACGCCGATCGAGCTACTGGCTCGAATTGCCCTGGCGCGCGAACTGTGTGCGGCAGCCGCCTGCGGCCAGCCACTGGTCCTCGAGCCCGACGAGGCCGATGGGGAGATCGTCTGACTCAATCGATCAACGACCGAGGATTCGCGAGAGTCGCTCTCGAAATCGGTTTTCACTCCGTAGACCCGCAGGAAGTCGCGAGGTGATTCGAGTCGTGACGCCCAGTTGCTGGCCCGTGGCGTTTCAACGCAGTGACCGGGGAATCGAGCCTGCGACCCCGAACCGGCGTCGCTCGGATCGGAGCCAAAGAACGCGACAGCCGGCCCGCAGGCTGGTTATCCTTGGCCCGATTCACCGATCCGAACCACCACCAGAAGGGAATCCACGACATGGGATCGCCGCGCAAATTATCCTCGATCGCTCCTTGCGCACTCTTGTCCCTCATCTTGTCCGTCGCCGGATGCGGCGCGGACAGTGACGTCGACCCAAACGAGTCTCCGACAACGCGAGCGATCCGAGATAAGGTGCGCGCGGACATGGAGCGCGAACGGTTGCAGCGCGTCGGACAGCGCCTCGCATTCTTGAATGAGAAGCTGGCCAGCTTGCCGAATGCGCACACGCTTGCCGCCTCGACTTCCTCCGCCGAAGAGGATGAATCGGAAGGCGCCGGCGCCACCGGCCTCGAGCTCGGAGAGGCGTCCTATTCCCAGTACTGCGCCAGCTGCCACGGTGCGCGGGGACACGGCGACGGGCCGCTTGCGGATTCTCTAGTCCCACAGCCAGCCAAGCATTCGGATGGCAACTACATGAACGCTCTCTCGAACGAGCATCTCTTTACCGTAATCCAAAAAGGTAGACTCGCGATCGGCAAGTCCTCCATGATGGCGCCTCGGGGAATGACCCTCTCGGACGAGCGGATTCGAGATGTCATCGAATTTCTTCGCTCCATCGCCAATCCACCTTACGGAGGCGCCACCCGCTGACCGCGCGCAAGATGGAACGGTCAGCGCGACAGGCATTGTGATCTCGCAGTGGAGCGGCAAGCGACGCATGGGTGGGGTTCGAGCGCACTGGCCCAGCGTGCGCTCACAAAGGCAGTTGGAGGGAGGGCACCGTGAAGAACACTTCGCGAAGCATGGGGTGGATCGGCCGCCTCGCCGCAATCGTCGGCCTGCTTTTCGCCATGCTCGCGGGCGGCGCCTTCCTGTTGTCGCGGGCGGACGGACCGGTCTTCGTGTTCGCCGGCGGGCCACTGCGCTCGGGAGAGCAGGTGGACCTCGCCGGGATGGACTGGGTTGCCCTCGACGAGCTGCACGAGCTCGAACTCGAGATCGTCGGCACCGCGAGTTCGCGCACACTCTGGTTCAGCATCCACGAGGGAGTCCCCTACGTCGCCTGCGATCTCGACTGCATCGACGGCCGGCTCACGCGTTGGCCCCAGCAGATCGACCGCGACGACCGCGTGGTGATTCGCATCGACGCAAAGCGAGCCAACGGGCGACTCATCCTCGTGCCACATGGATCGGCGGAATACGAGGCCGTGCGAGCCGGGCGCGTTCGGAAATACTCCGGAAACGAAGGGGGCCGCGCCGCTGCCGAAACCGCCGCGCATGCGGCGGTGGTCGACGTGGGCGAGATACTCACAGGTCGATCGAAACGCACGGAGCCGGGAGATCGGCTGTATCGGGTGGATCCGCGCTGACGGGAAGTATGAGCAGGCGGGACTCGAGGCGTTGGTGCATGAATCGAGGAGGAAATTCGGTCACTCACCTTGATCCTGGGT
>JAPYTP010000093.1 GCA_029941885.1 Myxococcota bacterium
GCGATGGATCTGCACATGCGGAGCACCGCCCCCGCAGAAATTCAGGCGACCCTGTCCGGAGTGATGACGGATCTCCTGCTCGAACACCCCCAGATGTCCGGCCTCTTCCAGCGGGCGCTCCAGGGGGATCCGGAGTCGACCGGCAATCGGCTCATCAAGGATTGGCTCGACCGACTCTTTACCCAGGCGATCGAGGGCCTTGGCGCGCTAAACGAGAGCGAGGGCGACCGCGTCGACATGGCGCTCGAAACGATCGCCATGTTCAACCTCACGACGGGCTATTTCCAGTCCCAACGGATCTTCGAAACCCTCGTGGGGGGGGACCTGACGGACCCCGCAATCATCGCCCGGCAGAAGGCGCTGCTGGAACGCCTTGCCCGCGCGGCACGCCGGGACTGAGTCGAGGCGAGTGACGTAGACGACCACACGCGTTCTCTCGCGTGGACGCTTCGAGTATATTCGAGGGGTCCATGCGAATTCGGGAGATCGATGCGAATGCCGAAACAATCCACTGTCCTCTATGCGGGTGCCGTGTTGGTCTCCGCGCTGCTTCTGCTCGGATGCCCGACGCGATCCGCGATGCCGACCGATTCGCGACTCCTCGACGGCGCCACCGATGCCTACCGTGCGTACGAACGCGGCGATTGCGACGGGGTCTGGCGGTGGGCCGATCGAGAAGTGATCGCGTCCGCGGAGGCCGGCGAAATCCGACACTCGCTGCTGCTGATTCAAGGCTTCTGCCATGAACTCGCCGGGAGCCTGAGTGCTGCGATGGAAACCTATCGTGGACTGGTTCGGGACGCGCCCCTCTCCTTCGCCTCCGACGACGCTCGGGAGCGATTGAGAATCCTCCGACTCACCGAGAGCGGCCCGGACTACCGGCAATGGGTCGAGGCAGCTCGTGACCGGGCCTCCTCCGCGACCTCCGGGCGCGTCCCCCTCGACCGGATTCTCGCCGACTTCCCACCGCTCGCCGAAAGAGCCGGAATCGAAGGCTATGCCGTGGTCGAATTCGGCGTGACCCCGCGTGGCGACACCTTTGCCCCGATCGTGGTCGACTCGCGCCCACCGTTACTCTTCGACGGCGTCGCGCTCCGCGCGGTCCGAGAATGGCGCTACGAGCGGGACCTGCACGGCTCCGAAAGTGAGCGGCAGGCGATCAGGATCGTCTTCCTTCCCGTCACAGGCGAAGCATCGAGCCCCGCGCAGGAACCGGGTGGCGAACCGAGCGGAGGAGGGTCGACGATTCAATAGTCGACCCCGAGGCATCCGGATGGGGCGCAACGGCTCGGAGTGGAACTCGATCCGGATCCGCTGACGGGAAATAGACGGGCTCCTCCCCCCCCCGATCAACACCGTTCGATAGTTCGAGTAGAAGCACTCACGGAACACGCGTTCCAGTTCGCTCGCTTGGAACGTCATCGCGGCAGATTGCCATACCGCCCGGGTCGCGCCAAACCAGGCCGGCCCCTACCTTGCGATATCGACCGGGGCGCTCGACTCGGCGGTCCGCGACGCGAACGAAAAAATCAGCATTGCCATGAGCGCGATGAGCGCTGCCGCCAGGAAAGGGGCGCCCGGGAAGACCGGGGAGGCTTCCTCGTGGCTGAAAGCGCGAAAGAGTTCGGTCATGAAGACCGGCGAGCCAATCATCGTGAGACTCGTGAGGCTGGACATCGCGCCTTGCAGCTCACCCTGCGCGTCCGCCGGAATCCGATTGGACATCATCCCACGCAGGGCGGGCGATGCCACACCGACCAGAGCAAAGGGGACGATGCCCGCGAACATCATCCAACTCTCGGTCGCAAAAGCAAAGACGAAGAAGCCCAGGGACATCGCTCCGAAGCCGAGGAATACGGCACCCTTTTCCCCGAGCTTCGCGATCGTCGGCCCGACCAGTAACGCGTTTACCAACATGATGGTCGCTCCCACCGCAAAGAGTGACCAGCCGACGTCGGAAACCGACCAGCCGAACTTGAACATCGTGTAGTAGCCCCAAACCGCCGGGTTCGCGTCGTGTGCGAACTGGTAGGGAACCAGAACGAGCAGGAGTCCGAGTACGATTGGATGACGTCGAACCTGGAGCAGCGCCCCGATCGGGTTCGCTCGACTGAACGCAAACGGGCGTCGGGACTCGACGGGAAGAGATTCGGGTAGAACGAAGAAACCATAGAGAACATTCACGAGCGCTAGAGCAGCCGCTGCCCAAAAGGGGACCCGTGCACCATATTCGCCTAGCAGCCCGCCGATCACAGGGCCGACCATGAAACCGAGACCCCATGCTGCGCTCAAGAAGCCGAAGTGTTTGGCGCGATCTCGAGGGGCACTGACATCGGCCACCCATGCATTGGCAGTCGCGAACGTCGCACTCGCAACTGCGGAGATGAAGCGCCCCACGTAGAGCCAGACGATCGAAGGAGCGAGCGCGATCAACACGTAGTCGAGTCCGAGCGCGGCGAGCGAAATCAACAGGACGGGGCGGCGCCCGAAGCGATCCCCGAGATTTCCCAGGATGGGCGCCGCAAAGAACTGGACCAGCGCGAAGAGGAACATCAGCGACCCGCCGTAGCGCGCAGCTTCGGCGAAGCCCTCGCCCGTCAACTCCGAGATCAACTGGGGCATGACCGGCGCGATCATCCCGAATCCGAGTGTGTCGATCAGGATCGTGATCAGTATGAACGAGATCGCATGACCGCCGCCGCTACCGCCCCCCCCCTTGGCCGATCCCTCGCCCCCCGGCGCGTCGCTCATCAATACTCCCCGCCGGTTGGGAAGAGCCCGCGCGGCCATCGGGAGGCTAGCGCGAACCGCCCGCCCAAGTTCCGACGGACGGCCACGGACGCCGACCGAAGTCCATCCCGATGAGCAGGGCGGCGGAACGCGCACCCGGCCGAGTCACGAAAGGCCCCTCCCCACGCCACCTCGTTCGTTCGAAGGGTCCCTGCTCATTTAGAAAAATTACTTTACTATAAATTCTCATCGAAGCGGGATCCTCCCGGTCCGCGGCCACGGTCCGCCGGGCCGACGGCTCCCCGCCGCTCGGATCGTGTGTGATTCGAGCCCTTCCAGAAAAGGAGACCCTCATGCGCGAAGGAACCCCCCGCCGCCTCTTCTCGGCCGACTCCCCCTGCGTCATCACCACCGAACAGGTGAAGAAGAACCTCGCGAGCCGACACCACGCGGCGTGGCACGATGGGATGTCGAAATTCGATGCTAGGCGCGACGAACTTCAGGACGGCCAGCAGCTCGAGCTCGAGGATTTCGTCGACCTCGAGGCAGCCCAACACCCGGGCTATTTCGACTCAAAGGCCCGACTCGAGGCGATGGATGCCGACGGCGTCCAATGCGAAGTCATGTACTCCGAGTTCGACTTCACCAGCAAGGTCTACCCGATCGGGGAGGAGTGGAGGGAATGTGCAAGCGCCTACAACAACTCGCTCTACGAATTCGCTTCGATCGATCCCAAGCAAATCCTGATGACCTACCAGATGATGCCCCTGATCGACATCGACTACGCGATCCAGGAGATCTTTCGGCTCGCAGACCTGGGCGCGCGCTCGATCCAGATCCCCAATTTCCCAAGCGAAGTCGGAATGCCGGACTATCACGACAAGCGCTACGAAAGATTGTGGAGCGCCTTCGCCTAGACGGGAATCGTCGTCGCGAACCACCTCACGCTGAAGGAGTCGCTCTGGGACGTCTTCCGCCGGGACCCCACTCCCCAGAAGGGAATCTTCACTTCCCTTCCCGGCTTCGCCATCGCGGAGACCCTCGCCTGGTACGGCCTGAGCGGCGTCCTCGAGCGCCACCCCGACCTGCGGGTCGTCTTCGTAGAGCCCGGCCTCTTCTGGCTTCCGGGCTACCTTCGCTTCCTCGACAGCCGGATGGACGCGCACTACGACTTTCCGGGCGTCGAGCTACGACGGTCGGAGTATTTTCGACGCCAGATGGCCGCGACTTTCGTATCCGAGCCGGAAGCCGTCGAACAGCGCCACGCCCTAGGGGTCGAGAACATCTTGTGGTCGACCGATTTTCCGCATCCGTGCTGTAATTGGCCCGACGCTGCCTCGAAGATCGATTCACTCTTCGAAAGCGTCCCGGCGGAGGAAATCCGCAAGATCACTTGGCAAAACGGTGCCAACATGACCGGAATCGAATAACGCGGCGAGCGATCGCGACCGACGGAGACAACTAGATGGCAGGTGTACTGAACGGAATTCGCGTACTGGATCTCACGCGAGGCATCGCGGGGCCGATCGCCACGATGCTGCTCAGCGATCACGGAGCGGATGTCGTTCGCATCGAGGCTCCCGGCGATGACCCCTTTCGCGAGCAGCCCGGGTACAGGGGATGGAATCGCGGCAAGCGCAGCGCAGTCCTCGATCTGAAGAGCGACGACGACAAGAAAAGCTTCCTCGCGCTCGCCAGCCAGGCGGACGTGATCATCCAGAGCATCGCCCCCCGCACGACGAAACGGCTCGGCATCGACAACGACACCCTGGCGAAACCCAATCCGCGCCTCAACTATTGCTCGATCACCGGATACGGGCTCGGCAACAGCCACTCCGACCGTCCGGGATATGACGCGCTCGTGGCCGCTCGATCGGGGCTGCAATGGGAGCAGCGTGGTTGGGTCGGTGGTTCTGCGCCGCACCTTGCGGGCCAGGACCCGCTCTATCCGGATTTCGAAGTCAGCTACGACCGCCTCCAGGGTGCACCGCGCGAAGGGCCGATCTTCCCGGCTTCGCGCTTCCCGAGCCTCGGCGCCGCCTACGCCGCGACCACCGGGATCAGCGCCGCCCTGCGCGCGCGCGAACAGACGGGTCGCGGGCAACGCGTCGACACATCCCTCCTCCAGGGTGCCCTCGCCGCCGGCGTCATGGCGTTCGGCGTGGCGGAGAACCTGGACGCCGAGCATTTCATGTCCTGGATCGGCGACAGTCGAAGCCCCAAGGGCCTTTTCGAATGCAAGGATGGTCGCTGGGTTCACGCCTGGCCACCAAACCCTCGCTTCATCCTCACCGCCGCCGCAGGCGACACCCTCAACGCGACCCCCGATCTCACCCTGCGCGAAGATCCGGAGCGGCTCGGGCTCGGTGTCGAAGAGATGTTCGTCCTCGACCACTACTACGAACCGATGGCCCAGGCCATCCGGAAATTCACGGCGGACGAATGGACCGAAGCGGCGGCGATCGCCGGCGTCTGCATGCAGAAGATCCGGACTCCCGAGGAGGGACTGACCGACCCCTTGCTCCTCGACGACGGAATCGTCGTCGAACTCGACGACCCGGAGATCGGGCCGATTCGAACCGTCGGAGTCCTCTACAACCTCGAAACCTCAGAGGGCGAGGTCCGGGGGCCCGCTCCGACCCTTGGACAGCACACGGACGAGATCAAGGCCGAGGCGCGACTCGCGACGCCTGCGGCCGCGACCGATACCGGCAAGCGGCTCGCCCGGGGTCCCCTCGACGGCATCCGGGTGCTCGACTTCGGGCTCGCGGTCGCCGGCCCCTACGCGGGCCAGATCCTCTCGGACCTCGGCGCCGAAGTGATCAAGGTGAACGCCCTCTACGACTGGTACTGGCACTCGACGCAGATCGCGATGTGCTGCAATCGCGGCAAGCGCAGTATCGCGATCGATTTGAAGAACGAAGGATCCCACGAGGTGGTCGAGAGGCTGCTCGAATCCGCTGATGTCGTCACGCATAACATGCGATATCGGGCAGCCGTCAAGCTCGGCATCGACTACGCCTCGATCAAGGAGCGTTTTCCCCGACTCGTCTACTGCCACACTCGCGGCTTCGAACACGGGCCACGGGAGGAACTTCCCGGAAACGACCAGACCGGAGCTTGCCTCGCGGGTGTCGAATACGAGGACGGCGGCTGCGGGCGGGGGGGGCGGCCGATGTGGTCCCTGACCAACATGGGGGACACGGGCAACGGCTTCCTCGCCGCGATTGCGATCTGCCAGGCGCTCTTCGAGCGCGAGAAGACCGGCAAGGGGCAATGGTGCGAGACTGCGATCGTGAACGCTCAGCTCTTGAATGCGAGCCACGCCATTGCGAGGCCGGACGGAGGGGGCGTCGAACGCCCGATGCTCGACAGCATGCAGACGGGCTTCTCAGCCGGCGTGCGACTCTATCCAACATCGGACGAGTGGATCTGTCTTTCGCTCACGACGGACGCCCACTGGCAGGCACTCGCGAAGGCGCTCGATCTGAAAGAATTCGCGTCGGACGGCCGATTCGCAGCCAGCGAGGCCCGGAGCGCTGACGACGAAGAGGTCGCCAAGTTGCTCGAGCATGCGCTCTCAGCCACGAGTGGCCAGACGAGCTTCGAGCGGCTCGACGCCGCGGGCGTACCCTGCGAACTCGCCCCCGGCGACGCCGCGATCAAGCTCTGGCAGGAACCCGCGCTCATTCGCGACCAGCTCGTGGCACAATACAACCACCGCATGGTGGGCAAGCTGGGCCACCCCGGGCTCGCCTTTCAATTCTCGGACACGCCTACCTCTGTTCAGGGCGGGCCGCTCCTGGTCGGCGAGGATACGCGGGAGATCCTCGCAGATCTCGGCTTCGATGAGGCGACGACGGACGCACTCTTCGAGGCGGGCGTAGTCGGCGACGAGACGATCTATCCGGCGCTGGCCAAAGACCCGAGCCAGGTCGCGGCCTCACCCTGGCAACCGAGCTGAACCCCGAGAACGTCGATCCACACAGGTCAGATCTGATCTTGCTGGGCCTTGGCCTTCAGGTCGTCTCGATAGGTCCGTGCACAGAGCGCGTAGTGGACGCAGCTCCAGAGCAGTCCGACGTTCATGATCGCCAGCGAATAGCGTAGAGCCTCGTCTCCACCGAGGGCATCACTCAGCATCCCCGCGATCGGCGGCCCGAGGCCATATCCGATCAGATTCATCGCGAGAAGCATGATTGCCGCCGTCATCGCGCGCATGCGAGGTTTTGCGAGGGACTGCGCAACGACATGGGTCGCCCCGGCGTACATATAACTCCCGACCACGCTGATCGAGAGCATCGCGATTGCAACCGAAGTCGTCGGTACGAGGTAGGCGGCCACCGAGAAGGGAATCGAAACGGCCGCGCCGATTCCGAGCCACCACACGTACCAGCGCGGATCACGTGCGCCGAAGCGATCTCCGAGCCATCCACCCGCGTAGGTTCCGATCGCCCCGAAAACACCCGTCAAGAGACCGAACACAAGCCCTGCCTGCGTTCCCGAGAGACCGTGAATTCGGGTCAAGAAGGTGAAGTTGAAGGTCACCTGCGCTCCGAGCACCAGGGTCTGGATCGTTGCTGCAACAAGGATGTGGCGCATCGCCGGTCGTTCGGAAAAGAAGCGCAGCACGACCGAGATCGGCTCGACGCGAACGTCCACCGAACCTCCATCCTGGGCCTCCGAGTGACCTCGAATCGGTTCTTTCAAGACGAAGCGCGTCACGACCGCGAGCAGCAGGCCCGGAACGCCGAAGACGAAGAAGACGGTGCGCCATTCAAAATAGTCCGAGAGCGAGCCGCCAACCACCGAACCGATCAGGATTCCGAAGGGAACGCCGAGCTGATAGGTCGACAGGGCGCGCCCTCGGAAGGAGGGCGGAAAATAGTCGCCGATCATTGAATGGGCCGCCGGGGCGCATCCCGCTTCGCCGATTCCGACCCCAATTCTCGCGATGAACAGCTCGGCGAAATTTCGTGCCATCCCACAGAACGCGGTCATCGCGCTCCACACCGCCAATGCGACGACGATCAAGTTCCTTCGGTTGCCGCGATCCGCAATGCGTGCCAGGGGAAATCCCGCGGTCGAATAACAGATCGCAAAGGCGAACCCGACGAGCCAACCGGCCGCCGCGTCGGAGAGCTCTAGATCCAATTGGACCTTTGGAATCAAGACGTTCATGACCTGACGATCGAGCTGGCTCATCACATTGACCGCGACGAGCATCGCCAGCGCTCTTCGGGCGGCCTGCATTCGTTCGCTCGAAGGAGCCACTCCGGGATCGCTCATGGGTGTCGTCTCAGCCCTTCAACAGCTCCTGCGCGATGATCAGCTTGCGCACCTCGGTCGTTCCGGCGCCAATCTCGAGCAGCTTGATCCCCCGATACAGCCGGTTGATCTCCGTCTCCCAAATGTAGGCGACTCCACCGTGTATTTGCGAGGCGTGATCGAGGACCTTGTTGAGAGAGTCGGCTGCATACATCACCGACGTCGCCGAAATCCTGTGCACCTCACCGCGCCCGCCCTCGCCGAGCGGCAATTCGTTCAGTGCCGAGAGCGCGTAGTAGTTGTAGATCCTCATCGTGTCGACGAGGGTTGCCATTTCAGCAAGACGGGATTGGATCATCTGGAAGTTGGCGATCGGTTCACCGAATTGCTTGCGGTCTTTGGCGTGCGCGATCGATAGCTCGAGGGCGCGCTCCGCCATGCCAACACAGATCGGCGAGATCATCGCGCGCTCGAGATCGAGTCCGCTCATCACGCATTTGACCCCCTCGTTCACCTTCCCCAGGACGTTCGCCACGGGAACACGGCAGTCGTCGAAGGCGAGTTCTGCGGTCTGTGATCCCCGAAAGCCCATCTTGATCATCTTCTGCGCCACCGTGACACCGGGTGAGTGCATGTCGACGACGAACGCCGTGATGCCTTGAGTCCCTCGATCGAGATCGGTCTTCGCGTAGAGCAAGCAGACATCCGCAATCGGCCCATTCGTGATGTAGAGCTTGCGCCCATTGATGACGTAGTCGTCGCCGTCGCGGACGGCGGTGGAGGCCATCGCCCCGAGAGCGTCCGAGCCCGCACCCGGCTCGGTCAGTCCGAGACACCCGATGAGACGCCCGTCGGAGAGTCCTGGGACATAGCGTTTCCGCTGCTCAGGCGAGCCGTTGCGGAGGATGTTGTTCATGCAGAGGTTCTCGTGCGCGACCCACGAGAGACCGAGTGCGTAGTTCCAGCGGGAGAACGACTGAAGAACCAGCCCGCTCGAAAAGAGGTCGAGGTCGGCTCCTCCGAGCTCCGCCGGAACCGTGATCCCGAGATAACCCGCCGCGCCCAGGGCTCGAAACGCTTCGTCGGGCCACCACTCCTCGTCATCCATCTTTCTGGCGAGGGGGGCGAGCTGCTCCCGGGCGTATTGATCCGCCGCATCGAGAATCGCCTGTTGGTCTTCGTTGAGGCTAAATCCGGCTGACATACCCGCGCTCCCTCCCGGCCATGGTCGGCGCCTCGAAGAAATCGAGGTGACCTCAATATTGTCAGATATTCTTTCATAGTTCCCTCTAAATGTCTTGACTTGCATATCTTTTTTATTGAGTTTTACTCAGTATAGACGAGATGTCCGTCGGGACGAGGTGGACTGAGCATGGACGGAACGAGTGGACAGGGCAGTGAAGAGGGGCGCGTCGTATTGAGCGAGGTCCGAGACCGGGTCCAGTGGATCACCCTGAATCGTCCCCGCAAGCGCAATGCACTCAACGACGATGTGGCCATCGGGATCGCAGAGGCCCTCCTCGCCGCCGAAAAGAATCCCGAGGTTCGGGCGATCGTCTTGACCGGCGCCGGAGACAAGGCCTTCTGCGCGGGAGGGGACCTCCAGGCGAGCGCGAACGACTCTCCTTTCGAGGTCGATCCCGCCCATCCCGAGAATCCGGTCATCGAGCTCTTCAAGACGTTCGAGCGAACCCGCAAGCCCACGATCGCCAGAGTGAACGGTCATGCCCTGGCCGGCGGGATGGGTCTCATGTGTGCCTGCGATATCGCGATCGCCGTCGAGAGCGCGACCTTTGGCGTGCCCGAAACGGGGATCGGCCTCTTCCCGATGATGATCCTGCCGTACATGATGCGGGCGATGCCGCGACGCAAACTCCTCGAGTGGTGTATCTCCGGCGCCCGTTGGTCCGCCGCGGAAGCAGCCGAAGCCGAGTTGCTCAATCGTGTCGTTCCGGAAGGCGAACTCGACACGGCCATCGACGAACTCCTGTCCGTCATCGTCGATCGCTCACCCACCGCAATCCGCCTCGGAAAGACCGGCTTCCGCGCGATCGAGGACATGACCCTCGCGCAGGCCTTCGAGTACACCCAGCTGATGCTCCCGAATATGGCGCGCACACAGGATGCCAAGGAAGGCTTCCTCGCCTTTCGTGAGAAGCGATCGCCCCGTTTCGAGGGGAATTGAACTGTGGCAGCACCTGCCGATACGAAACCGCGCCCGAAGCGCACGCGTCGACCGCGGGCGGAGCGCGAAGCCGAGATCCTCGATGCCGCCCGCTCGGTCTTTGCCGAGCGGGGCTACGGAGCGGCCGCGGTTGCGGAGATCGCCGCGCGGGCAGGCGTCGTCGAGGGCACCGTTTACAGCTATTTCGAGAGCAAGCGAGCCCTCTTGATCGCTGTCATGAAGGGCTTCTACGAGAAGCTGATCCGTGATACGGAGTCGGGTCTGCGGGCGGTTCGCGGGACGGAAAATCAGCTTCGCTTCGTGATCCGCCGACACCTCGATACCTTTACGTCCGATCTAGGTCTCTGCAGGGTGATCATCCGAGAGGCGCGTCCCGATGTCGCACTCTACGACGAGGCGATTCTCGAGCTGAATCGTCGCTATACGGGCCTCGCGCTTCGGGTGCTCGAAGAGGGAGTCGCGAGTGGCAGCCTTCGTCCCGACCTCGTCCCGAGCGTGATTCGAGACCTCCTCTACGGCGGAATCGAGCACGCGGTCTGGCGATTCGTATTCAGCGACGGCGAGCTCGATGCCGGACTCCTCGCGGATCAACTCGCGGACGCGTTGCTCGGGGGAATCGTGACAGAGCCGGCCAGGCAATCCGATGCGACTCTCGTTCGTCTCGAACAGGCCATCACTCGCCTCGAAGACAACCTTTCGTCGGACGGGGCGAGCACCGAGCCCCACTCGACAAGACGAGACGAATCGCGATCGCCGAAAGTGTCGGGTCGGAGACGCAGCAAGCGGGAGGAAGCGCGATGACGAGCGTACCTGGAATCCGGAAGGTCCTGATCGCAAACCGGGGCGAGATCGCACTCCGTGTCGCTCGCACGCTCCGACGACTCGGGATTGCAAGCGCAGCGATCGTGCACGCGGACGATGCGGGAGGCGTAGCCGCTCGAGCCGTGGACGAGGCCTGTCCTATCGAGGGCGTTACACCCGTCGCAGCCCATCTCGACGCGGAGCAGATCATTGGCATCGCCCGCGAAGTGGGAGCCGACGCGCTCCACCCGGGCTATGGATTCCTCGCCGAGAACGCGGATTTCGCGAGCGCGGTAGAAGCCGCAGGCGTCCGGTGGATCGGTCCGTCGCCGGCGGCCATCCGACTCATGGGAGACAAGATCGAGTCACGCCGGTTCGTCGGGGCTGCGGGTCATCCGCTCACACCCTCGGCGAACGAAGAGGACGACCCGACCACCTTTTCGGCGCGAGCCGCGCAAATCGGGTTTCCGCTCCTAGTCAAGGCCTCCGCCGGCGGTGGCGGCAAGGGAATGCAGATCGTCCGGGAGGCGAGCGAGCTCGCTGTGGCGATCGACCTGGCTCGCTCGGAAGCCACACGTTATTTCGCGGATGGTCGCATCTACGCAGAGCGCTATGTCGAGCGACCACGGCATATCGAGGTGCAGATCCTCGCCGATGCACATGGAGAGGTACTCCACCTCGGCGAGCGCGACTGCTCGATCCAGCGACGCTTCCAGAAGCTCATCGAGGAAACGCCCGCTCCTGCGATGGACGACGAATTGCGAGAGCGGATCCGTCGCCAGGCCGTCGAGATCGCCCGATCGGCAAACTACCGAAACGCCGGAACCGTGGAGTTCGTACTCGCACCCGACGGCGCGTTCTACTTCCTCGAGATGAATACCCGTCTTCAGGTGGAACACCCCGTCACCGAGATGGTGACGGGCATCGATCTCGTCGAACAGCAAATTCGCATCGCCGCCGGCGAAGCCCTCACTCTGTCCCAGGACGATATCCGTTTCGAGGGGGCCTCCATCGAATGTCGTGTCTGCGCGGAGGATCCGGAGGAGGACTTCCGGCCTGCCATCGGCGAGGTCCTGCTCCTCCGACCCCCTTCGGGCCCCGGCATCCGTTTCGACGGTGGGATCGCGGAGGGTCAGTCGATCACCACTGCTTTCGACCCCATGCTTGCGAAGGTCATCGTTCACGCAGCCAATCGGGAGGAGGCGATCGTGCGTGCCCGCAGAGCGCTCTCCGAGACTGTCATTCTGGGCTGTACGACGAATGCCGCCTATCTCGAACGAATCCTGGGTCACCCGGATTTCGCCGCCGGCCAGGTCGAGACGGGCTTCATCCCGAACCACGCGAGTGCGCTCGCGAGCCCGCTCCTCGAGACACACGAGCGCGAGACGATCCTCGCCGCGGCAGCGCTCTCGGACCGCGACTTCAACGAACGCGTCGCAGCCGTTCCCGAACCTCACGCGTCGATGGGCGCCTGGCAGAACTGATCCGACACTGATCCGACACTGATCCGACAAGGAGGGAGCTCATGGGATACGACTTCGCGCTCGGCGAGGAGACCTTCGTCGTCCACCCGGTCCACGACCGGAGTGAAGCCACCCTCTCGATCGAGGGACGAGCGATTCGAGCCGCGCTCTCACCGGGCTTAGCCCTCGGCGAGTATTTCCTCGAGATCGAGGGAAGCCGCGAGCGCGTCTTCCTGGCGAACCGGGGCGACGTTCATTTCATCCATTGGCGCGGCCGCACCCATCGCGTCGAATCGATCAACGCCCTCGATCGGGCGCGCCGGGCGGCGGAACCCAGTGGAGGCACGGACCTGCTGCGTGCCCCCATGCCCGGCACGGTCGTCGAAGTGGCCGTCCAGCCCGGACAGGCGGTCGAGGCGGGCACACTGCTCATGACGATCGAGAGCATGAAGCTCCAGACCGCCGTCACCGCACCCCACTCCGCACGGGTGGCCGAGGTCTTCGTCGCAACAGGGGGCCGCTTCGACCAGGGCGCGGCCCTCATCCGCCTCGAGTCGCAGGATGACGACCCCGAAGAACAGCCGCAAGAATCCCACGAAGGCGAGACTCCATGATGAGACGCATCGAAAGCCGGATCGATCCCCATAGCGCGGATTTCAAGCGATTCCGAGAAGCGAATCTAGAACGCGTCGGCGAGTTTCGACGCCGTCAGGGTGAGGCTCGCTTCGATCGCCCACAGCGCGACTTCGACCGCCTGGAACACCACGGCAAGCATTTCGTCCGAGAGCGGATCAAGCTGCTGCTCGACCCGGGGACGCCGTTCCTCGAGCTCTCTTCCCTCGCGGCGAACAGCGAATACGAGGGGGACTCGAAGGGCGGCAGCGTAGTCACGGGAATCGGGATCGTGAGCGGCCGTGAAGTGATCGTGCGTGCCGACGACCCGAGCATCAAGGGGGGGGCCTGGTACCCCTTGACGGTCAAGAAGAATGTCCGCTGTCTCGACATCGCGATCGAGAACCGGCTGCCCGTCGTTCACATGTGCGACAGCGCGGGTGGATTTCTCCCACTGCAGGCCGAGCTCTTCGCCGATCGAGTCTCCGCGGGCCGGATCTTCCGAAATCAGGCCATCCTGTCCAAGATGGGCGTGCCCCAGCTCTCGATCGTGTTCGGTCACTGCACCGCCGGTGGAGCCTATATCCCCGCACTGAGCGACTACGCGGTCATCCTCCGCGGCAATGGCGGCATCTTCCTGGGCGGCCCGCCCCTGGTCAAGGCCGCGACCGGCGAGATCGTCGATGCGGATACGCTCGGGGGGGCCGACGTCCACACCCAGGTGAGCGGGGTCGCCGACTACGCCGCCAACTCCGAGGAAGAAGCGATCCTGCTCGGACGCGAGATCGTTTCACAATGGACGCGGCCGGAAAAGACCCGGATCGAAGCGCGTGAACCCGAAGAGCCCCACTACGACCCACAGGAGATCTACGGAATCATCCCCGACGACATCAAGATCCAATTCGACATGCGGGAGATCATCGCGCGAGTCGTCGACGGCAGCTACTTCCACGAGTACCAGCCGGATTACGGAACGACGCTCGTGTGCGGCTACGCCTATATCTGGGGCCACAAGGTTGGCATCCTCGCCAACAACGGAGTCCTCTTCAACGACTCCTCCCTGAAGGGCGCGCATTTCATCGAACTCTGCGACAAGAATCGCACGCCACTGGTCTTCCTGCAGAACATCACCGGCTTCATGGTCGGGCGCGAATACGAAGCCCGGGGAATCTGCAAGGACGGTGCGAAATTCATCATGACCCAGTCCGGAGCCTCGGTGCCCAAGTTCACGATCATGGTCAATGGCTCCTTTGGCGCGGGCAACTACGGAATGTGCGGTCGGGCCTACGATGGGCGATTCATCTTCACCTGGCCGAATCACCAGATCGGAATCATGGGCGCCGAACAAGCCGCCGACACGCTTGCCGATGTCAAGGTCCGTCAGCTGGAACGCGCCGGCCAGACCCTGTCGGCGGAGGAGATCGAGGCGATTCGCGAACCGGTGATCGAATCCTATGCTCGAGAGTCGAGCGCCTACTACGCGACCTCTCATCTCTGGGACGACGGGATCATCGATCCGGTCGACACCCGAAACGCCCTTGGGATCGCAATCAGCGCCTCGCTCAACACACCGATCGAAGAACCGAGCTACGGGGTCATGCGTCTGTGACGGTGCAGCACGAATCGCCCCCGCGGAAGTTCGGGATCCCTGACGAGGATCTTCTCGGACTCGAAACCGTCTACCGGTCGGACCTGCTGCGAGGACGCGTCGTACTCGTGTCGGGTGCGGGCAGTGGAATCGGCAAGGCCAACTCGTGCCTCTTCGCCCGCCTGGGGGCTCGCGTCATCCTGGCGAGCCGAAGCGCGGAGAAACTCGCGACGACGGCCAGCCTGCTCGACCGCATCGATGCCAGCTACCAGATCGTGCCGACCCATATCCGAGAACCCGAGCAGGTCGATCGACTCTTTGACGCGATCGAAACAGCGGGTTTTGGCCTCGACGTCGTCATCAACAACGCCGGCGGTCAATTCCCGAAGCCCTCGATCGATCTGTCGGACAAGGGCTGGCGTGCGGTGATCGACACCAATCTGAACGGCACCTGGACGATGATGCAGCGCGCGGCGCGCTTCTGGCGTCGCACGGACCGCAGCGGCTCGATCGTCAACATCATCGTGCCCTATCTCCGCGGCATGTTCGGGATCTCCCACACGATCGCTTCACGTGCAGCGGTCGCCCATCTCGCTCGCGACCTCGCCGTCGAATGGGCTCCGAATTCGATTCGCGTGAACTGTGTCCTGCCCGGGCCGATCGATACGGAGGGCATGAACGTCTATCCACCGGAGGCCCAGGCGGCGCTCGCGACGAGCAACCCGATGAAACGGCTCGGGGACGTACAGGACGTGGCCGAAGCCTGCGTCTACCTGTCGGCGGCGTCCGGCAAGTTCATCACGGGCGAGACGATCACCGTCGACGGCGGACACCAGCTCTGGGGTGACCTCTGGATGGCGGGGCGTCCGGACTACTTCGACGTGTGAGGACCCACACCGGTCGGCCGGACCGCGAGTTTCCCGAGTCGAGTCGCGGGGACTCGAACGCCGCGTTTTTCTACCGAGAAGAGCTCGCAGCGAGGTCCGTCGAGTTCGGCTCGTACCAGATCGGTGAGGTCCAGGCGCGCTCCTGGATGACCGGCGTATAGAAGGGCTCTTCCTCGGAGTTCAGGCAGCATTTCCCGAAGACGTCTCCTTCGGCTCCCCGCAGCCGCGCCTCGGCGGTCGCCGCGGCCGCCTCGTCTCCACAATTCTCCCCAAAGGGATTCACTCCTGCCGCCTGGCATTGGAGCGTGCTCCATCGACAGGTCGGATTCTCGACGACGCGCACGTAGTAGAAACTCGCTCGTTCCGCGTCGAAGTCAGGGTCTTCCCAGACGGCGCACAACGATCCGTATCCGTCTCCGGTCGGCTGACAGGAGTTCGGATCCACCGACGCACCGTTGTTCGCGTCGCCCGCGATATCGATCACACGTTCCCGTGTCTCTCCGTCCGCGTCGACCCAACCCTTGATAATCTGGATCCGCTGGAGGTCGGTCCCGGGATGGCCCGGAACCCCGGCATCCTTGAGCGCGCTCACGAGGAATCTCGGAGGCGCTCCAGCGGCGGCACCCTCGATTCGCCCTCCCATGGGCACTCCCTGGGCGTAGGCGCGCTCGATCATGTCCGGCGCGTCACAGAGATCCGGATCGAGACCCGCACCCCCGAAGAAGCGGACGATGGGCCGAGTGCCGCTGGTCGCGTAGGTTTCCTTTCGCCGCAGTCCCTCGAAGATCGAATCCCGTGAATTCTCTTCGGCCCAAACGACGGCGTGCCCCCCTGGATTCGAGAAGAAATGGTCCTGCACATTTCGGTAGCCCGCGTCGCGTCTGCCGAGATGGCCGACGTAGTTGTCTTCCTCCGCGCCCCCGGGCGTCGCGCTATGCGTATCCGTGCTCCCGATGAAGCCCATCTGAAAGGGATTCGTCCCGGTCTCCTGACCGAGCTTGAGTCCGTCCTTGAGAGCATTGCGCACCATGTTTCGCCTGGCGAATTCGTCGATCGGCACGGGAGCGGCTGTCTCCGCCAAGACTTCGCCGTGCACGGATCCCAACATCGTCAGGTTGTCCGCGACCACTTGTTCGAAAGAGCAGAGTTCGTCCTCGGTGAAGACGCCGCGGCCCGCGATCCGATCAAATCGGCACTCGGAGGCCCCCTTGTGCTGTGTCAACTCGACGAGCGGTTCGAAGAGGAGTCGGTCACTCGCCTCTCTCGGGGTCAGCGGGTCCCGGAACATCAGGCCGCCTGCGAGATTCGAGTTGTGCGGGATCGCCAATACGTCGCAGCCGGTCCCGGCGTCGAGGCAGCGCTCCTGCAGGAGTTCCCAGAGGATCGGAAAGTTGTAGCTCCCGGTATCGTAGGTCGAGATGGGCATCGCCGGGACGTTCTCGTTCCGGAAGATGACGTTGCGGTGCATGTTGAACGCGTTGGGCGCGTCGGTGTACTCGTAGCCCACGAAGGTCGTGAAACGACATTCGGACGAGCGATCGTAGGCCTCTTCCGTCGCCCGTTGAATTCGCTTCCAGGCATTGCTGCCGGCCTCATCGCAATCAGACAGGGTGCAGGCGAAAGACTGGGTGACTCCGTTGCTGCTGATCCCGCCGAGAGACGTCCACCAACTCGCCGCCAGCAGCGCGGTCCAGTAGTGAGAGGCGCGGGTCATGACGCAATGAGGCCACCAATAGCCGAGACGTCCCGAGTCCTGGGTGCACACGTCGATCGGACCCAGGTATTCGGAGTGGTCCGTGACCGATGTGAAGTCCAAGGGACGCTGGATCTGGGCGGTCACCCGAGGCATTCCATCTTCGTCGGGGAGCGTAATTGCCTCCCCCTTGGCATATCGGTAGGCGGCCGCGGGATCGTTTCGCTGGCTCGATATATACGAGTCGAAGGAATAACTGCTGTGGACATGAAGGTCGCCAAACATCGGCCTGCGCATCGGTTCGAAGTCGGCGCAGGGCTCCCGTGCCTCTGTTCGCTCGAAGGGCGGATTCGAGGTCCCGATCGCGGGTGACACGACCAGGATGGCCAAGGATCCGAGGGTGACCAAAAGGGCGGATCGGCGCAGATTGTTCATTCGAGAAGCATAGAGGCTCGCACGGGTTTGGTCAGCAAGCGGCCAACTCTGTGGCGCATCCGGCAAGACGCGGCTGGATTGCCGCACCGATCGAGTGAAGCCGGATGCTCGCCCGATCAGAAGAGCACGACCTCTTCGTAGCGTGGCAAGGTCTTGAATCGAAGCTCCGGATCTCGCGCGAGCTTCGCCTCCAGAAAGGCGCGCGTCTCGTCCGTACCGCTGGACAGGAAAGTCGCGGCCCTCACTTCACCCGTGAAGGGTCCATCGATCGGCCCGGTCAACGTATCCCAATGGATCAGGATCACATCCTTTGCCCCGCTCGCCGTCACGGTTTCGCGCCAATAGGACTCGCGGTACTCCGCGGTCTGTGTTCCGAGTCCGCCGATCCCGAGAAACAAGACATCGGCCGCATAGCCCTCGAGCCTACCTTGGTCGAAGCCCGCACTGGCTTGAATCAGGATCGAGCCACGAGGATGGGCGACGTGGATCGCATAGGGCTGCCCGACGCGATAGTCGAAGGCAGCGACCGGAGGCACGAGGGGTTCGGTGATCCGTGGATTCGACAACGCCTGTTCGCGCACCGCCGGATCCGGAAACTCGAAATGCCGGGTCGCGATCAGCGTGATCGTGAATTCACCGAAGCGAAGAGGCATCCGGTCGATCGCCACACGAATCTGACCCTCATCGAGACCCCAACCTCGCCCGATATTCGCGGTCGACTCCGAGCCGAGGAGCGTTGCGCCGGTCCGCCGGGCAACTTCCGGAGCATCCATTGCGTGGTCGAAATGCGAGTGGACTGGAATCACGACCGCAAGACGATCGACCTCGTTCCGCTCGAGGCCTTTCTCGATCGCTGGCAGATCCGGCCCGATTTCACCGCGCAGGAGAGCGATCGGACCGAACCGCGAGAACCAGCCATCGACCATCCAGGCAGTCGCGCCATCATCGAAGAGCAGGGTCGAGGTCCCCGTGAAGCGGACCGTGACAGAACCCGGTGAAACCGTCGCATCGCCCTCTACGGCCCAGGCGGGATCGACGGGAGCGGGGGCATAGGTCGCCAGGAAATAATACGCCACGGCAGCGAGCCCGAGCAGGATGAGGCCCAGTGACGCAAGAATCGGTTTGTTCGGCATGGCCCGAAGCCTAGCGTCGAGGACGGCGGCCCCCCGGTTCGGTCAGTCGTTCGAGCCGCGAACGTTCCCTGGAAGACTGGTACAATGTGGCATGAGCCGCGATTGGATTGTCCGCCTTGCTCACATTTCGATGCTCGGGGCCCTGATGGGACTCGTGGGCTGTGCCTCGCCGCCGCTCGAAGAACCCGTCCTCGCCTACGACAGCGACACCTTTCGGGCGGAGATCGTTGCGCGGGTTCCGGAGATCAGTGCCGTACTCGCGCGCGCTCCCCACGACATCGATCCAGCGATCGGCGAGCGCGCGCGCAAGCGGGTGATGGCCGTGCCGCGCGGCCCGGCCCGGGTCCAGGCACTCGTCGATTTTCTGTCGGACCCGAAACCCGAGGGTCTCGGGCTCGCCTACGACTGGAGCGCATCGGGCACCGCCTCGGCGACGATCGAACGCGGCAGCGGGAATTGCGTCGCGCTCGCGTCCGTACTCGTCGGGCTCGGTCGCTCGCTCGACTGGCCGATCTTCTACGCCGAGGCGCGTACCCGCCGACCGGAAACCCAGGAATTCGAGGAGGTCGTCGCCCTGAGTGACCATATGGCCGTCCTGGTCGTCGCCAAGACGGTCAAGATGATCATCGATTTCTCCGGGCCGCTGGATGATGTCTATAGCGTCCGCCCGATCGATGATCTCACCGCCTACGCCCATATCCTCAACAACCTGGCTGCACAGAGTGTCATGATCGACAGCGGAAGGACCCAGGCGGAGGCCTGGCAGCGGGCGGTCTCCGGGTTCGAGCTCGCGACGCGAATCGAACCGCAGCTCGGTCGCGCCTGGAACAACCTCGGAATCGCGCTCTCCAAGCTCGGCCATTTCGACGAAGCCCGCCTGGCCTACCGCCGCGCCGTCGTACTCGATACGGCCTTTGGCTCGGCGGAGCGCAACCTGACGATGATGGAAACCCGGGCACTCGGCGCGACGACGATCCTCGACAGCCCGCTGCTCGAGTGAGTCCGCGTACGTCTACTCGAGGGTGAGCCCGCGTCCGTGATCACGTAGACTCTCCGCATCCCCTTCCGTCAGCCGCGATCGCCGCCCTTGCGAGCCCGCGCCGAGGCCGTTCCGAATTGACCGACCCCATCGAAGCGATCGCCTTCTACGCCGTCTTCGTCTTCGCTGTCACCGTCCACGAGGCCGCTCATGCCTGGGCGGCGATGATCGGCGGCGACCTCACTGCCTACCGGGGAGGTCAGGTCTCGATCGACCCGATCCCCCACATGAAGCGCGAGCCCTTCGGCATGGTCGTCTTGCCGCTTCTGAGCGTCGCGATTTCAGGATTTCCCCTGGGCTACGCCAGCGCACCCTACGACCCGGCATGGGCGCAGCGATACCCCCGACGCGCCGCATGGATGGCACTCGCGGGTCCCGGGGCGAACCTGGCGATGGTGATCGCTGCGGGACTTGTCGTCCGGATCGGAATCGCGGTCGGATCGTTCGGGACTCCCCATCGCATCGGGTTCGACTCAATCACCGCTGCAGTCGGCGATCCCGGAGGTCTCGCCTCGGGCGCAGCCCACCTTCTCAGCATCTTCTTCGCGATGAATCTCCTGCTCTTCGTGCTCAACATGATCCCGCTGCCGCCGCTGGACGGGAGCGGCGCGCTGCCGCTCGTCTTGCCGGAAAGCTGGCTCGATCGATACCGGAGCCTGGTTCACCAGCCGATGTTCTCGCTCATTGGAATCATCATCGTCTGGAACCTGATTGGCGAGATCTTCCACCCCCTCTTCTTCGGCGCCGTCGGACTGCTCTATCCCGGTGTCCACTACGGATGAAGCTCGGTTCTCGGCCGACGATCTAGAAACACATTCGCCGGAATCATCCCGCGCATCCCGAGATCCGCGCGTCGGGTCGCAATCCCCCTGGTGTATAATGACCGCGACGTCTGGGAGAGTTCCGATGGCCGTGTCCAGCACAACGATCGAGGCACGGCCTCCTCGGATCGAACTGAACGGGCGCTGGATCGACGCGTTACTCGGATACGGGCTCCTCTATCTCCTCTCGATTCCTCTCATCCTCTTACTTGCGCGCAGTCAGGGGCTCGAAGCCTGGCCAATCTGGTTCGTCGCGGTGATCGCGCTCGGGCTTTCTGCCCCGCACTACGGCGCGACGCTCTTACGCGTGTACGAAAAACGTGCGGACCGACACCGCTACGCCTTCTTTTCGATCTGGGTGACCCTGGCCCTCGCGGCTTGCCTCATCGTGAGCCTCTACGACGTCCGAATCGGATCCTGGGCCCTCACTCTCTATGTCTGTTGGAGCCCCTGGCATTTCGCGGGTCAAAACTTCGGAGTGGCGATGATGTCGCTGCGACGCCGATCGGTCCCGGTCGATCGTGTCACCCGCCAGTTGCTTCGGGGATCTTTCTCTCTCGCCTTTCTTCTCGCCATGGTGGCGATCCAGACAGAAGGCGCGCGGCCGGAGATCGCGGTGGGCGCCGCAGATGCGAGCACGTACGACGTGATCCGTCTGGGAATTCCCTGGGACGTATCGATCGTCCTGCGCTGGATCCTGGGGCCCGCTTTTCTCGCAGTGACGCTGGCCGCGCTTCTCCGCCTCGCTCGCGGAGGTCACGCTCGACAGCTCGGTCCCACGGTCATGCTCTTGAGCACCCACTCCCTGTGGTATGCGCTTCCTGCCGTGATGACCGAGCAGATTCCGCTCATCTATACCGCCATCTGGATTTCGGCGATCCACTCGGTCCAGTATCTGTGGATCGCCGCATACTATTCGAAGCAGGCCGACGCGACACGGGGGAGTCGCTTTCTCTGGAAATGCCTGGTCGTCGGCTCGGCACAGGGTGCAATCATCCCGCTCCTCTTCGCTCCGGGATTGCTCGGACCCTTCGTCCCCTTCGCCGCCGACGTACCGGTCATCTTCTTTTCGTTCGTGAACATTCATCATTTCATCCTGGACGGCGCGATCTGGAAGCTCAGGGATGGGCGCGTCGGGCAAATCCTTCTCCGGCAGGACGCGAACGAAAGCCGAGAGACCGCAGGCCCCGCAACGACTTCGTATCTGCGTTCGACGATCTACGTTCTCGGCAGCGTGGCACTCGTGATGCCCGTCTACTATCTCGCGGAGATCGGACGAGCAGTCAGCTCTCCGTCCCACGACACGGTGGAGAGCGCCGCGAGCCGGCTCTCATTCCTCGGCAGGGAGCACCCCGATGTCTATTTCGTGCTCGGGCAGCATCGCAACCTCGCCGGCGATGTGGAGGGAGCGAAGGACGCCTACAGACGCGCTTTGGCGATCGACCCCATTCATGCCGAGGTGGCCTACAGACTTGCCGCCCTGTTGTTGCGCGATCCCGCGAATAACAGTGAAGCCCTGAGACTTGCGGAGGTCGCTTCCCTTGCAGCAGACCACGAGAACGCGGGCGCGCTCATCATCCTGGGCCGCGCGAACGTGCAAATGGGTCGGCCCCTTGCGGCTCGAGAGGCCTTCGAACGAGCGCTCGCCGTCGCCCTGGAACAAGGAGACGGCGAGCTTGCAGAGATCAGCCGACGGCGATTGCGGCGACTCGGGCGGCCCCCGACGAGCGGCAACCCGGACCCACCGAGAAACAGGGAGATGCAGCTTCGTCCCCCGGCCGAGCCGGCTCCGGTACGCGACTGAACCGGGGAGCGGATCGATTCATCCTGTCGGCCTAACGCGCGCCGGGATCTAGTGATTCGCCGCGGCCTCCTGTGAACGTCGCTGCTGGATCCTCCGCAGCCCTCTCCGAGCGTCCAAGTGATCCGGCTCGGCTCTCAGCAACCCTTCGTAGGCCTCCGCCGCAGCGTCGAGATCCCCACGCTCCTCCTCGATCGATCCGAGGTTGTAGGCGAGAACGGGGTGGCCGGGGTGGGCCAGGAGAGCCGCGAGCAGGTGCAGCCGAGCCGCATCGAGGTCACCAGCCCGCATCTTCAGATCGGCGAGGTTGCTTCTGGCCCCGAGATCCGACGCATCGAACTCCAGGGCACGCAGGTAGGCTCTCTCGGCTCGCTGTCGGTCGAGATCGTGGTAGAGGACGCCGATCGCAGTGAGCGATCGCGCATCTACGCCCGCCAACTCATCCAGACGTGTGAGGGCCAGGTCCGCCTCCCCTCGCTGACCCAATCGTGAGTAGGCTTCCACGAGGTCCCGCAAGGCAACGA
>JAPYTP010000094.1 GCA_029941885.1 Myxococcota bacterium
AGCGAGGCTCGGTCTATCCGATACACACCGTCGGCTTCTCGCGCACCAGGCCAGAAGCCGAGAGACCGATCCTGTCGCCGAGAGGCTGCTCGAGCCCCGCTCCTGTTATGTGTGCAAGAGCGAATTCAGCGACCTTCACCACCACTACGATTCGATGTGCCCAGCCTGCGCGATGCTCAATTGGGAGAAGAGATCGCAGACGACGGATCTTTCCGGCCGGGTCGCGCTCGTGACGGGAGCGCGGGTCAAGATCGGCTTCGAGATCGTCCTGCTGCTGTTGCGGGCGGGGGCCCGGGTGATTGCGACGACCCGTTTCGTCGTCGATGCCGCGGAGCGATTCGCGCGCGAGCCGGATTTCGACGAGTGGCGGGAAAGATTGGATCTGCATGCCCTCGATCTTCGCAATACCCCGTCTGTCGAGCGCTTCTGCAGCGAGCGGGTCGAACGGGAATCGGGTCTGGATTTCCTGATTCACAACGCCTGCCAGACCGTCCGCAGGCCGCCCGCCTATTACGACGAGATGGTGGCCGGGGAGGACCCCCTTCGGTTGCCCGCCGCCGCTCGCCGATTGATCGTGCGCGGGGACGCAGTGGCGCCCGAGAACACGATTGCCGTCCGCGGGAGCGCGGCCGATGTAGCGGCGCTGAGCACGCTCGACCTGCTCGATGAGGCGGGCTTGAAACCGCTCTTTCCGGAGGGTCTTCGCGATGGAGACGGGCAACAACTCGATCTCCGCGAGACGAATTCCTGGCGCTTGGATCTGCACCAGGTCTCGACGCTCGAGTTGATCGAAGTCCAGCTCGTGAATGCGATCGCGCCTTTCGTGCTGAACGCTCGACTGAAACCCCTGATGCTCGCGATTGCGACGCGCGACAAGCACATCGTGCACGTATCGGCGATGGAGGGTCAGTTCTATCGAACCTTCAAGACGACGCGGCATCCGCATACGAATATGGCGAAGGCCGCCTTGAACATGATGACTCGGACCTCCGCAGCTGATTTCGCCCGGGATGGCATTCATATGAACAGCGTTGATACCGGTTGGGTGACGGATGAGGACCCGTTCGAAAAGACCGTCGAGAAGGAGGAGACCCAACGCTTCTCCCCACCGCTGGACGCTCTCGACGGTGCTGCCCGGGTGCTCGATCCGATCTTTTCGGGACTGAACAGCGGGGAACACGCCTGGGGGCAATTCTTGAAGGACTACGCTCCGACACGATGGTAGGCATGCGCTGGGATGCGGGGCTGTTTCGAGGAGACCGAACACGGGTCCGGTCAGGCGTGGGGACAAGGGATTGGAGATCCGAACCGATCGTCCCACGGGGAGCTCAACCTCCGTGCGCCCGCGTCGAATCCGACGTCGACCTGGGACGCTGCGCAGCTTCGAGGGAGAAGCTCGAGGGCCCGCTGGCCGGTGGTCTTGTGGCGGCCCCTCGGCTGTTGAGAGTGGCTGTGATGAGGGGGATCTGGACGATTGGAGATTCGCCTCCTGCGACTCTGGCTACGCCAGGCCCGCAGGAGCGCGGCTAGAGGCTCCGGGCAGGGCCGATCTGATTCCAGTCTCAAAAAAATGATCGACTCGCGTCATTTTCTCCCCACTTTTCTAGCGAAACGAATATGATGCGAATTGACCTGGGAAGGTTGGGGCGATCGCAGTAATGCGGGTGCCCTGGAGGAATTCGGCTTAGGGCCCTGACAGGCCCTCTCCGAGCCCTCGCGAGACGGCGGAAGTGTTGGGAAGCACTTTCGTAAAGCCGCTTCGTGTAGGAGTTTGGGAATACCCCTCCATTTTCGGGTCGATTTTGCGCAGCTTGGGAGCGGCTTGCTCCTGGCAAGTTCGTTCCGGGCTGCGCATCAGGAATCGACATAGAGGGCGTCATCTCGAATAGGCGGGCGCCAGAAAGTATGTGGAGGCGAAAAAAATAGATGATTCGATCAATGCGTAATTTTGGTCTTGCAGTAGCAATGATGATGATGGTGCCCTTTACGGCGCAGGCTCTCTCGGTCTCGATCGTCAGTGCGACGAGTTCGGGTGCCAGCAACACACTCCTTCAGCCCGGTGAAACGATCACCTTCGACCTGAGGGTCGAGAACGGGACGGCCACCGATGTGTTCGGTCTCGGGTTGGGCGTTCGTGGCTACGATGCCAACGCAAACGGACTGGTCGACGACGGTCTCTCGTTTACGAGCGGTCAGGTCACCGGCGCGGTTTTCGGCATTGACGTCGATCCGGGCGTGGGATTGAACTCCCAGTTCGGTCTGGCCAACCAGCAGGCCGGCGCCGTCGAGCTTGGCTTCTTCAATCCCCTCACCTTCGCGAGGGAAGAGAAGCGGGTTCGGCTCTTCAACGGCGTCAGCGTGACGGCTGCGAACGGAGACGGATCGGAAGACGTGGGGATCGGCGGCGGTCAGACGACCACCGACGTCCACTTCCAGGTCGTGTTCACGAACACGCCGGTCGGGATCGCCACACAGTCCTTCACCCTCGACTTCGGTACGATGGCCGACCTCGGCGATGTTGCGGTGGGAAGCGGCGGTTCGATTCTCAGCTTTGGAAACGTGCAGTACCAGCTGTCCGCAATTCCGGAGCCGGGAACGGCACTGCTGATGGGTCTCGGCCTGGCCGGACTGGCGACGCGCCGTCGCTAACCCGGTAACGCCTAGTCTGATTCATTAGGCCCGAAAGCCGCTCTTCCGCGATTCCGCGGGGGAGCGGCTTTCTCGGTTGCGCTCTCGACCGGGTCCGTCTGGCCGGGCGTCGTCGCAGACCATGGCACGCCGTCGATCGTGCGACGGCCGCCCCCGATCCGTTCGACCGGAAAGCCGCTCCTGCGCGAAAACGCGAGGAGTGGCTTTTTTGCATTTTTCTCCCACTTTTCGTGGAAAAACGAATATGATGGGATTTGACTTGGGAAGGTTGGGGCGATCGCAGTAATGCGGGTGCCTTGGAGGAATTCGGCTTCGGGTCCTAGCAGGCCCTGCCCGAGCCCTCGCGAGACGGTGGAAGTGTTGGGAAGCACTTTCGTAAAGCCGCTTCGTGCAGGAGTTTGGGAATACCCCTCCATTTTCGGGTCGATTTTGCGCAGCTTCGGCGTGGCTTGCTCCTGGCAAGTTCGTTCCGGGCTGCGCATCAGGCATCGACTAGCGGGCGCCTTCTCGAATAAGCTAGCGCCAGAAAGCATGTGGAGGCGAAAAAAGTAGATGATTCGATCAATGCGGAATTTTGGTCTTGCAGCAGCAGCAATGATGATGGTGCCCTTTACGGCGCAGGCTCTCTCGGTCTCGATCGTCAGTGCGACGAGTTCGGGTGCCAGCAACACACTCCTTCAGCCCGGTGAAACGATCACCTTCGACCTGAGGGTCGAGAACGGGACGGCCACCGATGTGTTCGGTCTCGGGTTGGGCGTTCGTGGCTACGATGCCAACGCAAACGGACTGGTCGACGACGGTCTCTCGTTTACGAGCGGTCAGGTCACCGGCGCGGTTTTCGGCATTGACGTCGATCCGGGCGTGGGATTGAACTCCCAGTTCGGTCTGGCCAACCAGCAGGCCGGCGCCGTCGAGCTTGGCTTCTTCAATCCCCTCACCTTCGCGAGGGAAGAGAAGCGGGTTCGGCTCTTCAACGGCGTCAGCGTGACGGCTGCGAACGGAGACGGATCGGAAGACGTGGGGATCGGCGGCGGTCAGACGACCACCGACGTCCACTTCCAGGTCGTGTTCACGAACACGCCGGTCGGGATCGCCACACAGTCCTTCACCCTCGACTTCGGTACGATGGCCGACCTCGGCGATGTTGCGGTGGGAAGCGGCGGTTCGATTCTCAGCTTTGGAAACGTGCAGTACCAGCTGTCCGCAATTCCGGAGCCGGGAACGGCACTGCTGATGGGTCTCGGCCTGGCCGGACTGGCGACGCGCCGTCGCTAACCCGGTAACGCCTAGTCTGATTCATTAGGCCCGAAAGCCGCTCTTCCGCGATTCCGCGGGGGAGCGGTTTTCGTTGTTTCTGGACCTCGTTTCCGGCCCCCCCCCTTCGATCTCAGGGGGGGAACGACATTCCGCGTAGCGGATCTCCGGCGTCGTCCTCGGGAATGGGGAGGATCTGGCGAAAGTGGTCTACGAGCCCCCAGCCGCGTTGCTCCATGCGCCGGCGCCATTGGTCCGGGTAGCCGAGTGAGACCTCTTCGAATCGAACCCCATCGGCGTAGCGGGTACAGGGGATGTGGAGGTGTCCGGAGACGACGATCCTGGCTCGGAATCGCGTGTGCCATCGCTCTGTTCTTCGCGTACCACACCAGACCATGAAGCGTGGGATGCGCGGAAGCACCGCGTGCTCCTGGCGGAGCGGAAAATGGGCGATCAGCACTGTCGGGTGAGGTGACTCCAGGAGTGCTTCTGTCAGGCGTTTCTCGGACACCTGGACGCGCGCAGCGCACCAATCTCCGACGCTCTGGTAGGGCACTGGGTGGAGCAGGGCCTCATCGGTACAGAGCACGTCGCTCTCCCGAGCCCAGGCGACCGAGTTTTTGATCGGGATGTCATCCGGGCGGAAGCTGTAGTCGTAGAGGACGAAGAGCGGTGCCAGCAGATGCGGACCTCCCTGACCCGGCCAGACCGGGAAGGGATCCTCCGGAGTGAGCACACCGTGCCGCCTGCATAGGGCGACGAGGGCGTCGTACCGCGCGACCCCGGAGAGCCCCGTCTTGCGCGGGACGGTCCAGAGCTCGTGATTGCCCGGGACCCAGATCAGTTGCGCGAACTTCGGGACCAGAAGGCGCAGCGCGAGCTCGACCTGGTCGAGGCTGTCGCCCACGTCCCCGCACAGGATCAACCAGTCTTCCGGCTGGGCTGGGAGTTCACTGATCGCGATCAGGTTCTGTCGGAACCCGACGTGGATGTCGCTGATCGCGTAGAGCCTCACGGGCCCCCTCCCGCCGTTTCGATGTCGTACCGATCGGTGTAGGCGCGAAAACGTTCGACGATCTCGTCCGCGTCGAGTCCCCACTCCGCAACGCCATACGAATGGGAGCCGTGCTTGCCCTTCGGGTTCTCCCTGCGGAAGCGGCGAATCGATCGATCTGCTGCCGGAGAATAATCGAGATCAAAATACGCGTAGATGTCTTCGATCGCCGCGAGGGGATCCGACACGAATCGATCGAAGGGGAGGTCATAGAACTGTTTCGGGTCACGCCCCTCGCGTGTCTTCATCATGGTGAAGATGCTGTGCTCCCAAAGCGCCAGCGTCGAGCGTCCGAAGGCCTGCACATCGGTGTCCTGATTGAGCGAATTCCTCGCGGACCAGCACAGGCTGCAGACCGAGGGAATCGCGGCCACCGGATCACGATGTGTCTGGACGACCATTGCATCTGGATAGACCTCGAGCATCGCGCCGGGGTCGAAGAGATGCGTCGCGTCCTTGAAGAGCCACCTCTTCTCGGGCTCACGGTGACCGATGAGCTGAGCGGTTCGCAGGTGTCGTCGATAGACCGGAGTCATGTCGCTTCCTAGCCACCACTGCGAATATTGACGAACATCCGCGTTCGCTTCGTAGGAACTGTGGACGAAATTCTGCGAAAACGTGTTCCAGCATTCGTCGGGGAGGTGCGCCTCGATCTCGTGTATCGCCCTCATGTCCGGGCTGCGTGAAAACATCGCGCGGACGCGCTCCACCGAGGCGAGGTAGTCCGGGTCCCGATCCCACTCGGCGCGGGGAGGACGGGGTTTCGGCGTCCGCTGGATCCAGTGTTCGAGGGCCTGGATTCCCGGGTCCTGCCCGATCAGATGGTGGAGTGCTGTGGTACCCGTGCGAGGCAGACCGACGATGATGAGAGGTCGCTCGATTCGCGCCGCTCCCGCCTCGGGAAATTGTTTCCAACCCTCCTCGACCATCAATCGGGCCTGGAGCGCGTCGGTGATCATCGCCTGGATTGCAAACTCTCCGATCGGGGTCAGCGTCGTGTCTTCATCCAGGGATCGGCAGAGGACACCGAGCGCTTCGGAATAGTCGTCAACGCCAAAGTCCTCGAGTCCGCGCTCGTCGCGGGCGGTCTGATGGAATCGCGCGATCGAGTCGCTGAAACGAAGCATTCTCGTCCTCCGACACGAACCATAGAGAAATCACGCTCGGCAGGCCGAGTCGAAGGGCTATCGTCGCGCGGTGTCAATTTTTGGCGCGAAGAGAGGGAGGCTTCGATGAAGGGTCGAGTGGGTTGGGTCACGATGATGGGGTCGTTGGGATGGAGCCTGGGATGTGCGACCGGAATTCTGAGTGAGTCCGAGCTTCCTGACTTCTCGGTGGCGGACTCGAATCCCTATCGCGAACTCGAGAGCGTTCGGGCATTCGAACGCCTGCAAGCGACCCTCGACGAACTGAAGGAGATGGTGCTCGTGGACGCCGAAACCGAGCGCGAGGCTTCCGAGGGCATGCGGGTGATCCTGCGGGTGCTCTCGATGTCGAGCGATGTCACCGGTGACGCGAATCCCAAAGCCCCTCATTTCGCGCGCATGGATACGAAGATTCGCAAGGTCGGTGGCGACAACCCGGATGCGGAATACGACAACATCGGCCTCGACAACCGCTGGGACTACGTGATTCGAGGAAATGTCGGAACCGTACGTCACGTCAGTTTCA
The DNA here is from genome assembly GCA_029941885.1 of Myxococcota bacterium. GTDB lineage: Bacteria > Myxococcota_A > UBA9160 > UBA9160 > UBA4427 > UBA4427. The sequence continues at coordinate 6,629 of JAPYTP010000094.1, forward strand.
CGATCACCGGGTCGCGCGTCGCGGGTGGTCGCGCACCCATGATCGGCTACTTCAACGAGCGAACGCTCCAGCCCGACGCAAGTGGCGAGTTCGAGATCCACCTGACGAAACGAGACGACGGGGGCAGCAACTGGGTCGATACCTCATCTGGAATCAGCTCGATCCTGATTCGCCAATACATCGGCGATCGCGAGGCAGAGGTCCTCGCGACCTATGATGTCTCGGTCGTGGGCCGCGAGCCCGACAGTGAGATTCCCTATTCGACCGACGCCGAAGTGGCACGGGGGATCGCGGGGACGACCTACGGCCTCCAGTACATGCTGACGATGCATCGCACGCTCATGCCCGAGCTCTTCGACCATCCAAATGAGTTCGCACGCCTGAACTCGGACGATTTCGGTGCGGACATCAGTAGTACGGACAACCTCTACATGTTCGGGACCTTCCAGATCGAAGAGGACGAGGCGCTCCTGATCGAGACCGACCCACTCGACGTGCGCTACTGGAATATTGCGATCGAGTCACGCTGGCACGAGAGCGTCGACTATCTGACGCGGCGGACACATCGGAGCCTCGACGACGCCATCGTCGATGCGGACGGGAAGCTGCGCTTCGTGCTCGCACACGGGAAGACGGGGCATCCGAATTGGCTCGATACCGGTGGACACACCGAGGGCTTCATGACTTTTCGATGGGTCGGTGAGCGCGATAACCAGGCGACGCTGCCGACGGTGACTCGAATGAAGAGGAGCGAAGTGGCGGCTGCATTGGCTGCGCGTGTGGCCAAGAGATGAAGTTCGGGATCTTTCACGAATTGGCGACACCCCGCCCTTTCACGGCCGAATCCGAGATGGCGGTCGTCCTCAACGCGCTCGAGCAAGTGCGTGTTGCGGACGAGGTCGGATTCGACACGGTCTGGGCGGTGGAACACCATTTCCTGGAAGGCTACTCGTATCTGGGCGCACCGGAAGTCTTCTTGACAGCCTGCGCGGCCCAGACCGAGCGGATTCGCATCGGTCACGGGGCGGTGGTCTGTGTACGCGAGATGAACCATCCGATTCGCGTAGCGGAGCGCGCCGCGATGCTCGACATCATTTCCGGGGGGCGACTCGAATTCGGGACCGCAGGTTCGTCGACCTGGACCGAACTCGGCGGATCCGGATCGCACTAAACAGGATTGGGACGAGTTCGTGCGAGCCATTCCCGGAATGTGGATCCAGGATCGTTTTTCGTGGAAGGGCAACTGCTTCTCAATGCCCGAGCGCGCCGTGCTGCCCAAGCCGATCCAGCAACCACACCCGCCGATGAGGGTCACAGTGACGAGTGCGGGCACGGAACTCGACGCGGCGGAGCGCGGGCCGGGCTGCCTGGGTGTCGCGACCGCGAGTCTCTCGGAACAGGAGCGGCGGACGAAGCGATACCACCAACGCATCCAACAGAGCAATCCAGTGGGTGTCGTCAACGACCAGGTCGCCACCCTCAATTTCATGTATTGCCACGACGATCTCCAGATTGGCGCGAAGCGGGGGATGAGTTTCCTCGGCATGTTCGGAATGCTGAATTTGCACTTGCTCTTCACGCGCGAGGCCAATCCGACGACCGGGTACCCGTCGCTCGGCGGGTGGGCTGCGCCGAGGAGTTCCAAGGGAGGCGGGAACCCCGGAGCCGCCTATGGCGTTCCGGACGGCATGTGCATCGGTGACCCCTCCGCGATCATCGAGGCAATCAAGCGCTGGGAGTCGCGGGGTGCTCGATCTTCGACGTCCCGAATTCCGAGTGGGGCGCCTTTCGGATGGCGCAATTGCGTATCGAATGCCGCAGTGGCCTGCGCCCGCGCGGACTACTCGTCTCTGCGGTGATCGACAACGCGGCTGCACGCAACGGACTGGCGGAACGCTTCGGGTTTCGTGTCGTCGTTGGTGACGTGGGGCTGGCCCGAGCCTACGATGAGACACGGGCCTCGGTCGAGGTGGGTGGAAGGACGTGGCTCCGAACATCGATGCGCGGCCCCCAGCGGATCGGTGAGAGCGACACGCAGTTCGTTTCGAGCATGCACCCTGCAAAGACGTCGCTTGGATTTCGCCTGGTCCAGGCCGATACACGTCATGCGATCCAGCGGGCCGAGCGGGCACCGCTCGAGATCGAGGCCTTCGAGGGCGAAGCATGGGGCCAGGGGCGAATCGTTCCCAGCCTCCCGCTAGCGGGTGTGGTCGGGATTGCCGACATCACGATCAATCCGATCCCTTTCGTGTGTCGCCCGGACGTGCTCGCGTTCGAGGCAACGGAATCCGCGCCTCACTCCTGATGCGCGGCTGATCGTTTCGACTTCCTCCTCTCGGTTGTGGCCTCTCGGTCTCGTGACGGGAGGCGGACTCCGGTCCGGAGATTACCGAAGGTCGAAGTCGGCCGATGCGACTCGTCCCTAGGCGAGGCTGGGGCGCAGTCCGTCTGGGGCGCTCGACACGCATCCTGGAGACACTACGATCGAGGTCAGCCACGCGGGTTCAGCCCGTCTACAGGAGGAGTTTCCGACCATGGATCCCGACCGCATCGTTCTCGACTTCTGCGCAGCATGGGGCAGCGCTGACCTCGACACCATCATGAACGCCTTCGCCGAAGACGCCGTCTACCACAATATTCCGATGGCCCCGACCAAGGGCAAGGCCGAAATCCGGGACTTCATCGAGGGATTCCTGAAGATGAGCCCAAAGGGAATCGACTTCGAGATCCTGAATCAGGTATCCGCTGGCAATCTGGTCTTCAACGAGCGAATCGACACGTTCGAGAACGAGGGCAAGACGACCGCGGCGCCGGTCTGTGGCGTCTTCGAGATCGACAGCGAAGGCAAGATCGCGGCCTGGCGAGACTATTTCGATATGGGCGCGTTCCAGGGCGACTGAGTCCGGGCGAGACTTCTTGAACTCCAATCCGTCTCGTTTTCCGAGTGTCCTGGGGATTCTGTGGTCATTCGATCGTGAGTAAGTCGACGTCGGGCGATCGCGAGGAGATTCCTCCGCGAGTGGCGAGCTACGCGCTCGGCATGCTCACCGTCGCCTACGGGTTCAACTTCATCGATCGCCAGATCCTGGTCATCATCCAGGGCCCGATCAAATTGGAGATGGGTCTATCCGATACGCAGCTCGGCCTGCTGTCCGGATTTGCATTTGCGCTCGTCTACATCACGGCAGGAATTCCGATCGCCTATTGGGCGGATCGCGGCAATCGTCGCAATATCATCGCGCTCGCGATCACCGTGTGGAGCGGCATGACCGCGCTTTCAGGGCTTGCTCAGAACTACACCCAGCTCTTGCTAGCTCGGATTGGGGTCGGGATCGGGGAGGCCGGGGGGAGTCCTCCGGCTCACGCGATGCTCAGCGACTACTACCCTCCGGAACGGCGGGCGACTGCGCTCGCGATCTATTCGGCCGGCTTGCACGCCGGAATTTTCGTCGGGTTCGTGCTCGGCGGGTTGATCAGTGAGTATTTCGGATGGCGCGCGGCTTTCATGGTCGTTGGTCTTCCCGGTGTGCTTTTTGCGATCATCTTCTACTTCACCGTTCGGGAGCCCGAGCGTGGTCGCTGGGAGACGGCCGACGTCGCCAACTATCAACCTTCTCTTGGGGAAACGCTGAGACTTCTGGCTCGCTTTCGCTCGTTTTGGTACATCGCTCTCGGGGCCGGGTTCACCGCGTTCGCCGGATACGGAAACGGGAATTTTACGCCGCTCTTCCTCGAGCGCAGTCACGGGATTTCCGGCCTCCAACTCGGATTCCTTCTGGCCATCGGCGGCGGAGGGGGGGGGCTCATCGGGACCCTGATCGGAGGCAGACTCTCGGATTGGCTCGGGGCAAGGGATCAGCGCTGGTATCTATGGGTTCCGGCGATCGCAGGATGTCTCGCGCTCCCGATCGGACTGCCCTATCTGCTCCTCGAGGACACGCGGCTGGTCGTTCCGCTGCTCGTAGTCGTCACGATTCTGATCAACACCTACCTCGGGCCCTGCCTCGCGACGTGCCATGGGCTCGTTCCTCCCGCGATGCGTGCGCTCACCTCGGCGATCCTGTTCTTCATATTGAATCTGGTGGGCCTCGGGATGGGTCCACTCACCGCTGGCCTCCTCAGCGACTATTTCACGCCGATCTACGGAGACGACGGTCTGCGCTACGCGATGCTCATCGTTTCGGGGATCTCCGCGATCGGGATTCTCATGTTCTTCCTGGCCGCCCGGAATCTTCCCCGCGACATGGCGATTCGGGATTCGATCGGAAACGGGATGCAGAACTAGACGGGTTCGCTCGGCCGCCGTGTCCCGGCGCGCGCTATTCGCATCGCTGAGCAACCACGAGCCAGAGTGGATCGGCTCCCTCGGGAGAGCGGTCGAGCGATTCGACTCCGTCGAATTCTCCGCAATGGTCGTGGTAGAGACTGACGATCCGGTAGCGCTCTGCGGACCCCGGGATGTGGAACGCTCGAATGGCCTTGGTCGGAAAGCATCGATGGGACATCGCGACGATCGATCGTCCGCGCGGTCGCAGGACGCGCGCGACCTCTGCGAAGACTTCGAAGGGTCGTTTCATGTACTGGACCGAGACCGCGTTCAACACGAAATCGAAACTATTGTCGTCGTAGGGAAGAGTCGGATTCGCATTCAGGTCATGGACGACGCGATCGGTTAGTCGAGAGTTTGCCTCGAGCTCCACTGCGTTCATGCCGAGACCGGCGACGCGCCCTAGAGGCGGCGATTCCGGAAGATGTGAAACCCAGGAAGACATGAGGTCGAGTACATCGGCGTTCTCGAAGAGCACGTCCGAATAGTACGTGGTCAGCGCTTCGAGGGTGGCCCGGTCGATGTGAACCACCATCCGGGGCATCACATAGAACAGGGCATCCGGTTGTTCGTCGGCGCGGTCGAAGGCGGTGGGCGGGAGAGGAGACGACACCCGGGCTCCTTTTCTGGTCGCTGTGCCTACAGGAATACGATCTTGTCATGACTGGGGGACATACGACAGCCGGGATCGGATCCACCATACTGCTTTCGAACAGGCGTGTGGAGATCGTCGACGGCGGATCAGAATGGCACGGACCCCGACGCACCCTTGGGTGCGATGCTCGCCCAGCTCGCCGAGAGCGGTGAGGCTGAAAAGATGCAGGGTCTCGATCTCGACGATCTGAAGCGGGCGATGAATGCGCCGGGCGCGGCCGAGACGGCGATGGCGATCCAGCGAATGGGTGCGGACTCCGAGGCGGGGCTCGGACAGCCGGCACCGAATTTCACGCTTCCCTATCCCCCGGGTCACGGCGGCACGGAGGGCGAAACGGTCTGCCTATCCGAGAGGTTCGAAAATCGGCCCGTGGCGCTGATCTTCGGGAGTTATACCTGACCGCCTTTTCGGGCCCAGGCGGGGACCCTCAATCGCATCGATCACGCTTTCGAGGATCGGGTCGACTTCTTCACGGTCTACATCAAGGAAATCCACTCGACGGATGGGTGGCAGGTCGAAGAGAACGTCGCGGAGGGCGTACTCGTTCCGCAGCATCGATCCTTCGAGGAGCGAATCGAGGTCGGTCAGACCTGCATGATCAAGATGGCGCTCGCGACACCGGCGCTCGTCGACGAGATGGACGACGCCGTGGCCGCCGCCTATGCGGCGATGCCGGAGCGGCTCTACCTGATCGCCGGGGAGGCAAGATCGCCTATCCGGGGGGAATGGGGCCGATGTTCTTTCGGCCGATGGAGTGGGAAGAGGCGATCGAAACCTGTCTCGACGTCTCGGGGGCCTAGCCGCGTCCTACAAACCCTTGGGCTTGTTACCGATGACCTCGTCCGCCTCGAGCTGGGCAATCTCTTCCGCGGAGAGCCCAAGCTCCGACAGGATCTCGTGGTTGTGCTGTCCCATGGTGGGGGCGGGTGTGCGATTCCAGCGATCGACCGTCGCGAATCGGAAGGGCGGGCGGACGACGGGGATCACGCCAACGACCGGATGATCGACGTCTTCGAAGAAGCCTCGCGCGACGAACTGCGGATGCTGGGATTGGATTCGAGCGTCCCACACGCCGGCCGCCGGGATGCCGGCGGCGAGTAGCGCTTCGACCGTTTCATTCAGTTCCCGCCCCGCGCACCAACTCGCCAGTGCCTCGTCGATGACTTGATGCTTGCGACGGCGCCCGGCATGAGTCGCGAATTCTTCGTCGTTGGCCCAGGTCGGATTTTCGAGAAGATTCTTGAGCGTGGACCACTCGTCGTCATCGCGCACCACCAACGCGAGCCAGTTTTCGTCACCTGAACACGCATAGATATTCTGCGGTGCGCCCTGCGGCCCACGATTGCCGTCGCGATTCAGCTCGACACCGTATGCCGTCCATTCCACCGCGAGTTCGGCGGCTGCGTTCAAAGCGCCCTCGATCATCGTGCATTCGAGGAGATGTCCCTGGCCGCTCTGCTCGCGCTCGGCGAGTGCGACCTGGGTTGCGAAAGCCGCGTGCATTCCGGCGAGGGGGTCGCAGGGTCCACGTTGGATCCGTGGCTGATCGTCGGAGTGTCCCGTGATCCAGGCAAGCCCCGACATCTGCTCCATCGTCTGGGCGAAACCGACATTGTCACGCCAGGGGCCGGAAAGGCCGAAGGCCGGCATTCGGACGACGATGCAGCTCGGATTGATCTCGTGAATATGTTCCCAGTCGAGTCCGAAATTCTCGACAACACGTGGCGAAAAGTTCTCGATGAAGACGTCACACTCCCGGATCAGCTTTCTGCAGAGTTCGAGACCCTTGGGATCCGTCAGATTGAGAGTCAGTCCGCGCTTGTTGGTGTTCGCCGAGAGGGTGATCGCGCTGCGCTCCCACCAATCTCCCTGGCTGACGAACATGCCACCGGCCATGCGCATGCCGTCGGGCCTTTGGATGGCCTCGACCTTGATCACCTCGGCGCCGAGAGCCGCGAGCATCTGACAGGCGGAGGGCCCGGCCCACCACGCCGTTGTGTCGAGGACACGAACGCCCGCGAGGGGGAGGTCGGGATTTTTCGCACCGGAAGGCGCCGTACCCGTCTCGGGTCGCTCTCGGCTCTCGATCGCGTCGGTGTGTTCGCCGATTGCCGGGACGGCCTCGAAGGGGCGAGGGCTTTCGCCATCCAGGAGGTAGGGTGGGCGAGGCTGAAGAAAGCCCCCGGTCGGGTTCTTCTTGTAGACGCCGCGCTCCTTCAGGTGCACGTGCTCGAAGACCGTCCTGCCGCTGTTCACGGGCGCAACCGGAATTCGCAGGAGCGAGGCACGCTCGACGATTTCGGCCGTGGTGTGCTGAGTCGTCCAGGCGCGAACGATCTCGTTCCACTCGTCCATCTTGGCCATGCGCGTCTGCATCATGGCCCAATCGGTTTCGGCGAGGAGATCGGGGCGCTCGATGAGGAGCAGGAAATCGGTGAATTGTTGATTGGTATTGGTGTTGAACCCGACCCAGCCGTCGAGCGTCGGCTCAATCGAGGGCAGTTCGACGGATCGGGGTCCACCGAGTGGTTCGGGCCTCCCGTTCAGATGATCCATCAGGTCGAGGTAGGTGGTCGATCCGATGTTCATGACCTCGCATAGCGAAAAATCGATGTGCTCACCCTGTCCGGAGACGCGGGCGGCCCGTGTTGCCGCGAGCGCAGCCACCGCGGCGAAGGTGCCACCGATCCACTCGGTGATCTGACCGCCGCACATCACCGGGGGCTGACTCTGGAGGCCGCGGGTCGAGATCGCGCCACTGTTGGCCTGGATCGTCAGGTCCGCGGAGGGCTGGCCGGAGATCGGGCCATCGAGGCCGTAGTCGGAGATCGAGAGCGCGACGAGGCCCGGATACTGTTCCGCCAACGCTCGCCCGTCGATGTCACCGTTCACCGAGGTCTCGACGACGAGATCTGCGCCCTCGAGTAGCGCAACGACGTGTGGATCGCCGAGGTTTCCAACGATGGATTTCTTCGAGGTATTGAGGAACTGGAAGAGGGCGCCGTCCTTGCCCTGCAGTTCCTGCCCGCTCGAGCTCCAGCGTCGCAGGGCCTCGCCCTCCGGCGGCTCGACCTTGATGACCTCCGCGTAGGCGTCCACCAGGAGTTTGGTGACATACGCTCCGGCGATGCGGTTGCTGAAATCGATGACGCGCAGATTGCGCAGTCCCTGCATGGTCTCTCCCTGGATCGTTTGTGCGATCGCAATTCCCGGTGTTCGGGCGACTCGAATGTTCTGCACCGGCGAGGACGGGCTCGGGCGCCATGAGAATATAGTGCGAATGGGCGGGGGCGACCGCGTCCCGAGAACCTCCCGTCGATCGGATTCCCCGCCACATGCGGTGCCCAGCAACCGGCAACTCGGGACCCGATGGGACTCTAGAAGACGGTCCAGCCCTTTGGCAGATCGGTCGTCGCCGCCAGTGTGAAGCTCAGCAGTTCGAAGCGCCATCCATCGGGAGTGCGAACCATTCGGTCGTCGTAGATGCCCACGTGCAGCCTGGCCTGATCTTCGGAGGTGACCGCCAGAACCGCGTGCCAGCGACCGGTCGCACGATCGCCGGCGACCTCGATGAGTGGATTCGAGATGTGATGAAAGGCGAAGGGCATGATCGCCGCGCCCGTCGACATGTACTCCCGGATCCCCGCGTGTCCCCGACCGCCACCGAACGCACCGCTATCCCATGCACCGTCCTCGGTGAAAAGAGCGACGACGCCGTCGGCATCATGGGCTGTCACGCCCGTCCAACCGCCGTCGACCGCATTGGCATAGCGGGCCTTGAGTTTCTCGATCTCGTAGACGTCTTCGAGCAGCGCTGCCATGGGGACTCCTTGGGCGGGAGAGGGCGAGTCAAGTTAACTCAGCAAGCGATGCTGCAACCCGTCGATCTGCGCGGATCTTGATCATGCGATGACGCTCGACAGGTCGATTTCGGAGAGGGGGCGCGTCTTTGCTCCGGCCATCGTGCGCGTCATCTGGTGGTCGAAGAAGGACGATCGAGCCAGGAGAGGCAGCGTCGTGTCGCGTGCGAGCGCCGCGAGGCGCGAATCGGATTGAAAGAACGGGGTCAACCAGCGAGTCGCGAACTGGTAGAAGCCGAGATGCCGGCGCCATCGCAGAGTATATTGCGCGAGGGCATCGGGAAGCGAGTCGCATTCCCGAAGGGTCTCGGCCAGGCTGCGCGCGTCCCAGAGTGCGAGGTTGACGTCCTGGCCCAGCTGGGGGCTCATCGCGTGCGCGGCGTCGCCCAGCACGACCAGGCCGGGATCGTGCCAACGATCCATCACGACATCGAGGTATTCGGCGAACGACCAGCTCCCGGGATCGAGCGCGTCGGCATCGGGCCGACGCAGGATTGCCTGCGCTCGCGGCTCCAGCGGGATGATCTCTTCGACCAAGGGGCGGGCGGAGTCCGCGCCGGAAGCCCGCATCGCGTCGCGGCGAAGGCTCCAGAAGACGCTGACCAGTGGTGTCTTCGCGGGGTCGTCGATCCGCGCAGCGGTGGGAAGCAGACCGAGCATCTTGCGGGTGCCCTCGACGACCTGGTGGAGTCCGCCGGAAAAGATGCGTTCCGGATCGGGTACGATCGTCCAGAAAGCACCCCAGGCGTATTCCTGCTCCCGGATTCGGGTGCCCACCCAATGGCGTGCGCTCGATCGGGCGCCGTCCGCGGCGACCACGAGGTCGTAGGGGCCGAATTCCGTGGGGGGTGTGGACAGGAAGCGAGAGGAGCAGCTTCCCGTCGATCGTCTCAGCGTGGAGCGTCGTCAATCGGCTGCCGATCACTTCCAGCTCCGCACGCAGACCGAGTTCTTCGAGAACCGCGATTCCGGTGGGCTGAAGGATGAAGCCGATGCCGACCGGGCCGAGGGCCGGTGCGCGCTCGAAGATCTCGACGCTCATTATTCGTGGGGAAGAGCCCCGCCGGATCGTTTATGCTGATCGGGTCGACACGTCGCGACGCCACGACGTCCTGGAGTTCACCACAATGTCCACAGCCCCGCCCGAGTCGAGTCCGACCGAGGTCCGCGATTCCTTCTGCCGATTCTGTCACGCTTCCTGCGCGATCAAGGTCACCGTAGAGGATGGCCGAGCGGTCTCGGTAATCGGCGCCAAAGACAATCCGATCTATCACGGGTACACCTGTGCGAAAGGCCGAGCGCTCCCCGATCAGCACCGGAATCCCCACCGGCTGCTGCATTCGATGAAGCGCGGGCCCGACGGGAAACATCAGCCGATACCCGTCGAGGAGGCGATGGACGAGATCGCGGCGCAGATCTCGAAGATCGTCGAAGAACACGGGCCTCGCTCGGTCGCTCTCTATACCGGGACCTTTTCCTTCCCCTATCCGGCCGCTGCGCCGATGGCCGCTGCCTGGTTGTCCTCTCTGGGCTCGCCGATGTTATTCACGAGCGCGACGATCGATCAACCCGGGAAGATGATAGCGCCCGCACTGCATGGGAGATGGGGCGGTGGATCCTATAATTTCGACGCGGCGGATGTGTGGATGTTGGTCGGGGCCAATCCGACCATCTCGAAGTCGATCGGGATTCCTTGCATGAATCCCGCGAAGCGATTGCACGACGCGGTCAAGCGCGGGCTCGATTTGATCGTGATCGATCCGCGTCGCAGCGAAGCCGCAAAGGTGGCGGCCGTCTACCTCCAGCCGAAGCCCGGAGAGGATCCGACGATTCTGGCCGGCATGATCCGCGTAGTCCTGGCCGAGGCTCTGACCGACGACGCGTTCCTGATGGCACATACGCGCGGTCTCGAAGGCTTGCGCGCCGCGGTCGATCCGTTCACCCTCGAGTACGTCGAGCGGCGCGCGGGCGTGCCGGGTGCGGACGTCGAACGGGCGGCTCGGATCTTCGCCGCTCACAGAAGCGCAGGCGGAAACGTCGGAACCGGCCCGAACATGGCGCCGCGCGGCAACCTGAGCGAGTACCTCATGCTCGCGCTGAATACCCTGACGGGGCATTGGCGCCGAGAGGGCGAGCGACTGCCGAACCCGGGCGTATTGATGGCCGCCGGGCGTGCGAAGGCACAGGCCTCTGACCCGTATCCGGGATGGGGCTTCGGCGAGTCGATTCGGGTTCGAAACCTGACGAATACCGTGGCGGGTTTGCCGACCGCGGCCCTCGCGGACGAGATTTTGTTGCCCGGGGATGGGCAGGTGAAGGTGCTCATCAGCGTCGGCGGTAATCCGATGGCGGCCTGGCCCGATCAGGACAAGACCCTGGCCGCGTTGAACACGCTCGACCTGAACGTGACCCTCGACATCAAGATGTCGGCGACGGCCAGGCTCGCGGACTACGTGATCGCGCCGATGCTTTCTCTCGAGGTGCCGGGGATGACCCTGCCGACGGAATCGCTGACGCCCTATGCGATGGGCTACCCCGAGCCCTACGCCCAGTACTCGCCGGCAGTGGTCGATCCGCCCGAAGGCTCAGAGGTGATCGAGGAGTGGGAGTTCTTCTATGGGCTCGCGCAACGGATGGGCCTTCCCTTGAATATCGCGGCGACGTACGAGTGGGGGCCGGATTCGGAGGATCCCGCTCGCACCGAGATCGACATGCAGTGCAAGCCGTCGAACGACGATCTCTTCGCTGCCCTGACCCGGGGATCGAGGATCCCGTTCGACGAGGTGAAAAAATATCCCGAGGGTCAGGTCTTCGAGGACCCGTCTGTGGTCGTGGAAGCCGGCGACGAGGACGCCGAGGGTCGGATGGAGTTGGCGGACGAGACGATGATCGCCGAACTTGCGGAAGTTGCGGCGGAGCCGGTCGAGCGGGATGCGGAATACGCTTTCCGGCTCGTGAGTCGTCGGCTTCCCGATGTCCACAACTCCGCCGGGCGCGATATTCCCCAGCTCGTCCGGAAATACAGCTACAACCCCGCCTTCATGAATCCCGAGGATCTCGCGAGACTGGGGCTCGCATCGGGGGACGTCGTCGAGATCACATCGAGCCACTCGGCGATCCTCGGCATCGTCGAGGCAGAGGAAGCGATTCGTCTCGGCGTGGTCTCGATGCCGCATGCATTCGGGGATGCGCCCGGCGGTGAACAGGACAAGGACGTCCACACATTCGGCAGCAATACGGGACGGCTCTCGAGCGTCGACCGCGACTATGATCCCTACAGCGGGATTCCGCTGATGAGTGCGATTCCGGTGAACGTCGAACGCGCACTCGACTCTCCGCCTGGCTGAATCGCCCTTGGCGCTGATCGATCTCTCCGGGAAGGGCGCTCTAGTCGTGGGTGCGGGCCAGGGCATTGGCCGGGCAACCGCTTGCTTGCTGAGCGCGGCGGGCGCCCACACGATCGTACTGGACCGCCACCGCGATCGGGCGGAAGGGGGCGCTTGCGAAATACGCGAAGCGGGCGGGATGGCGGCTGTCCTCGTTTCGGATCTGACGTCCGGGAGCGATGTGTCCTCTGTGATCGCGGAAGCCGATCGCCTGTCGCATGGCCTCGACATTCTCGTCAACATCACCGGGTCGGCGACCTGGGGCCCGCTTCTCGAACTCGAGGAGGCCGACTGGGATCGCGATTTTTCGGTCACCCTCGATCAGCATGTCGTGGTCGGGCGCGCGGCGGCGGCGATGTGGATCGAAAGCGGACGTCCAGGCGCACTCTGCGAGGTTGCATCGATCTCCGGAGTGTTCGGCTCAGCTTTCCACGGCGCGTATGGAGCCGCCAAGGCGGGTCTGATCAGCTTCGTTCGCAGCGCGGCCGAGGAATGGTGGCCGTCCGGGATTCGGGTGAATGCGGTCGTGCCTGGATCCGTTCTCACGCCCAGGATCGAGGAGACCTTGATGAAGGATCCGAGCCGGCAGCAGCCCGCGGAGATGCTTCGGCGGATGGCACTACCGGAGGACGTTGCTGGACCGATCGCGTATCTCGTGTCGGATCTATCGAAGAAGGTGACCGGTCAAGCGATCGTGATCGATGGAGGAACGACTACCCGATTTCCCTATGCCCTGGTGTGAGGATCTGACTTCCCGCCGGCTCGTACCACGCCCGTGCGAGCGGGAGGGGGAGTTCGAGACGACTGATTTTCGGGCCGGCGGCGCCCGGTCGCTGCACTAGTATTCATCTGAAGTCGGTTCATCGAGGAAAGGATATTTAATTCGTGTCGATTCTGGATCTCTCGGGACGGGGTGCGCTCGTCGTTGGTGGCGGTCAGGGAATGGGACGTGCGACGGCCCTGCTGCTTGCGGAGGCGGGTGCGAATGTCGTCATTCTCGATGCCGAAACCGAACGCGCCGAGAGCGTCGCGGCTGAAGTCGAAGCGCTGGGTCGGAAATCGGGGGCACTCTCCGCGGACGTGACGCAGGCCGAAGCCGTGGAGGGGGTGATCGCTGCCGCTGAGCAAGCGAGCGGCGGGCTGGACATCGTCGTGAATATCGTGGGGGGGGCTTCCTGGGCCCCCCTACTCACGGTCGATGAAGAAACGTGGGAGCGGGACTTCGCCGTCAACCTGAAACATCACCTCTATGTCGGTCGCAGTGCCGCGCGGAACTGGATCGATCATGATCGACCCGGGTCTTTGTGCGTCGTGGCCTCGGTCTCGGGCATGTTTTCCGCGGCGCGTCACGGCGCCTATGGCGCGGCCAAGGCGGGGGTACTCAGCTTCGTTCGCACGGCCTCGGAAGAATGGTGGCCACACGGAATTCGCGTGAATGCGGTGGTGCCCGGCGCGGTCCGTACGCCGCGCATGGAGGCGGAATGGGCCGCCGGGACCACTCCACGACCCGCGGACGATCTGATGGGGCGCCTGGCGGACCCCGAGGACATCGGCGGAGCGATTTCCTTCCTGGTGTCGGACCTTGCGAAAAAGGTGACCGGACAGACGATTGTCGTCGACGGCGGATGGACGACTCGCTTCCCCTATTCGCTGACCTGAGCGCATCACGAAGCGTCTCGCGATCGGATCGTTCGGTCGCAGCGTTGGAAGAGCCGAAGCTTGGGCATCCCCCGTGAGCCCCTTGATAGGAGACCTCTGTGAAACTCGACCTGCTGTATGAAGTGGATGCACCGAAACCCTGGGGAAAGCCTCATCCCTACGGACAGCGTGAACGTGAACAACGGGCCTACTACGAAGCGATCGAGCAGATCAAGCTCGCAGATTCTCTCGGTTTCCACACGATCTGGGCGGTCGAGCACCATTTTCGTGAGGGCCGTTCCCATTGCCCTGCTCCGGAGGTGTTCCTCGGGGCGCTCACGCAGGTGACCCAGAATATCAACATGGGCTTCGGTGTTACGTTGACACCCTTCGGTTTTACCCACCCCGCGCGGATCGCAGAGAAGGTCGCGACCGTCGATATCCTGTCGAGGGGTCGATGTCAGTGGGGAACCGGACGTTCGACGCCGATGGAGCAGACCGCGTTCCACGTCGATCGTGAGGTCTCGCGGGATCAGTGGAAAGAAGCGATCGAGATCGTGTGTGGTATGTGGGAACAAGAGCGCTTCTCCTACAAGTCCGACAGCTTCGAATTTCCTGAGCGTGTCGTGACTCCCAAGCCCTATCAGGATCCACACCCACCCTGCTGGATGGCGGCAACTTCCGAGGGCTCGGCCGAGGTCGCGGGCGAGAACGGGCTCGGCATGCTGAGCTTTTCGATCATGCAGCCGCTCGAAAAGATGGCCAATCAGATCAAGGCCTATCGTGCGGCACAGGAGCGGGCGAAGCCCCTGACGGGTGTGTCCACGAATAAGGTCGCGGCCTACACCCTCGTTCACTGCGCAGAAACGATGGATCAAGCGATCGACAATGGGATCTGGGACTCGGTGGGCTGGTGGTACCAGAATCTCGCTCAATTCACGCTCGATTGGGAGCTGCCCCATCTCTCGAAGGAAGAGCAGGATGAGACCTTCCCGCTCATGAAGCCGCTGCTCGACGGGAAGGTTCCGATCGAGACCTTCCACGACGCCGATATGATCGTCGTTGGCGATCCGGAGCGCTGCTTCGAGAAAATGTGTCACTATGCCGATCTCGGATGTGACGAACTGATCTGTTACGTGCAGTTCGGCTTTCACTCCCACGAATCGGTCATGAAGACGATCGAGCTGATCGGCAAGGAAGTCCTGCCGGAGATCGAGAAGTACACACCCAAGCCGTTGGCCGATACGTAGGTCCGGACGAGGAGCGATCTATGCGTGATCTCAATGAGATTTTTGGCCTGGAGGGCAAGGTGGCCGTCGTGACGGGCGCGGCCTCGGGAATCGGGGAATCGAGCGCCGAGGTACTCGCCCAGGCGGGAGCTCGTGTTGTGCTCGGGGATCTCAACGCCGAGGGCGCTGAGGCGGTCGCCAAGCGGATCCGTGAGAGCGGCGGCCAGGCGGTTTCCCAGGGACTCGATATCGGGAACCGTGGAGAGGTCGACGAGATAGTCGTCCGCGCTGCGCGGGAGTTCGGTGGCCTCGACGTGCTCTGCAACATCGCCGGCGTTCCCTTCGACGGCCTGCTCGAAGATCTCGGCGACGATGATTTTGATCGGGTCGTCGGGATCAACATCAAGGGCACACTCTACGGTTGCCAAGCCGCCATCCCGTTGATGGCGGCGCGTGGGGGAGGGAGCATCATCAACGTCTCCTCGGGCGCGATCGATCTGCCGGTGGCTAACTATGGCCTCTATTCGATCACCAAGGCGGGTGTTGCCCAGCTGACCCACACGTTGGCGCAGGAAGTCGGGGACCGCGGAATTCGCGTCAACGCGCTGGCGCCGGGTGCGACGCTCACGAACTTCACGCGGCGTCGACTCAAGAATCCGGATGGATCGATCAATCAGGAGAGCCTCGACCAGTTCGTCGGATCGATGGAATCGATGTCACCCATCGGACGGGTGGGCGAGGCGGTCGATCAGGCGTGGCTCGTCCTCTACTTGGCGTCCGAAGCTTCGAGATTCTGCACCGGTCAGATCTGGCGCTCGAACGGCGGCGCGACGACGGGGCGCTGAACCCCCGAATTGGCTCGAAGTGCGCACCATGCCCTGGGGTCGCTTGAAGATGTGACAGGTGTTTAACTCGCACACCTCCCCCCGAGTGCGGATGCACGGTCGCCGCGATCGGTCTCGCGTCTGAGCGCGACTAGCCCTGATGTGTCGTTCGCGGCGACGTCGGGTCGTTGACACCGAAATGTGATTGACAACTTCGAATGCCGATATACGGTAGAGGCG
>JAPYTP010000095.1 GCA_029941885.1 Myxococcota bacterium
CCCTGCGGACCTCGACGACCCGGACGAACTAACGGCGGTCGCTCGCCAGGATCTCCGCAGACGTTTTCTCGACGCGCAGGCCGGCCTCACCGGCGTCAACTTCGCCGTCGCCGAGACCGGTTCCCTCGTCGTCGTCACGAACGAAGGCAACGCCGACCTCGGAACCGCACTCCCGAGCTTGCACATCGCCTCGGTCGGACTCGAAAAAATCATCCCGCGGCAGAGCGACCTGGCTCCGTTTCTCCGGCTGCTCGCCCGCTCCGCGACGGGCCAGCCGATCACGACCTACACATCCCATTTCCGCGGCCCTCGAGCCGCGGAAGAAATGACGCCCGAACACGAGGGGGAGTCGCGAGCGGCGCGACCGGAGCAGCACATCGTCGTAGTCGACAACGGCCGCACTCGCCTGCTCGCCGAGCCGGCCTTCCGAGAAGCCCTGGCCTGCATCCGATGTGGCGCATGCCTGAACACCTGTCCGGTCTACCGACGCAGTGGCGGACATAGCTACGGTGCGACGATCCCCGGCCCGATCGGATCGGTTCTCGAGCCCGCCCGCGATCCCGCGCGACACGCCGAACTCCCTCACGCCTGCACCCTGTGCGGATCGTGCAGCGACATCTGTCCGGTCAAGATTCCCCTCCACCACCAGATCCTGACCTGGCGCGGGCATCTCGCCGAAGCGGGGCACCACTCGAAAAGACGGCGCCTGGCTTTCGGTCTCCTGGGCCGAGTCTTCGCGTGGCCCGCCGCCTACCGACAGATTACGAGCTGGAGTCGCCGCATCGCCCGCGCCCTGCCCGACCCCTGGCTCGCGCGCCTCGCGACTCCCTGGACTCGTGGACGCGAGCTTCCGGAAATTCCCGTGAAGAGTTTTCGTGAGTTGTACCGCGATCAGCGGGGCGCCGGGAAAGTCGAGAAGTCGCAATGAGTGAGGCACGCGACGCGATTTTCGAGCGACTCGCGGCGGCACGCCCACCGGCGGGTCCAGCCCCGACGCGGGTGACGCCACCGCCGATGCCCCCCGACCCCGAAGCGACCCTGCGCGCTCGTGTAGAAGTCGCCGGGGGACGACTCCAGCGGGGCACACGGGACGATTGGTCGACGGGGATCGAATGGCCCGTCGAGCTCCGCGACATCGAACATCTCTACTCTCTTGATCCGGGATTGCCCGGACGGGGCGTCGGCCATCAGCCCCGGCTCGTTGCGGACCTCGCTCCCCTCGAAATCTGCGTCCTTCGAGCGGAATTCGCGGTCGTCGAGAACGGTGCGGCCTGGCAGATTCCCACCTCCGCGCTCGAACGGGCGGCCGCGCTGCTCGCCGAACACCTGATCGTCCTCGTCGACCAGGACAACCTGGTGGCGACTCTCCACCAGGCGTATCAGCGGATCGACCTGCGCGATTCTCGCTTCGGCTGGTTCCTCTGCGGCCCATCCAAAACCGCGGACATCGAACAGGCGCTGGTGCTCGGGGCGCACGGCCCACGAACGATGAGCCTCGTTCTCACGCGGGACTGATCGTCGAGTGGCGCCCCCCGTATCCGCGCGATTCCGCGGGTGCCGAAACGATGGCGACTTGCGAGAATGATCGAACCACACCGCGCACGGCGCTGGCCGATCAGGACGTGACATGCATTTTGGATTGACCGAAGAACAGAACATGCTCCAGGAGACCCTGCGACGGTTCACAACGCAGGAACTGCCACCGAAGCGCCTTCGCGACCGCTTCGACGAGGGCAGCGGATTCGACGAAGAGCTGTGGCGCCGTGCGGCGGAAGTGGGTTTGCCGGGCTTGATCGTTCCGGAAGAATTTGGCGGGTCCGGACTCGAGATGCTGGATCTTGCGCTGGCCTTCGAGATTCTCGGAGACGCGGCCGCGCCCGGGCCCTTCCTCGGGCATGCCCTCGCCACGATCGCGATCTCGAGGGGGGGGAGCGACGAACAGAAGTCGAAATGGCTTCCGCGACTAGCGACGGGCGAGGCCATCGGGGGCTGTGCGCTGGGCGAAGACCATGATCTCTGGGAGCCTCGGGATTGGTCCCTCGCTCTCGAGAACGGTTTCGCATCGGGCTCGAAACGCTTTGCCGAGGTGGGCCCCCGGACCGATGTCTCCATCGTCGGCCTGGCCGGCGAGCGGATCGGCATCCTCGAGAAGGGGGCCGCCGGACTTCGCCGCGTTGCAATCGACTCGGTCGACCGCGGCCGCGCAATGGCCGACCTCCACTTCGAGAATACTCCCGTCGACGTCCTCGAAGCCGAGGACGGGATCGCGGGCGATGTGATGGATGCCGCGAGAATCCTGCTCGCAGCGGATGCCTTCGGCGCCGCCTGGAAGCTGATCCGGACCACTGTCGAGTACACACAGGCCCGGGAGCAGTTCTCCACACCGATCGCCCAATTCCAGGCGGTCAAGCACCAGCTGGCGAACATGGCGATGGAGGCGGAGCCGATGCGCGGTCTGGTCTGGTACGCCGCGTACGCCTTCGACCATCGCCCTGACGAGGTCGCCCGGGAAGCCGCCACGGCCAAGGCCCATGTCACCGACCGCGTCGTACAGATCGGACGCGACGCGGTCTCCCTCCATGGGGGCATCGGGTTCACCTGGGAATGCGATGTCCATTTCTGGCTCAAACGAGCCATGCACGACCGCACCTGGTTGGGATCGCCCGTCGCCCACCGCGAGCGACTCGCCACGATCGCGAACTGGTAGACCCGGCGGACGACTCGAGCCATACGGAAGAGAGGACCCGAATGGACCTGTTATACGGCAGCGAGTACGACATCTTCGAGCAGGAGATCGAGCAATTCCTCGCCGACACGCCGAAGCACATCGACCGCCGATCCTTTCTGCAGAACGCGATCGGTCAGGGCTACGTCTACCGCCATATCCCCAAGCGATTCGGTGGCAGTGAGCAGCTCTTCGACCCCATTCGGGAGACCATCGTCTCCCGCCTCTTCGACGCGTCACCCTTCTCCTGGCGCCTCGGCCCGCAGAGCACTGGCATGATCGTTCCGACCCTGCTCGAAGCCGGTGCCGATTGGCAACGCGAACAATTCATCCCGCCCACTCTATTAGGTGACTCCGTCTGGTGTCAGGGATACAGCGAGCCCGGCGCGGGTTCCGACCTCGCATCCCTTCGCAGCACCGCCCATCTGGACCGGGACGAGTGGGTCATCAACGGGCAGAAGATCTGGACGAGCGATGCCGAGGATGCCGGCTTCATGTTCGGCATGTTTCGCACCGAGCCGGAAGCCGATAAGCACGCGGGGATCTCCTACCTGCTCCTCGAGATGAACCAGCCGGGCCTCGACGTCCGGCCGCTCAAGCAGATCACCGGCGCAACGCACTTCTACGAGGTCTTCTTCGACGATGTCCGCACGCCCGCCAACTGGATCGTGGGCGAGCGCGGCGAAGGTTGGCGCGTTGCGCGCGCGAACCTCAAATACGAGCGAAACCTGGGCGGTGGACCTCGCCTCCGCCAACGATTCGACGCGGTGCTCTCCCTCGCCCAGACATCCATGCGCAGCGGAAAACCCGCGATTCAGGATACCGTGATTCGGCAACGGCTCGCGGAGATCGAAGGCGAGGTTCGCTGCGCGGAGACGATGACGTTGCGCCAGCTCTCGGCTGCGGCCCGTGACGAAGACGAACTCGTGATGCTCCCGCTGCTCGTCAACAAACTCTACGGAACCGGGATCGGAGAACACATCGCCCAACTCGGCTACGACCTCATCGGTGACGAGGGCATGATCGCGCCGAGCCGCTCGACCTGGGACGCGGTCTCGGCCTCCGCCGAGGAGACGGACTGGGTCGACCAATACCTCTTCGAACTCGCTTCAGGCATCGCCGCCGGGAGCTCCAACATCCAGCGCAACGTGATCGGAGAGCGGGGACTCGGCCTTCCCCGCGACCTGCGCACCCCGGGACGCTCGTGACCGACCCGGCAGATTCTCGCCCCGCGCTCCTCTTTGTCGTCTCCGCCCTCGCGTTGATGACGGCCGGGCTCTCCTTCTCGATTCGTCTTTCGCAGATTTCTGCGCTCCAACAGGAACACCTCCTCGCCCTCGATGCCTCACAAGCGGGTGAGCTCGCCGGCAGCCTGTTGGGAATCGCCTTTCTCGGATTCGGGCTCACTCTCTTCCTGGCGAGCTCGCTGCTCGCCGTGATCGGGATGGGTCGCGCGCTGATGCTATCCGGCGTCTGCTTCGCACTGGGATCGGGGCTGGTCGCCAGTGGGGACCAATGGCTGACCGGCCAGGCGCTCTATCGACTCTACTGGGCGGGCTTCGGGCTCTGCGGTCTCGGCTGGGGATTCATGGAGGCGACGGTGAACCCGCTGACCGCCGCGGCCTATCCCGACGACAAGACGAACCGCCTGAATATCGTGCATGCCTGGTGGCCGGCCGGGATCGTCGTAGGGGGGCTCGGCGCGCTCGGCTTCGCCGCGCTCGGATTCTCCTGGGAGACACAATTCGCGCTCACGATACCGCCGGCCCTCGGGGTCATCGTGTTGGCTGCAAGTCTTCGATTCCCGCCGACCGAACGCGAGGCGGCGGGCATTCCGATGGCCGAAATGTTCCGTGAGATCCTGCGGCAGCCGATGTTCCTCGTCTGGTGGGTGTGCATGTTGTTGACGTCCGCCGCGGAACTCGCTCCGGGACAATGGATCGACCTGGCCTTGTCACGCACCGTCGGGTTGCGCGGCGTTCTGCTTCTCGTCTACGTAAGCCTCATGATGTTCGTGCTGCGCCATTTCGCCGGCCCGATCGCCCACCGCCTTTCTCCACTCGGCATGCTGCTTGGTTCGACGATCCTCGCGGGCGCCGGACTCCTCGCGCTAGGCCACGCCAATTCCCCCGTGATGGGCCTCGCGGCCGCCACGATCTGGGGGCTCGGGGTCTGCTTCCTCTGGCCCACCATGCTCGCGAATATCGCTGAGCGATATCCCCGAGGAGGCGAGTTCTTCATCGGATTGATGGGGGTCGCCGGTGCGCTTTCGATCGCGTTCGTGCTACCGGCGCTCGGCCGGGTCTTCGACCGGGCCAAGATCGAAGTCGCGGGAGGCGAAGCGGCCTTCTCGAGTCTCACGGGGGACGCCCTCGAGCACGTACTCACCCGGGCGGCATCCGTATCCTTCGACACCCTCGCGATCGGACCCGCCATCCTGTTCGTGATCTTCGGAGCGATCT
The DNA here is from genome assembly GCA_029941885.1 of Myxococcota bacterium. GTDB lineage: Bacteria > Myxococcota_A > UBA9160 > UBA9160 > UBA4427 > UBA4427. The sequence goes on from JAPYTP010000095.1 coordinate 5,188, forward strand.
GGATCTTCGAGCGCCGGACTCCCTGATCGACGCAGGTCCTCGGGTTTCTGCGGCACGCGCCCCGATGTGGCGTTCCTCCCCTCCCCGCAGCCGACGATGAAGAAAGACCCCGGTCGGCAGGTCGTGGGCAAACGGGAAGTAACTACGCCGTCGGGTCGGCAAAGGCTCCAGTGACGCGCTACACCCCTGATCCGCGCGGCCGATGAATCGACAGCGATGCTTCGCCGGCTTGCGATCTCCTATTCGGATCAACCGTCCGGAACCCGAAGAGACACCATGGATCTGCGCTTCCTCCTCCTACTCGTGTGCTTCTTCCTCTCGGGTTTCGCAGCCCTCCTCTATCAGACCGCCTGGACCCGAGAGTTCGCCTTCCTGTTTGGAACCTCCGAGCTCGCTGTCGTCGCCGTTCTGGCGGCTTACATGGGTGGTCTCGCCCTCGGCGCCTCGGTCGCGGCGCGGATGGTGCGCCGACTGACCCGGCCTGTCCTCGCCTATGGATTGCTCGAACTCGGCATCGCCGTGGGGGCACTCTGCGTCCCCTTCCTGATCCGCATGGTCCAGGGGGTCTACATCTCGCTGGCGGGTGGACTCGACGCACCGCCCGAGACCATGGCGCTCACCACGGCGATCTTTCACCTCTTCGGCTCCTTCGTCGTCCTCGTTCCCTGTACGGCCCTGATGGGCGCGACGCTTCCGCTGCTCGCACGTTATGCGGTTTCCGAGGATTCCCAGGTGGGACCCCGCATCGGCGTCCTCTACGCGGTCAACACCTTCGGTGCGATCGCAGGGACGCTGGTCGCGGCTTTCTATTTCCTGCCCCAGTTCGGCCTCAGGCAGACCGTGTATATCGGCATCCTGTGCAACGGCGCCGTCTTCCTCGCTGCGGCCGCGCTCGCTCGTGGGATCGCCGGGATGAACGCGGATCACGCCGGTTCGGAGGCGGTGTCGAAGGCGCGCTTCCATTGGATCCTGCCGGCGATGACGATCTCGGGGGCCGTATCCTTCTTGTACGAAGTTCTCTGGACGCGGCTGCTCGGCCAGGTACTCGGCGGAAGCACTGCGGCCTTCGCGTCGATGCTCTCGAGCTTCCTGCTGGGAATCGCACTCGGGAGTGCCCTCGCCTCCCGCTTCGCGACGACGCGGCAAGCCGCGGCGCGCGGCTTTGCCTTCGCGCAACTCGGCTGCGGCACCCTCGCCTATCTCGCCTTCCGCGCGGCGGACCGAATGCCGGATCTCGCTCTAGCCGTCGGTGCCAGTCCCGCGACTCCCGCACCGGGGGCAGCGGCAGCGGGCATCCTTCTGCTCCCCGTGACCCTCTGTATCGGAGCGACCTTTCCCTTCGGCGTCCGGCTGCTGGCGCAGGATGCGGACGAAGCGGCATCCGTCAGCGGTCGGGTCTACGCGTGGAATACGGTCGGATCGATCATCGGCGCGATCCTCGCGGGCTTCTTCTTGTTGCCCCTGATCGGGTTCGAGAACACCGCGCTCTTCGGCGTGGTCACGAGTCTCACCCTCGCCGTCGTTGCCGCTTGGGTGACGCTGCCGCGCCGAAACATCCTCGTCGGTGTCGCAGCCGCAAGTCTGATCGGCGCGATCCTCATCGGGCTCCCTCAGCCAACGAACCTGCTGATGCACTCAGCGATCAACGGTCAACGCATGTCGGGCTCGCTCTACTATCTGGGCGTCGGACGCTCGGCGACGGTCACGGTCGTCGAAGACCCACGCGGCTGGCGACTCCTCACCAACGGCTTGCCCGAAGCCGGGGTCCTTCGCACGGAGATGCCCAATTTCCGCCCGACCGAAACGGCGTGGCTGTCGCTACTCCCCACCGCGGCGCGGCCCGAGACCGACGAGATGTTGATCATCGGTCTGGGGGCAGCCACGACGCTCCAAGCGACCGCGTCGTCGGTCTCTTCGATCGACGTGATCGAACTCGAGGAGGAGGTCGTGATCGCGAATCGACTGATACCGCGACCCGTCAATCCCCTCGATGATCCGCGTGTATCGCTGCGTCTGGGCGATGCGCGGGGCGCGATGCACCTGACCGACAAGACCTACGACGCGATCGTGTCCCAGCCCTCGCATCCCTGGACCTCGGGCGCGTCGCATCTCTACACGCGTGAATTCTTCGAACTCACGAAGTCGAAACTCGAGCCCGGCGGCATCTTTATTCAGTGGATCGGGCAGGGATTCGTCGACGTCCCTCTCTTCGGGAATCTGATGGCGGCGATGCGCGACGTGTTCGAGTACGTCCACGTCTATCGCCCGGTGCCGGCGGCGTTGGTGTTCATGGCCTCCGATCAGCCGATCGATCTCTTCCAGTCCGGGCCACTCGCGATCGCCCGAGCGCCGGAAGAATTCGCCGCCCACGGCATCCATCGTGTCGAGGATCTGCTCGCGAGCTGGTCGCTGTCGAACGAGGGCGTCCGTTCCCTCGCCGAAGGTCACCCTGTCAATACCGACGACCACAACCGACTGGCCACGACCCGGCTCCCTCCGACCGAGTTCAACATCAATTCCCGAACTTTCGAGAGGAGTCTCGCGAAGGCAGAACCCTTCACTACCGAAGTGCTCAGCGGCGTCGAACCCGAGGCTCTGCTCAGGCGCATGGCCAGCAACGGCGAGGGGAACCGTGCCAAGCGAATCGCAGCGCGACTTCCCGAGGCTCTCGCCTATTCGGTAAAGGCCTGGTTCGCTTTCGACGCTGGACTGATCGCCCGCTCGACGTCGCTCTTCCGAAAGGCCGTAGAAGCCGACCCGTCCAATCTCGCCGCACGCGCGGGGCTGATCCAGGTCGGTGGTCAGACACTGGTCGATGAACTCGATATTCGACTCAACGAAGTGGAGCAGCTCGTTGTCGACACCCAGGCCGCGATCGCTGCGCGAGATTGGGACACTGTAGTCGCCCTCGACGAACCTCTCTCCCGAATCGCACCCGGCGATCTCATGTTCGACTTCGCAACCCGGACCCGAACCGCCTGGCGCCTCAAGGAGGGAACGCCATCACGGGGGCGCGAAGCCCTCGTCCTGATCGACGAACTCCTGACGCGTCAGCGCACTGGCGAGTCCTACTTCCAACGCGCCCGAGCGGGTTCGATCGTCGGCGACAAGAAAATGGCCTGGGCCGCCCTTCAACACATCTCGACCGGTCGATTCAAGAATCCGTCGCTCGCGAAACGAAGTCTTGCCGTCGCCCGCGATCTCGGAACACCTCCGGAGGGCTCGAATGTGATCGATCGACTCACGCAACTCGGTCGTAGGCGACGCTGACATCCAAGGACTAGTCGACGTACGTTCGCCGGGGCTACGTCGCCCCGATCGACTCGCACACCTGCCACTCCGAGCAGTTTCCGAAGCACGCCGCGTCGGAATTCGGCTAGACTACGTTGCATGATGAAGATTTCGTTCGAACTCAGCGACAAAGATCTCCGTTATTTCCGGCAGGTTCTCGCGAAGGTTCGCAAGGGCCGGAATTCCGAGAACGAGGATGTGATCCTGGGCGAGGCCAAGGCCCTGCTGATCGAGGTCAAGAACACAGACGCTCCCCAGTTCATACGGAGCCGGATCGCTCAGCTCTCGAAGCTGATCAGCATGGTCGAGGACAAGGATTGGAGGCTCGAAGGTGAGGACCGTAAGCGGGTCCTCAACGCGCTAGCCTACTTCGCCGATCCCGATGATCTGATCCCGGATCGCGTGCCAGGTCTGGGCTATCTCGACGACGCCATCATGGTGGAGCTGGTCGTCCAGGATCTGAAGCACGAGATCGAAGCGTTCGAAGCCTTCGTTGCGTTCCGCAAGGTAAAGCGGAAGGCACGAGATGCCTCACCAGAGCGACTCGAGAAGCGCCGGGCGTCGCTCCAGGGACGCATGCGACGGCGCCGTCGCGGCGATCGAGAACGGCACTCGCGCACGCGTGGCCGATCGCCGATCAGCCTCTGGTAGCACGAGCCTCCCCTCGGAAAACCCCCTCAGATGAGGCCGCCCGAAAAATGATGGACGGCCGTCGGGAAAATGCTCGCGAGTCGCTCTAGCCCGCGGGCGACGGGGTACGCCACTGCCTGTCTGCCAGGTTCTCACCGTCCGATGAATTTGGAGCCGCCCATTCGGGGTTTGTGGTAAACCTCCGACCTAGGCGCGCCGGGGGGTGATGCCGTCCTTAAACGCTCGGCCGGCCGTACGGAGACGAGAAGCGAATATGGGAATGCGCATCCTGGGCTGGGGAACTGCCCTGCCCGACAGAGTCGTCACGAATGCCGACCTCGAGAAGACGCTCGACACGAGCGATGAATGGATCGTGGAGCGAAGCGGGATTCGCCAGCGGCATATCGGTGAATCGACCGCAGAGATCGCCATCGACGCGGGCCGCAGTGCGCTCTCACAGGCCAAGGTCGACCCCGCATCGATCGACCTGATGATCCTCGCGACGACGACCCCGGACCAATCCGTTCCCGCAACGTCGGCTCACGTGCACCACGAGTTGGGTCTCGGCGGCGGAGCCTTCGACGTCAACGCCGCCTGTGCGGGCTTCGTCTACAGCCTCGTCATGGCCAACGGGCTGCTCGGAAGTGGCGCAAAGAGAATTCTCGTGATCGGCGCTGAGACCTTGAGCGGTCTTACGGATTGGAACGATCGCAACACCGCCGTCCTCTTCGGGGACGGCGGTGGAGCCCTCGTGCTCGAGAGCGTGCCCGACGAGGGCCAACTCCTGTCTTGGGACCTCGGTCTCGACGGCTCGGCGCGGCACATCCTTCATGCGGATCTTGGCGGCTTCATCCGGATGGATGGCCGAGAAGTCTTCAAACGTGCGGTCCGTGTACTCGTCGACTCCGCGACGCGCACCCTCGAGCAAGCCAAGGTTCGCGCCGACGAGATCAAGCTCCTGGTACCTCATCAAGCCAACATTCGAATCATCCAGGCGGCCTGCGATCGCCTCGGGATCGAACACGATCGCGCCGCCCTCGTGCTGCATCGGACCGGCAATACCTCATCGGCGTCGATTCCCCTCGCACTCGTCGATGCGATCGACCACGGTCGCCTCGAATCCGACGATCTCGTGTTGTTCTCGGGATTCGGCGCCGGAATGACCTGGGGCAGCGCGCTGATCCGATGGCAAGCCGAGCCGGACGAATAGGAACCAAACGATGTCCGAAAAGCGTCGTGTAGCAGTCACGGGGATCGGTGTCGTCTCTCCGGTGGGAATCGGCCTGGAGGCGTTTTGGCAGGGACTTCTCTCGCCTCAGCCAACCGGTGATCGGCGGGCCCACGATTTCGATCCAAAGGATTTCTACGAAGACGCAAAAGCCATTCGGCGCGCCGATCGCTTCGAACAATTCGCGGTCGCCGCGGCCAAACTAGCGCTAGAGCAGTCGGGTCCGTTGTCGGCGGCACCGGATCGCATCGGCGTCCTCGTCGGAACGGGCATCGGCGGCGCCCTCACGCACGAAGACCAGACACTCGTTCTCGACAAGAGGGGCCCTCGACGCGTGTCGCCCTTCACTGTTCCGATGATGATGGCGAATGCCGGTTCGGCGGCGATCTCGATCCAGTACGGGTTCAAGGGGCCCTGCGAGACCCTGGTGACCGCTTGTGCCACGGGCACGCACTCGATCGGCGCGGCGGCACGCTGGATCCAATACGGACTGTGTGATGGCGTCATCGCGGGCGGCGCCGAGGCTGCGATGACGCCGATTGCGATCTCCGGATTCACCATCATGAAGGCGCTCTCGCCGACGGGGACCTCGCGCCCCTTCGACGAGACCCGCAACGGGTTCGTCATTTCGGAAGGCGGCGCGGTCTTCGTTCTCGAGGAATGGGAACTGGCCCTGGCACGCGGCGCCACCATCCTCGGCGAAGTGCTGGGCTCGGCCAGCGTCGCCGATGCGCACCATATCACCGCCCCCGCGCCAGAGGGGGCGGGCGCGATCCGGTGCATGCAGCGTGCTCTCGATGATGCGGGCCTCGAGGCTTCGGAGATCCGACACATCAACGCGCATGGCACGAGCACTCCGTTGAATGACGCCGCGGAGGCCATCGGCATCGCTCGGCTCTTCGGGCAGCCCGGCCCGATCGTGACGTCGATCAAGGGCGTGACGGGCCACTCGTTGGGCGCGTCGGGAGCACTGGAAGCCGCGTCGGTCCTGCTCGCGATGCATCACGAACTGGTTCCCCCAACGGATGGACTCGATCAATACGATCCCGAGCTTCCGAAGATCGATGTCGTCCAGAAGGATCCGCGACCGTGGACACCGGGTCCCTCGCTCTCGAATTCGTTCGGATTCGGCGGACACAACGGAACTCTCGTCCTCGGCCCTGCCCAACTCCATCGCACTCGCTCCCACGGTCGGACGGACCCCGCAGGACGACTCTGACTCGGAGTCGTGGGCAGGACCACGCTCGGCGCTGAATCCCCCTGCAACTATTTGTCCGGATTCCCCATGGGTCGGAACATCTCGTCTCCGGTGCGGTCCCTACGACCAAGAACGGACCCGTCGAAACTACGCATGGAGGATGAACCAATGCATTCGACGAAACGGACCCTGACGAAGCGAATCACCTTGGGAACCCTGCTGGTCGGCGTGCTGGCATTTGCCGGTGCGGCAGAGGCGGGCGACCGCAGCGATCGGAACCGCGATCGCGACCATGGGAGGCGAATCGACCGAAACGGTGATGTGCACCACGCACGAGCTCGCTCAGTTCGGACCCGAGACCACGCCAACCTTCGCGATGCCCGCCGCACCAACAGGTGGCTGGACCGTCGTGGCCGAGTCATCGACCACCCGCTCGACTTCCTGGCCCTCGTGGCCGCGGTGAGCGGCGAATACCGATTGGCCCATGAACTCGACCGCACGGGGGATCGGATCCGGCATCGCTACGACCGACGAGGAGATCGGGTCCTGCGCCACGAGCGCCGACACGTCCGAGGAGATCGCCATGGGAAGCACTCTCGACACGACCGAAAGGGTTCCCGACACGGGTCGACTCGTCGGTACGATCACCATCGCCACGACCACGAATGCGGTCACCGCGGCCATGATCACCCTGTGGCGAGAATCGATCGAGACGCTTCATTCGCCATCCGCTGGCACCTGGGTCGACGATAGGTGCTGCCCTAGCGCATCGATGAATGATGCGACGACCCGCCACATCGGAAGAGAGGCCGGGGGGTTCCACGTGGGAGCCCCCCGGCCTTTTCCGTGGCACACTTCTGTGACCGCCCCGATCGGGCGGGACTGAGGAGTGCGCCGTGTGGGCGGAGTCGGCAGGTCGATGAATGCGGCAGACGCGACGAGAGCCAGGGGCACGATGTCGCGACGCTCAAAGGGCATCGTCGATCGCCTCTCCGTCCTTCTGTTCGCGTCCAGCTGGGTCGCTGCCTTCGCCGACGTGGCCCCGCGACTTCTCGCCGATCCCCTGCGAATCACCACTCTTCTCGCGGCTCTCCCCGCTCTGGTGGCCGGCTACCTCGTCGCCGATTTTCTGGCGGGTTCCGTCCATTGGCTGGCGGACCGTTTCTTCGATCCGGCGACTCCGATTCTCGGTCCGATGCTCGTCGCGCCCTTTCGAGAGCATCACGTCGACTCGATGAGCATTGGCCGGCACGACTTCTTCGAAGTCTCGGGAAACAACGCCCTCGTGAGCATCCCGGTGGTGCTCGCGCTCTTTGCTCTCCCGCCCGCGACCGCTTTCGGCTCGGTCTTCCTGGCCCTCTTCGGCCTCAGTCTGACGTCCGCCCTCGTCGCCACGAATCAATTCCACGGCTGGGCCCATGCTGTGGATCCGCCGCGCCTCGTTCGCCGGCTGCATCGACTCGGACTCATCCTGACCCCCGAGCGTCACGCTTCCCACCACACCTCGGCACACGATCGCGCCTACTGCGTGACCTCCGGCTGGCTCAATCCGCTGCTCGACCGACTCCACTTCTTCGAACGACTCGAGAGGGCGATCGAACAGTCGCCCCCTCGGCGACGGCGGATGACCTGACCGATGACGGATTCTTTCTGGCACGGGGTCTACTACAGCGACCTCCAGAGCCCCTATGCCCTACTCGTCCTCCCGCTGGCCTTCCTGGCCTGGCGTGCCGCGGTTCCAGCGGACGAATCCCGCGCGATCGCTCCCGATGCGGCGCGCTTCGTTTCGGGAATCACGCTCTTCTTCGCGGTCGCGACCATGATCGACCCGCTCTCCACGGGCCCCCTCCTTCGCATCGACGCGTTCGAGCATACCTTCGCGAAGACCCTCATCCCCTTCTTTTTCGTCCTATTAGGGGATCTCCGGGTGCTCTGGCTCGCGATCGGCGTGGCGCGCCCTGAACGCAGCCTGGCGGAGAATTTCGGTTGGGCCATGGGGACGACGCTCATCGTCCCGATCGTCGCGGGCACCGGCTATGGCCTGACGCGCTGGCTCGTTCCTGATGTCCATAGCCAACTCCTGTGGATGAACTACGAGTTCGGCTTCTTCGTACTCTGCATTTTTCTGTCGAGGCGATGGATTCCGAGAATTCTCTCGAACCAACCCGTTCGAGCGAGCTATCTCCGAGCACTCTTCGGATTCAGCGCCGCCTACTATGCACTCTGGCTGACCGCCGATCTCCTGATCGTGGTCTGCGGGCTCGACCTCGGATGGGCCATCCGAATCGTCCCCAACCAGCTCTACTATTCTGTCTGGGTGCCCTTCGCCTATTGGCGATTCTTCTCGGCGCCCTCCGAGAACGCGGTGCGATAGGCACCCTCCAGAAGATCGAGCCACGCCCCGAGGTAGCGCTCGCCCCGAGCAGCGGAGGCGAACGATGGATCGCCGAGAACCCCGCTTTCCGTATTGGGTCGAAGGCTCGGATAGAAGAGTGCTTGTGCCTGCCCCGGGTTGACGATGCGCCCAGGCGCGAGTGTTCGCGTCCGAATCGTGCCGGGCCGCAACATCGCCACCAAGCTCGTCTCGTACTCGCCCGCGTGCGGGCCCGCAGCTGCGGGCGAGAGTGCTTCCGCTTCGACGATCGCAGATTGCATCGCGCCTACCCGGAGGTCGGTCTCGACCCGAAGGACGAGGGGATGCACGCCGTCTCGCAGCCGCCCTTCCATCTCGCCGAGCGCATCCACGTTGCCGCCATGAGCGGTGAAGAGAAACGCGCGCTCGAATCCGTGGCGGGCAATGGAACGGAGCAGATCGCGAAGAATCGACTCGAGGGTCTCGCTTTCGATGTGCAGGGTGCCCGGGAAATCCAGATGTTCGCTCGCACAGCCCATCGCCAGCGCCGGGAGCGCGACCGCATCTTCGATTCGATCCGCCAGGCCCTCGAGGAGAGCGTCGGCGATCCAACGATCCGTGCCGAGAGGGAGGTGCGGCCCGTGCTGCTCGATCGATCCTAGACCGATCAGAGCGGTGCGCCGCCCCCCGCGAATCATGGACTCGAGCTCGGGCCACACGGCATCTTCCAATCTCCTCGCCCCGCGCGGTGCCGGTCCCGCCGACTCGACTGCCCGGGAGCGATCCGGTCCGACCGAGTAGAGCGCCGCTTCGCGGTCGACGCCGGGCCAGTCGATCAGGTCCCCCTCGGTTTCAGCGAGTACCCGCAGCACGAGATCGTCGAAGAGCGCCTCGTATTCGAGTGCGGCGAAGGGCCACGGAAGCGCTGCCCGCAGCACGCGAAGATCGTGGAGCGATGGATCGAGGGTCGAGGCGAACCTCGCCAGCCACGCTTCGGCTTCCGCGCTCGGTTCACGCGGCGCGAGATAGAGGATCGATGTCGGGCGAAGAGCGAGACTCTGGAGCGGACCGTGGGCGAATTGCAGAACATCGACCGATCGCGGCTGCGGCCGCAGCATTCCCTCTGCGAGTTTGAGCGTGAGCTGCTCGACCATCTCGAGCACACCCCCTTCCGCGACGAGCAACAGGCTTTGACGTGCGTCGAAGAAGGGAGCGAGGGGCTCGTTCCGGGGAAATGCTCGACTGGATTCCGCGGACACGTCGTGTTGGGCTCGTTCGAGCCGGGAAGCGTCTATCTCGAGGATCGGCGAGGGGTCGAGCCGGTGTGCGGCGAGGGTTCGTAGCAAGCGCCAGGCGGCGACATACCCGGCTCGGGCACCGACCACCCGGAGCAACGCGCCGTATTCGGTGCCACAACCGAGATCGAGCCGGATGACGCCCCGCGCTTCGAGATCTTCGAGCCATCCACGCTTTTCGTCGTTCAGTCCCTCGGCGTCGGATGTCGAGTGGGAGAGCCCTGTCACCAGGATCACCCGTCCCCAATCGGCAACGTGGGTCAGTGCGTGACGCGCATTCGCACTGAGTCCCTGGGAGAAAACGATCAGCCAATCGGCCTCCGAACCCGGAGGCGAGCCACTCGAAAGCGAGCCGGTCGAGGCGAAGCGAGCCGGCTGCCCACAGAAGCGCGCGGCGACTTCCGCCAGATGGCGGGCATGCCCTTCGGATGTTCCGATCCCCGTCGCCACGAGGCAGCGGGGCAGATCGCCCAGCACCACCTCGAGCGCTTCGAATCGGTCGGGGATCGAAGCCACTTTCCCGGGTGCCGTGGCGACTCGTTCCGCGAGTAGCGTTCGTCCGCGCGCAGCTGTTTCAGGGCTCGGCATGGTCGCGGTCGTCGAAGCGAACAAGGACGCTTCCGCGTCCGCGCTCACGCATCGCGAGCAGTGAACGACGCAGCGCGGCACGGCCGAGAGAATCGGGGCCGGGCAGTCGGTCGAAGAGGCGCATGGTCACGGGTCTGCTTCTTTCGTCTGGGTCGAAGTCGGTCTCGCGATCTTCCTCGCTCAATGAAAGAAGGATCGATTCGCGTTCGGTGGCACGGTCGTAGACCACGCTCAATCGAAACCACTCGACCACGCCGCCGTCCGCCGGCCTCGCTTCCATCGACGTGTCCAGGGAGCGGAGAAGCGCGATCGGAAGGAAATAGGAAGCCGTCACGACCCGCTGCGGGTCGCCGGGCAGCGGTTCCGGCTCGAAGACGCGAACCGAGGCTGGCGGCAGGGCCCCCGCCGACCGGTTCGGCCGGTCGAGTTCGTGGCCCGAGTCGTGTTTGGCGGTCAGATAATCACGATTGAAAGGCGAGGTCGGCCCCTGGATCGACTCGGTCCCGTAGACCTCGATCTTCTCCGCCTCCAGGGCGGCCGCAACCGCCGCAGCCTTCTCGGGGTTATTCGTCAACAGCTTGATCGGTGCACGGATGCCGAGCATCCGACTCATCGGGGCGACGACGTCATAGCTCCGCAGATCCGCGGGCAATCCCATCGACGCGTAGGCTTCGAAGGTCGTCACTCGGTTGCGGCTCGCCTGAACGATCATCCGGTCGCGAGCCTTGGCCGTGAGCCCGGCACCCCGCCCTTCCTGCATCAGATAGAAGACGATTCCGCGTCCCTCGCTCGATATCGTCTCGAGGGCTCCTTCGAGTTGCTCTGCACAGTCGCAGTCGCATCCCATCAGGCACTCACTCGTGACACAGGAGGAATGCACACGCGCGAGCAGCGGCGCGGATCGCCCGAGATCACCCACGGAGATCGCCATCGCCGTCGCGCCGTGGGCGAGATCGCGAAAGAAATGCACGTCGAACAGGCCACGCGAGCCCGCGAGCGAGTGTTCTCCGAGATGCAACGTCGTCTTGCGAATCCCGGGACCGCCATCGCCCTGACTCATGAGTCACCTCGGGCTCGCGGATCGTCCTTCCGTTCGCTCATGACCGAAAAGTAGGCGATCAGCGCGTCGAGGTCGGCCTCGCTGAGATCCGGGTGGGCGGGCATGCTCGTATAGCGAGTCGCTTCGGGATCTCGGATATAGGCCCGGATCTCCTGGATGGGGCGATATTCGACGATGCTGCGGGGTACGTTGAGATCGGGCCCGACCTTCCCGCCCTCCCCATTGATCGAATGACAACTCGCACAGGCGCGCTGGAAGAGGGCGTAGCCCGCCCAACCCGAATGACTCTTGGCGAGTCCGCTCGGGACCGTACGCGGGAAGGCCTGCTCGAAGGGGGCAACGTCGATATGTGCGAGTTGGTAGGGCCAGGCATGATCGTGGGGGTCCCCCTGTTCGACCCCCGTCCAGACCAGGTAGAAGGGAGAGGGATCGACTTGACGGCGATCGATCCTCGTAAATCGCGCGAGGCCCGGCCCACGACCCATTCGAGCCGACTCACCGAACGCCAGGAACGCCCCCTCCTCGAGCAGATCACGTCCGGAAACTGAACGCGTATAGCCATCGAACGCGCGTAGCAGCAGCCCCCGATCGCGTTGACCCTCGCCCCCGCCACTCGCGGCGAAGCCCAGGTCGAGCACGCAACCCAGGGGGAGCGCGACATAACCCATCGATTTTCGATGATAGGGGTCGTCGACGACGACCTCCCGCTCCTCGCAGGCACGGCGCATCACGTCGAGGGAGAACGATCGCTCGACCCCTGCGGCGTCGAGAAAGGAAAGCGAGCTTTGGACGTCTTTCGGGCTCGACCCCGCAAGCAGCACAAGACCGGCCACGAGCAGCCCCGCGAGCAGTGCAGCGTCTCCTCGAAATCGTCTCAGGGCGCTCATCTGTGCTCCAGACCGTCGAGGAGCGTCTCGAGACTCTCGCGGTAGACCCGCCGGGAATACTCCGGATCGATCGCTGCCCCGAGCGCGACCGCCGCCTGGGTCACGGCCCCGAAGAGCAGATGGGCCATCGGCTCGATCTTCTCCGCGGAGAGTCGACCCGCTTCGACCTGATGTCCGAGAGCGTGCCGCAGCAATCCGAGGGTCGTCGGCTCTTGAATGCTTCGCCATTCCTCGAATCCAAGGACCGCGGGGCCGTCCACCAGCAGGATCTGTCGCACCTCGGGGTCGGCGTAGTAGTCGAGCAGACGCAGGAAGCCGATCCGAAGTTCGTCCTCCTCGTGCTCGATCTCCGCCATCGTCTCGGCCCACAGACGTAGGGCGAGCCGCGCCACGAGGGCCTCACAGACGGCACGAAAGAGATCCCGCTTGTCTACGAACTGGTAGTACAGCGCCCCGCGCGTAATCCCGGCCGAGCGAACGATCTCTTCCGTACTGGTTCCTGCAAAGCCGTGCTGCGCCATCAGCTCGTGGGCGACGGCGATCAGCTTCTCCCGGTTTTCACTCGGCTTTTTTGCTTTTCGCGCGGGCGGGCTCGGGGGGATGAGAGCGGCTTCCATGGATGCGCAAACATACCTGATCATACAGGTTGTACGACAGTTTCCCGGCGGCTATTCCCTCCGCACTCGCGGCCCCACCTCCCGCGTGCGGGAGGATCTCCGATGAGCGCTGATTCACCCGACCCGCTTTGGCTCCGTCGGGCCCATCGCCCCTCACGTGCTGTAGTTGGGACCGGCGTCTCCGCCCTCCTCGTAATCCTATCCAGCCTGGCTCTGAACGGCACAGCCGCCGTCGGCTGGCATGCGGCCACCGCGCAACGGCGCTGCTTGCCTTCCCGATCTGGCTGCTCGCCTTCGATGCGTCCTCGCTCGCCCGTCACCCGCCACCCCGCTCCTGGCCGGCGGCGACGGGCGATCGGCCTCGCCTTCGCGACCGCTCAAGGGGGGCACGGCGCGGCCGTTCGGCGTCTTGGCGGCGCTCGCTGGCATCTACTTCACAGTCTCGGTCAGGTCTTCGTTTTCGGCGCCTATCTGGTCACCTACGGCCGGCGCGTCGCCGAGAATCTCTCGTTCCGGCCAGGTCTCTCGATCTTGCTCGCGGCCGGGATGTTGCAAGCCGGTGCAGCGCTTCAATCGCTCCGCTTGCGCAACAGGATGCTGCCCACGGAATAGCCGGCACCGAAGGAACACAGAACTGCTTCGTCCCCGACTTCGAGCCCGTCGCGATGCTTGTGGAAAGCGATCACCGAGCCGGCCGAACTCGTATTCGCGTACTCGTCGAGAATCACGGGCGCTTCTTCCGGTTCCGGATCGCGACCCAACAACGTCCTCGCGATCGTGACGTTCATGCCCAGATTGGCCTGATGGAGCCAGAGACGCTTCACATCCCCGATCGCGATTCCCGCGTCCGAAAGGTGGCTGCGGATATGCTCTGCGACCATCGGACAGACGTCGTAAAAGACCTGCCGCCCGTTCTGCCGAAACAGCAGCTCGTGAGGGTCGCGGGCTGTCTCTTCGCTTCGATTCAGGAAGCCGGCGTCGTTTCGAATGTTATTCGAGAACTTCGTCGCGAGGCGCGTTCCAACGACCGACCAGGACTCGCCCGCATTCGCCGACGCTTCGGGCTCGATCACCGTTGCGGTGCACGCATCACCGAAGATGAAATGGAATTCGCGTAGCTCGAAGTTGTTGTGTCCGGAGGTGATCTCCGGATTCAGCACCAGCGCACAACGTGCACTGCCCGCCCGAACGGCATCGACGGCGTTCTGGATTGCAAAGGTTGCCGACGAGCACGCGACGTTCATGTCGTAGGCGAATCCTGTTGCACCGAGCGCCTGTTGGACTTCGATCGCAACCGCAGGATAGGCTCGCTGGAGATTGGAACAGCCGACGATGATCGCGTCGATCTCTGCGCCCTTTCGCCCCGCCTGGGCGAGCGCCTCCTGCGCCGCCTCGAGGCAGATTTCGGCCTGGATCGAAAGTTCGCCCTCGCCACGGGTCGGGAGCCGAGGACGCAGGCGTCCGGGATCGAGAAGGCCTTCCTTTTCGACGACGTAGCGATGGCCGATTCCAGAGGCTCTCTCGATGAACCTCTCCGAGGGCATGTCGCGCTCCTCGAGTTCTCCGCTTTCGATCTCTTGCTTGTGTTCGGCATTCCAGCGCTCGTTCGCGCGCCCGAGAGAGTCGACCAATTCCGCGTTCGTGACAGAGTTTGCCGGAGTATAGAGGCCCGTCCCCGTGATCAGAATTTCGCTCAAGTCGCTACCTCACGTCTTTCGCTGGTCGGCATGACTGGAAGAAGTCGTCTCATCGGTCGCAAGTCTCACATGCGCGATGGGCTGGCCAGGCGGATAGGTGGTCAGAGCATCACGCGTCTCCGATCCGGCCCGGATGAGATCGATCCGGAGGAAAGGGCCGGAATCATTCAAACGCACCTGGTTCGAATCAGCGAGCGCTACCCGCTGGATCGGCTTCTCGGCGACATGCGTCCCGTTTCGACTACTAAGATCCTCGATATACCAGACGCCATCCTCATGGAAGACCCGCGCGTGTCGTCTCGAAACCAACGGGTCATAAAAGCGGACGCGGCAATCGGTCCCGCGCCCCATGAAGAATTCGTCGACATAGAGCATCGCGTTCTCACCGCGCACATCTTCCCAACGAACGATCACCGCGCCAACGACCGCTGCGCCGCCGAGGGTCGTCGGCATGCTCGCGAGGTCGACAGCTGCCTGTTGCTCCGAGTGCAGATCGTGTGAGTCGCGCACGATTCCGCTACGGCCTATATCGAACATCCAGGCGAGGACCACGACGACGGGCAGAAACGAGATCGCGCCGAGCATGGACATGCGAAGGATGCTCTCCGGAATCCCCAGCAGCGCCGCCAGGTCGACACCGCCCGAAGAGATCCCCCAGACCGCCACGAGATAGACACCCGCCGTCCGAAATACCCGGCGGCGATTCGCCTCGGCCAGCAATTCTGTCAGCTTGTTGGCCAAACAGGTCTCCGTCTCGCGCTCGGATCTGCGCCCTCCGCAGACCACCGAGTCTATCAAGCCCCGCCGCAACACGGCAGATCGGTTGAAATCAACCCGCTTCGCGACGCAGCGCCGCCTGGGGCGAGTCGGCCGCGCCCGTAGCACCGCCTATTCCACCGAATAGCGCCGTCACCGCAAATGTTGCGATGGCCAGCCCGATCAGATCCAACACCGGCGGCGCGAAGGGCATGTCGAAGACGAAGACCACGATCGCCCAGGCCGCAAACGCGGACAGCAGCCCCCCCACGGCCGCAGCCAGGCCCGCAAGTACGACGGCCTCCGTCGCCACGATTCGCCGCAGGATCGGCCGCGAGGCACCGAGAACCCGGAGAATCAGCGCCTCACGCGCCCGCTCGCTGCGGGCAGCAATCGAAGCCGCGATCAGGATCGCGATGCCCGTTCCGAGGGTGAAGAGCGATAGCAATCGAATCGCGATGCCGATCTGTTCGAGCATCGTGTCGAGGGAGCGAAGGATCAGCGTCGCGTCCAGGGCGGAAACATTCGGGAAGCGGCCCACGAGATCTCGCTGCATTTCGGCTCGGGCCCTCTCCTCGGCAAGGTGGGCGAGCAGAACCGTACTCTGGGGCGCCTGTTCGAGCGCCGCGGGCGGAAAGACCACGAAGAAATTAGTCGCCATGCGGCCCCAGTCGACCTGGCGGAGACTCGCCACCTTCGTGTCGAGTTCGACGCCCTGAATCCGCCATCGCAATGTGTCACCGACCCCAACCCCGAGAGAATTGGCGAGATCTCGCTCGAGCGAAACGGGGTAGGGGGGATCGTCCACGTTCACCTCGCCCGGCTCCCACCAACGTCCCGCAACGAGTTCCTCGCTGTCCCGCAAGCGGTCCGAATAGGTCAGTCTGTATTCGCGCTGCAACCCCCATCGCAACTCGCTCGAAAGTTCCTCGTCCGCGAGGTAGTCACTGCGCGAAACGCCGTCGATCGCGGAAAGACGCGCTGAGATGAGCGGAGCTTGATCGGTGATCGCGGCGCCGTGCTCCGCCAGCAGTTCCCCGACGCCCTCGACCTGATCCCGTTGAACATCGAAGAGCACGAAGTTGGGTCGGTCTGGCCGTGTGTCGACGGCCATCTGGTCGAGCACATTGCGCTGCACGGCGTGCACTGTCGCGACGACGAAGAGTGCGAAACCGATGGCGATCGTGGTGGGAAGAGTGTGATTTCGGGGACGGAAGAGATTGGCAATCCCCTGACGCGCCCAGTAGGCGAACCGCTTCGGCGGATGTCGCCGCAGCAGTCTGATCAGGCCGAGCGCGGCCGCCGAGAGCGCACCCACGGTCGCGGCCAATCCGGCCGCAAAGGACAACCCGACTCGGACACTCCCGGCTTGCCAGATCGAAGCAAGGACGAGGCTGGCCGCCACGACCGCAATTGCCGCGATCCGGCCTCGGCTCCCACGCACATCATTCTCACCAAAATCCCGCCGAAGCGCCCGCAGTGGCGCGACGGAAGCCAGGTCGAGCACCGGGCCCATCGCGCAGAGCAGCGTCGCCCAGGTGCTCAGCCCCAACCCGGTTGCGATCGCCCCCGGCC
>JAPYTP010000096.1 GCA_029941885.1 Myxococcota bacterium
CCGCCCAGCACGTTCGACGGAGGCGGATCGACCCCGGTCTCGTATTCGCTTCGCTCGGATTTCGGAGCGATCGACCTGACGACCGACTCGATCGACGACGGGAGATTTACGGGTGCTGCTCTCTCACTCGTCGGTCTGCAGGCGAGCCCCTCGGCGCCCGCGATCCAGGTCAACGCCGGGTTCGCGTTCGACGGCCCCTCGATCGAACTCGGCGGTGTCGGCGATCTCTCTTACACCCAGCTCTTGGATGACGCCTTCAATCCGGATGCGGCAGCGGCGGGAACGTACGAGCGCGTGACTCTTCGCGCCGCCATGAATGGCGCCGGCACGCTCTCCTTCGAGGACGGTGTCATCGCCGGCGCCCAGCGGATCGACCTGGTCGCCAGCGATGGCACGGCCGGTGACGTCACGGGACGAATCCTCGTCGGCGGGGCCCGCTTCGACCTCCGTGATCCGGGGACCTCCGAGGGCATCTTCGTGTTTCAGCAAGACGCCGATTTCCAGATCACCGACGTGCCGACCGCGTCGCAATTCGAGGGCGGCTTCCTCCCGACGACACTGGCGCTCCGCAACGATGGCGGCACGATCGACCTCACTGATTTCGACCTCACCCGGGACGCCAGCCTGGATCCGACGGACGCAATGGCACTCCCGATCGATCTCGCGGTACAGACACGGCTCGTCCTGGAAGCGGATACGATCTTGTTGTCCAAGATCGACGGGACCGATCTCGTACTGTCGACCGACGATGCGGGTGTACTCGGGAACCTCGGTCTGCGGATCCGGGCCAACACGCTGGGACTCGAGGCCATTCTGCTCGGTGCCGATACCGGCACGGGCCGGGTTCTCGCGGGCGTGCGTGACGGCGACACGATCCCGCCCACCGCCAGCGATTTTGCATCGGAGAGTCTCATCATCGAAGCGTTCGACCCGACGACAGCGATCGCCACGACCACCGATTTGAGCGCGGTCTCGCTCGTCGGCGGGGTCCCGCCGATGTTCGATCCGTCGATGGGGCGCGGCCCGACGACGATCATCCTCAGCCAGGACGGCGCGATCACACCGGGTGAGCTTCCGAGCCGGCAGGTGATCTCGGGCAATCTCACCCGTTCCCTGGAAGACGAGGCGGATGGAACCGCGATCCCGACGAGCTACAGCATCAACAGCCGCCGGGACTCGATCGAAGTCGCGCCCGATAATGTCAGCGGGAGCAACCTGATCCTCGGAGGCGCCAGCACGCCACTCACGTCCGACATCACATTTGGTGTCGGCACATACGACTTCGCCAACGTCGGCGCCTACACCACGGACTCGATCTTCGTCGAGGACGGCGTGACGATGAGTTCGGATGACTCGATCATTCTTGCGACGGCGTTGGTCGGCAGCCTCCCGACGGTCCCCTATGACCTGATGAATGCGATGGGCGATCTCGTCTTCCGCGGCACCGCGAATACGGACCTGACCGCGAACCGAATCGAGCTTTCCGCCGGCCCTCCGGTCACCGTCACTAATCCCGATGGTACGTCGGACGGCGCCGCGGACGGCGCGCGCGACACGATCATTGAGGGGGCGCTAGCCCAGGTAGACCTCCGGGGTCTGCGCTCCATCACGCGGAGCGGTGAACTCACGACTTCGTTCTTGTCGGTTCAGCAGAGCCGTTCCTTCGACCTCCGTGCCGCCGGCGCGGAAGGCGACATCCTGGCACCCATCGAGGCGAGCAGCACCCGCTCCGAGTGGGACACGGTCGACCTCGCGTCCTATCAGGGCACCCTCACCTACGTCGCGCGAAATCGACCGTCCGCCTGGGTCGTCGACGACAACGACAACTTTACAGACACGCTGATCCTCGGGCGCGTGCGCGAAGACGCGAGCGTCGTCTTCGACACGATGTTTGCAGATCCCTTCTCCGCGTCGACGACGATGCGTCTTCAGGGCTTCGACAGCGGGGTCCGAATCGAATCGAACGACATCACCTTCCGGGCGAGCACCATGAGCGACCTCGTTCTGGACTCTCCGAACCTACGGCTCGTCAGCGACAGCGTCGTCTCCGGCGGGGGACGACCCATCGTGCGAGTCGTCCAGCCCGGCGACTTCGAGACCACGGAGCTGGTTCGCCGTGACCGCTACTTCCGGCGTGCGACCGACTTCTTTACCGGGGAGATCTTCGAGGTCCCACGGGAATCTCTCTCGCAGATCGACATCGAACTCACGACCGAGGGCGACACCTTCGTGCTCGGGGACTCGATCCGCAACGGAGCAACCTTCGGCAATCTGTTCATCCGCACATCTCTCCGCGACCTCGTGGACCAGGATATGGACGGCATGCTGGGCGATGACGACGGCAACGCGGATGCGGATATCACGCTCCGACTGACCGGCCTCACTCCGGGATACACCTTCGACGACTTCGTAGCGGACGATCTCGACGCAGCCGATTTCGCTGCGCTCAGGCTCGCCTCACTCGACCTGAACTCGGGCGGAGGGTTCGGGACGATCACGGTCGAGCACTTTCCCTATCCGGCGAGCGGGGGGCCCCCGATGACGCCGACCGGGGACGACCTGACGATCGAAACGACGGGGGATCAGCTCTTCACGGGCCGCACCGTCCTCGAGGAAACACTCTCGACGAGCGGTCGAAACATCCGATTCACCGGCGACATCTACCGTGATTCGAGCGTCTCCATGGAAACCGACGCCGGCCTCATCATAGAGACGACAGGGGAAGTCTTCTTCGAGGAGAACATCGGGACTTCCTCGGGAACCGGAACGGCGATGGATCCCAACGATGAGCGTCTCGGAAAATTGTGGGTGCTCTTCGACTCTGATTTCGCGACGACCAAACCGACCGTCCAGTTCGGCCGAAGAGAGGACTCTTCGGACGATCCCGCAATCGACGGCGACGGCGACGGCGTGCAGGAAACGCCGATCGCATCGGATCAGCTCGTGCTGACCGACGGCAATATCGTCTTCCTGGCCACCGCCCTGCACAATCCCGACGATCCGCTGAACGACGACGACGGCGATTTCCTCGAGGATCTGCGCACCGGGATCGACGCGGCGACGACGCTCGACGACATCGCCTCGGCGCTCGCCACCTTCGGCGTCGGCCGTGTCGACCCCGTTCCCTACGCCACGATCGGCAAGAGCAGCGGCGATCTCAGCTTCGAAAGCACGGCGGGCGGGCATTTCGTAATGGGTTCCGGCGAGCGTCTATCGGTGGGCGGGACGCTTTCGATCGATCACGCTACCGCGGTCGTCACGCTCGGCGACGTGTCCGCCCTCGATCTCATCGTAGACGCTGTCCAGATCGGCCTCGTCGCCCGCAATTCCAACACGACCTTCGGCCCGGGAGGTGAGGGTTCCCCCGATGGCGGTTCTACGATCCTCGCCAACACGTTCGACTTCGGGAGCGTGACCCCGACGGTCATCGGAGCGGGCAAGCTGCCTCGCTTCGGCGTGGTCGACCAATTCGACCCGACCCTCCCATCCTTTCTCGGTCAGTTTCCCGTTCTCGCGATGCTGCCAAATGGAGGTCCGATCGACTCGAGCTTCTTCTCCTTTGTCGGCACGGGTTTCGATGATCAGGTCCCGTCTCTTCGCGCGCTCGGCGGTTCCCGATCGGAGCTGACGGGCGCGTTCGGCCCGACGTTCGTGACGCCGCCTTCAGTCGGCTTCCGGGAAGCCCCGCCGCTCTCGAACGCGGACCGACTAGTCAAGATCGCGATCGAGGCCCACGACACCCCGAAGAACGTGCTGCTCGCGCGACTCGAGAGTGCGGCCATCATCGACGACCTCGTCTACTCCGCTGACGACGCGAGCGAGCAAGGAACGGTCTCTGTCACCGAAGCGAGGCTCGATTCGAAGGATGCGGACAGCGCGATCGCGCTCTACGAAGACCTCTTCGGCGCCGACGGCGAGCGCGCCGGCATCGTTCGCGACGTCCTGCAGGGGGCGCTCGATCGATATCTCGAAACGACCCGAGCACGTCGCGTGATCGGATTCGAATTGCGCCGCTTCGTGAAGAACCGTCCGAGCACACTCCTCGAAGCCTACTCGACCCTCGATCGGCTCGACGCCCTCTTCCGATATCACCGCCGGCTGGGGCTCTCGCCCGGAGAGTTTCGTCGAATCCAGCTCAGCTGGCTCGAGCAGATCCAGCCCGATGGGATCACCCTCGACGAACTCGCCGAAACGATCCATCCATCACGTTATGTCCGGGGCAGCGATATTCTTGACATCTTCGGACGCTAGGGCTGCCAGACTTCGACGTCCCCCAGATCTTCGAGCTGAGGAACCAGGCTCTCCGCTGGGCCCAACACCACGATCGCCGCACGGTCGGGATGGAGATAGGTCAGCGCGGTTTCGCGCACCTGCTCGAGGGTGACGGCGCGAAGGCGACCTCGATAGGTGTCGAGCGAGTCGCTCGGCAACCCGTGGATCTGGAGATCCACGAGAGACGCCAGGACCGATCCACTCGTTTCGAGGGACAAACCAAAGCGTCCGACGTTGTAGCGGATGAATCTCCTGAGTTCTTCCTCGGTCATCGCCCGCTCGCCCCGGATTCCCTCCATCTCTTCGAGCAGGAGGTCGATCACCTCGCGAACCTTCGCGACCCGTGTGAAGGTCGAGACCGAGAACGGACCGGCCACCCCGCGCAGGGAATATCCCGATCCAACGCCGTAGGTGAGTCCCTCGTCCGATCGAACGCGTTGCATGAGCCGTGACGAGAAGCCGCTGCCTCCGAGGGCATCGTTCATCAGGGCGATGGGGATTCGCTTCGGCTCGGTTCGTGAGATCCCCTCGTGTGCGAGAATGATGCGAGCCTGACCCAGCTCTGGTTTGTCGACGACGATGACGCGACGGGAAAGCGGCGTCCGTTCGGGGGTCGGAGGCGTATTGTCGATCGTCGGGAGGTCCGGGAGCTCGCCAAAGAGTCGCGAGATCGCAGCGACCAGCTGCTCTGCCTCGACATCCCCGACCGCCCAGAAGATCGTGCTTCGTGGGACGAAGCGGTCCACCCAATAGGCGCGCGCGTCCGCGACGGAAAGGCTCGCAACCGTCTCGGCCGTTCCTCCACGCGGGGCGCCATAGCGATGCCCGGGATAGAGCGCGCGTAGCACCTGCCAGCGGATCAACGTCGAAGGCTCATCCTGTGCACCGATGAGGCCCGCCTGATGTTCGGCCTGAGCTTTACGGAACTCCACCTCGTCGAAGCGCGGTCGAAGTGCCACGTCCGCGAGGATCTCGAGCAGCAGCGCCTGGTCCTCGGATAGCCCCGAGAGCGAAATGCCGGTGGTATCCCAATCTGCCGACACAGAGAGCGAGGCGCCGGCGTCCTCGACGACCTTTGCGAGCGCGAGACCATCTCGATCCCCGGCGCCACGCTGCATCACCTCCGTGGCCAGCGCGGCAACGCCGGCCTTTTCTGGGGCGACGCTGCCCGCACCGCGACGCAGCTCGATTCCCAGGGAGACCCGTGGCAATCGACTGTCCTCGAGGATCATGATTTCGAGACCGTTCGCGAGGGTCACGCGCCGGAGCGCCTCCCCATCGACGATCGGTCCTTCGACGGGCGCCGGCGGCGGAAGCTCCCATGCGGGACGCGAACCGAACTCGAAGGCCTCGGGCACCAGAGCGCAGGCGGGCACGAGGAGAAGGGCCGCGGCGGCGGCAATGCATCGGAGTACGCTTCGACTCATCGCGTCACCCCCTCTCGCGAAGCGACTGAGTCCAGTTCGGCGTTCACCGCGGAGCGCGACTCCGGCGCGATCACGCGAATGATGCTGCGGGACTCGGGCTTCAAATAGGTCGCCACGACGCGCTGAATATCTGCCGCTGTCACTCCGCGTATGGCCTCTATTCGCTCGGAGAGCGGGCGAACGCGCCCGAAGGAGACGATTTCGCGACCGATTCGGCTCGCCATCGAATGATTCGTGGCGAATCGATTGACGAGCGCGACCTCCATCTGACGCCGAGCACGCGCGACCTCTTCTTCGCTTACCCCGTCGGTACCGATTCGATCGATTTCGGCCATGAAGAGTGCCTCAACCTCGTCGAGGGAGACGCCGGGGCGAGCACCCGCGGAGGCGTAGAACATGCCCGCGTCGGTGAACTCCCAATAACTGCCATGAGCGTAGAGCGCCAACTCTTTTTCGTGGACGAGCGAACGGTAGAGGCGACTCGACCGCCCACCGGAGAGGATCTGGCTGGCGAGATCGAGTGCCTCACCGTCGGGATGACCCGTCTCCGGCGCATGCCAGCCCGCAAAGAGCAGGGGGATCTTGGCATCGAAGTAGACATCGGATCGGCGCGCGCCACGCTGGGCCACGACCACCGTCGGATTCCGCGGAATCGATTCCGCCGTCGGCAGACGCCCGAAGGCCCGCTCGATCTGCTTCATCGTCGGGTCGGTCTGGAAATCGCCGACGATCACCAGCGTCAGGTTGTTGGCGGCATAATAGGTGTCGAAAAAGTCCTGGCAGGCTTCCACCGTCACCTGCTCGACGTCGCTCCTCCAACCGATCACAGGCCAGCGATAGGGATGGGCCTTCCAGACGAGCGCTGTCAGAGCTTCGAATCCCCGACCGTTCGGTGTGTCTTCCGTCCGCAACCTTCGCTCCTCGAGGACGACTTCGCGCTCGCTGTCGAGTGTCGATTGGGAGATATCGAGGTTGAGAAAGCGCTCCGCCTCGAGGTCGATCACGAGGGGGAGACTCTCCGCCGTCACGTCCTCGTGATAGACGGTCACATCACGGTTCGTATAGGCGTTGATGCGACCGCCGCGCGCATTGATGAGCTGCGCGTGGACCTCGGGGTCGATATTCTTCGATCCCTTGAACATCATGTGTTCGAAGAGGTGAGCGATCCCGGTATAGAACGATTCGTCCGACGATCCTGCGTCGACCCAGATCTGGAGGGCGACGACCGGTGTTCGATGGTCCTCCAGGAGAACGACCCGCAGCCCATTGGCGAGTTTCGTTTCGAATAGATTCTCGATCGGATCGCGAACCGCAGGACGGGACGGTTCTTCGGCCGATGCGGTCTCGGCCGCAAGCCCGACAGAAAATCCAACGAGAAGGCTCGTCAGCAGCGTGGCGACGGTGACAATGATCAGCGCGTCCACTCCCGGCCGCCGCCTGAAACCCCGATTGGGGCGAGATCGGTATGTCATGGCCCGGGACCCTATCGGTTGCGCCCCGGAGTGTCGAGCATCCAAGCCATCTGGGCGTCGCGAAACGGGTCTTCATTGCGACGGTTCTCGACCCCCAAAGCAGCTAACGTCCGCTCTCAGATCGTAGGCGCCTCGAATACGATGCGAACTCGGCCGAATTGCAGAGGATCGACAGAATGAGCGCCATCGAAAGTGACGAGAGCCTTTCCATTCTGCTCGAATCGGCGAACACTTTGGCAGTCGTCGGCATCAAGGATCGACCGAGCGAGGACGCCTTTCGGATTCCTCTCTACATGCAGCGTGCAGGCTACCGGATCGTGCCCGTCAATCCGAAGCTCGAGCGCGTGCTGGATGAGGCGTGCTACCGGAATCTCGCCGAGTTCGAGGGTCCGACCGACATCGTGAACCTCTTCCGTGCCTCGGAGCACGTCCCCGGACACGTCGACGAAATCCTCTCCCTGGAGACCCCTCCCAGGGCCGTCTGGATGCAGCTCGGCATCCATCACGGCGAATCGGCCCAGCGCTTGCGCGAAGCCGGAATCGAAGTCGTCCAGGACCGCTGCATCATGGTCGACCACCGGCGCCTGCTCGGCGACCGGCTTCCGTCCGAAGGCGATCGCCCATCTGAAACGATCGCCTAGCATGGCACGGGACGACGGGGGAGATCGGCTCGTCTACTCGAGTGAGCAGGGCCGAATGTGTCCGGCCTGCGGACGCACGGAAGCCCGCTGCAAATGTCGCGGCAAGGGCGCGCGAGCGCGCATCAAGGCGCGCGACGAGGCCGAAGCCGCCAAGGCGAGCGACGGGATCGTGCGCGTCGGGCGCTCTACCAAAGGCCGTCGTGGCAAGACCGTCTCGACTGTCACGGGAGTCCCCGTCGGCCCCGACGAACTCACCTCGCTCGCCGCGGAATTGAAGCGGCGTTGCGGGACGGGCGGCGCACTCAAGGACGGCGTGATCGAGATTCAGGGAGACCATCGGGACACCCTGGTCGAAGAACTCGAAAGGCGCGGATTCCGTGTCAAGCGCGCCGGCTGAGTCCCCGGCCTCGATTTCGCCTCCGGCAGACGCTTCTCGCGAGAGCCCGGGCGTCCCGGTCAATCGGACCGGGTGAGCACGAAATAGCTGCCCATGTCGCGTCCCTTGCGTGCGGCCGAACCGATCGTCACGTGCTCCGACACCCGACGCAGCCGATCGACCATGAATCCATAGACGAATTGCGCCAGTCCGCGCTCGTTCGACCGAATCTCGGGCCAGCTCGCCGGCTTGTTCGTCGGCAGGCGGCGGTAGTCGACGAGCACCTCCCGACGATCGGCGTCATCGACCGCGACGAAATAACCCGGACCGGTGACGGGAGACATCGTCTGGAAGTTGTATCCCGCGAGGGAGTCGGGCTCGCATGCGTCCTCTCCCGACAATCGGCAGAATCGCTTCTCGAAAACCCGGAACGCGGGAAGCGTATTCAATCCGAGATGCCGAACCTCTTCGAGGTCCGCTCGGCCCGGCGGAACGAGGTCCACCAGAGCGACCGGGGCGAAACCCTCGACCTTGCGATAGAGCGATCGCTGTTCTCCGCGATCGAGGCTCCGAACGAGGGCGAGACGCAAGTCGGGCAGAAGCCCGTCGAAGAGCGCCGCGATCTCGGCCGGAGCCACCGCAGGGTCCTCCACGCTCTTCGCGAAGGCTTCGTGTACGTCGCGCAATTCGACTGGATCCGCTTGCTGAGCCCTCACCCTCGACCTCCTGTGCCTCGCCCGGGCGTTGCTGAACCAGCAGGGTACCGCCGAAGTGAGCCTCGGCAGATCGTCGGGTGCTCGACGATCCCGGGGCTCGGGACGGTGATCCCCCGTTCGACCCATCGGCTCCGCCGAACCCCTGGCACGCGCACCGGGAAACCCCCTGCATGAACACCCCAGAAGACCGGAAAAATCGGAGCGGACATGGGCCTCCGGGATGCGAATCCCGAGTGACAACGATCCCCATGGGGGCTCTTCCGATTGGACCGAAACGGCTCGAACGCGCCGAGAGACGCGCACCGAGTGCACGGACATCCCCGATGGCAATCGGTTTTGAGTCCTCGCGACCCTGCCATCGCCGAGCTCGTTCCGCTACTCTGTTCGAGGTTCCAACCCCCGCTTTCCTCTGCTCCCTCGATCGCTCCCCGCAACCTAGCGTTGCACCGGGTCCAAGAGACGAGTCGAGGCTGACGACGGGTCAGGCTCCGACGAGACCGACCCGCTCGCCCCCACTGCGCATCCGCGAGGGTCGCGCGCGGTCTGGCGGATCGCTCCGAGGCCCACTGAGGAAAGCGCCCCGAACGTCCGATCGCGCTGAAAACCTCCGCGGGCCCCGAACCGATCCCACGGTCATCGGATGAGCCCCTGGGCCAAGCAGACCAGCTGACTGCGTGCGGCTGTGACGCTTAACGGGCCACAAGCATCCGGGGCGCTTCGCCGACACCTCAAAGCGCGACGACAAACGAGAAAGAAAGAAAGGGAGGAGCTGATCATGTCCGAAACCGCCGAACTTCGCATTGGAGACAAGACCTACGAATTGCCCATCATCGAGGGCAGCGAGGGCGAACGCGCCATCGACATCACCAAGCTCCGATCACAATCCGGATACATCACTCTCGATCCTGGCTACGCCAATTCGGGCTCCTGCCAGAGCGCGATCACCTTCATCAACGGCGAAGAGGGTATCCTCCGCTACCGCGGGATTTCGATCGAGGAACTCGCCGAGCACTCGACCTTCGTCGAAGTCACCTACCTCCTGATCTACGGAAGGTTGCCCTCGCAATCCGAACTCGACGTGTTCGGTGAGACGATCGGGCGCCACACGATGCTCCACGAAGATTTCAAGAAGATGTACTCGGCGCTCCCGAAGGATGCTCATCCGATGGCAGCCTGTTCGGCGACGGTCGGCGCCCTGGCGACCTTCTACCCCGACTCCCTCGACCCCCGCGACCCTCGCCAGGTCGAGATCTCCACTCACCGGCTGATCGCGAAGCTTCCGACGCTCGCCGCCTACGCCTACAAACACTCCGTCGGTCAGCCATTTCTGTACCCGCTGAACAGCCTCGACTACGTGGGGAATTTCCTGCGCATGATGTTCGGCAACCCCTGCGAGGACTACGAGGTCGATCCGGTCGTCAAGAAGGCATTGGATCTCCTCTTCATCCTGCACGCCGACCACGAGCAGAACTGCTCGACCAGCACGACCCGACTCGTCGGGTCGTCGATGGTCAACCTGTTTGGAGCGATCTCTGCGGCGATCAACTCTCTCTGGGGCCCGCTGCACGGGGGGGCGAATCAGGCAGTGATCGAAATGCTCGAGGCGATTCACGAGGAGGGTCAGACGGCTCGCGAGTTCCTCGAGCGCGCCAAGAGTGGCGACGAGAGCGCGCGCCTCATGGGCTTCGGGCATCGGGTCTACAAGAACTACGACCCGCGAGCGAAAGTGATCAAGAGAGCCTGCGATGACGTGCTCGATCGAATGGGCATCCACAGCCCCCTGCTCGAGATCGCCAAGGAACTCGAAGAGATCACGCTCAAGGACGACTACTTCGTGGAGCGGAAGCTCTATCCGAACGTCGACTTCTATTCCGGCGTCATCTACAACGCGATCGGCACCCCTGCCAACATGTTCACCGCCATGTTCGCGATCGGCCGACTCCCCGGCTGGATCGCCCAGTGGAAGGAACTCCACGAAGATCCGGCCTTCAAGATCGGTCGACCGCGTCAGATCTACACGGGACCGACGCAGACCGCCTACACGCCGATCGGAAATCGGTAGATCGCGAGGCACGATCGTGGGCGAATCGAGCGAGGCACCGGGAGAGTCTCCCCGGCGCCTCGGGTCGTACTCCACCGCGCGCGTCACCGCGGGTCGGGTGGAGCGACTCGAACGCCATGCGGGGCGGCTTCGCCGTGACGCGGGCCGACTCGGACTCCCGCTCCCCACCCGCGTCGAGATCGAGCGCGTCTTCCTGAATTCAGCCGCCGAGGCCTTTCCGGGAGGCGACGGAATCGTGCGCGTCGAATGGTCCCATGTGCCGGGCGGCGAACCGGAACTCATCCCCACCGTGAGATCGATCGGCTCGGTCCCCGATCGCTGGCGGGCGGTCGTTTCGAGGGCGACGCACCCTGGCCCAGGGTTTCGGGCGAATACCAAATACGTCGACGTCGGCGCCTACGATCTCGGGCGTGCAGAGGTCAGAGAAGCGGACTTCGACGAAGTCCTTCTCTTCGATGCCGAAGGCGTTCTCGTCGAGGGAGCGCACTCCAATTTCCTGGTGGTCACGGAACGGGGACGGCTGATGGCGCCCGATCCCGTCCTGGGCGCGGTCGAAGGGCTGGGTCTAACGATCGTCATGGAGAATCAGCCGGAGATCGTCTTCGGAAGATTGCGCCGCGAAGATCTCGACAGCGTCCTCGAATTCATGTCCGTCAACGCCGTGCGCGGTGTCGTCCCAGTCGTCGAACTCGACGGCAAACCCGTCGCCAGTGGTCGACCCGGTCCCTGGGCGAAACGGCTCAGCGCTGCCTTTACCCAGCCGACCGACTAACAGGATTATTGGACGCGGACCGGTCCCGGACGCGGTCTAGTGGATCCGGTCCCTCGAACCGAAAACCGATGTCAGCACGTCCTTGACCGAGAGTGGACCAACGCCGGGCGCCACCTCGATCATGCGTTGTGCAAACTCGGGTGCCTCGGCCGTCGGAAACTCGTCGCAGAATTGGCCGAAGATCCGCACCAACACTTCGGCAGCCCGCGTGGCGTTGACATCGGCCAGGTAGAGCACCGCCCGCTCGCGAGTCATGCGGAAGATCTGATCCTCGACGCGGAGCGCGCTCTCGAGGTAGGCCAGATAGTCGGGGAAGAGCAGGTCCCCCTCGTCCGCCGCGACTCCGACGACGACGGAACAGACCGCGTGGGCCTCCGCCAATTTGGAGACGCGCGCAATCATCTGGGCGAGCTTGCGGGGATCATCGTTCGTATCGCGTGTCATCTGTGCTTCGACCATATCAGTTCTCGTATCGACGACTTTCGCGAAGTTCTGAAGACACGATCCCGCCCGCTCCATAGAAGTTTCTACCCGTGGGGGAATTTCGCGCTTCGAGTCCGCGATGGGCCATCGGAGGCGAGCAACAAAGCGATTCAGGCAGTCGTGCCTCTCCTCCTCTAGAGTCCGCCGGCCGCGAGCAAGCCCCATTCGACTCCCCCAACACCTGTTTCGCTTCGATTCCCGTCAATCCCATCAGCGGGAACAAGCCTGAAGCGGGTGGGAGACCCCAGATCTTGGCGCGTGACCCGATCCCGAGAGACCCGCATTCCGGCTTTGCCGCGAATCGCCTGGCGCTTGGATTCTTCATCTTGGCGGGGGTGACCTACGTCCTGATCGTACTCGGCGCGCTCGTTCGTGCCCATGGCGCCGGTCTCTCGTGCCCCGACTGGCCCCTCTGTTTCGGAGAGGTCATCCCGCGATTCAATTTCAAGATTGCCTTCGAATGGGGCCATCGCGTCCTCGCCGGGAGTGTCGGACTCGTTTTTCTCGCGCTCGGCGGCCTCACGCTTCGGCTCCCCGATCTCGGCCGCCGGATGCGGTCCGGCCTGTTGATCGCCGCGCTGCTGCTGGCCACTCAGATCGTGCTCGGTGGCCTCACCGTCCTCGAACTCCTCGCGGCCTGGACCGTGACCTCGCATCTCGTCATGGGCAACGCCTTTGCCCTCGCCGTCGTGTTCCTCGGTCGACGCCTCGCTCGACTCGCCTCGGGCGATCCTGCCCCGATCGAGTGTGACACCAACCCACGCATCGTGACGACCTTCGCCGGGGCGCTGCTTGTCGCCCAGATCGTCCTCGGTGGACTCGTCTCGTCGAACTACGCGGGCCTCGTCTGTCCAGATTGGCCCACGTGTATGAACGAGGAGTTCTTCCCGACCTGGGCCGGCATCCAGGGACTCCATCTCCTCCATCGCAGCGTCGGCTATGCCAGCGTACTTGCGATCTCCGCCGCCGCCTGGCTGACTCGCGGCCACCCGATCAGCGGCCGCTGGCTGGGCGTCGCCGCGATCGTCGCCCTCGCCCAGGTGTGGGTCGGAGTGACCAATGTCCTGCTGCGACTCCCGGTCGAAATCACCGCCCTCCATTCCGCCCTTGCCGCGGCGCTCGTGTGCTGCGTCGGAGTCGGGCTTCGAGAGGTCTGGCGACGCCCCTCCGCGGACGACTGACGCCCGGCGCGACTCGATCACGACGGCGGGCGGCCGCCCGGGGTGCTACATCCTGCTCGCTGCCGGTCTATCCCGTCTGGTCGGCCGGCCCTCTGGAGACCCCATGCGACCCCATCAGATCATCGCAGCGATGAGCCAGGAAAGATTCGATCAGCTTCTGGGGAGTCTCAGCGACATCAATCCCGAAGTCATCCAGGGAACCACCGCCGCAGCCGCCCAGATCCTGAAATTTCGCCCCAAGTTCCTGATGAAACAGCCGCCGGCCAAGCGCATGAAGTCGATACGCCAGGCCGTCTCCCGGCCGAACGCGAATCATCTCGCCGAGGAGCTGCTGGCCGTCTACTTCCTGAAATGCCAGCTCTCGCTCCTGATCGAGTGGCTCGACCTGATCGGCCTCGAGCACGAGGAAGGTATCCTCACCCAGGATGAGGTGCCCTGCCCCGAGGCCGCCGACCTCGAAAAGAAGGTCCAGCAATTTCTCGGAGCGAGTGACGGAGACGACCGGAAGCTGCTCCTTCAGGTTTTCTCCGGACAGGCGGCGGTCGAGTGGCCCGCACTCGACGAGCTATTGGCTACCCCCGCCAGCGCCTGAGGGCGAAGTTTCTCCCGAACGAACGACGGGAGGAACGCCCTGGCGCTCCTCCCGCTTCTTTCGCGGGTCCAAGCGACCCCCCGGCGAATGCGAAACTACTCGCCCTTGAAGGCCTCGAGCAGCGTCTTCATCTCGATCGCGATCGAATCCGGGATCACATAGTCCGCGTCCGAGTGGATCGTGTCCCAGTTCGCCGCGATGTCCTCGGCGCTCGGCACGACACCGACGCCCGAGAAGTAGCCCTTGCCCAGGCCGACGAAGATCCGTGCATACTTGCCGCCGCCAACAGAGTAGATCGAGTGGGTCTCCTCGCAGGCTTCTGAGCAGAGATAGGTCACCAGGGGAGTGACTTGCTCCGCCTTGAGGTTGTCGGCCATCGGCCCGAGCAGATCCTCGGTGAGTCGGGTGCGCGCGATCGGGGCGATCACGTTCGACAGGATATTGTTCTTCTTGCCTTCGACGGCGAGCACGTTCGAGAGGCCGACGAGGCCCATCTTTGCCGCACCGTAATTCGTCTGGCCGAAGTTTCCGAAGAGGCCGGCGGCGGAGGCGGTGAAGACGAAGCGACCGTAATTTCGCGGCTTCATCGCTCGAAATGCGGGCTGAGAGACGAAGAAAGCGCCCTTCAGATGGACGTCGAGTACGATCTCGAGTTCCTGGGGCGAGAGCTTCGCGAAGGATTTGTCCCGCAGGATGCCGGCGTTGTTCACGACGATGTCGACCTGGCCGAAATTGTCGAGAGCCGTCTGGATGATCGCTTCGCCGCCCTCGGGCGTGGAGACCGAGTCGTAATTCGCGACCGCCGTTCCGCCCGCCTCACCGATCTCCTTCACGACCTGGTCGGCCATGCTGGACCCGCCGCCCGTTCCGTCCGCGGAGCCGCCGAGATCGTTGACGACGACCTTGCCGCCGCGCTTGGCAAACTCGAGGGCATAGGTCTTACCGAGACCGCCCCCCGCACCTGTAATGACTGCGACTCGATCGTCGAAGGAAATTTCGCTCATGTTCTGGACTCCTGTCATGGGAATGGGTGGAAGCTGGGTGGTTATACTATGGGCGACCGTGTTTCGATCCGGCCGCGTGACGAGCGGCTCGGTCGAATCGTTCAAGGCCCTGAAGATTCGTTGGATCCGTCTATCTGCCTGTCGGTACCGCCCGACCGGCTGTTGCGGTGAGGACACGCCCATCGGCAGCCACGCGGGACCAACACCGTCGAGGTCGACGCCGGAAGGCGAAAACCATAGCAGCGGGATCACCGCCTTCAGACATCGAAGAACTGACTTCCGGACCGCGTCCCGGACCGCCATCCCGCGGGAAGCCCAGCGTAACCCCGCCTTCGTCGAACGCGTATCAGAGAGCAACCCATTTCCAGACCCAATGACGGGAGCGACCGACCATGACCCTTTTCGAAAGCCACAAGCCGACTTCGGCTCCCGATTCATGCGCGGCCGCTTCGCGTCGCCTGGATGCTGAAGACGCAACCCGAGAGCGATACAGCGCAGCCGCGCAAGCGCGAGAAGCCGCCCTCTGCTGCCCCGTGGACTATGACAGTCGACTCCTGGAAGCGATTCCCGGGGAAGTGATCGATCGCGACTACGGCTGTGGCGACCCCTCGCGATATGTTCGGGAGGGCGAGACCGTGCTCGATCTGGGCAGCGGCGGGGGCAAGATCTGCTTCATCGCCTCCCAGGTCGTCGGGGCGAAGGGTTATGTCATCGGCGTCGACATGAATGACGAAATGCTCGACCTCGCACGACGCAGCGCTCCGAAGGTCGCCGACATCGTCGGTCACGCGAACGTCGAGTTTCGGCGGGGCCGTATTCAGGACCTCGCACTCGATGTCGACCGTCTGGACCGCTGGCTCGAAGAGCATCCGGTGAGGAGTGTCGAGGACCTGACGCAGCTCGACTGCGAGCGGCGGCGACTAATCGAAGACTATCCGCTGATCGCAGACGATTCGATCGATCTTGTCGTCTCCAATTGCGTCCTGAATCTCGTCAGGGCAAGCGACAAGAACCAGCTCATCGAAGAGATCTTTCGCGTCCTCAAGCCCGGAGGTCGAATCGCCGTCTCGGATATCGTGAGCGACGAGGTCGTCCCGGAGCATCTGAAGAACGATCCGGACCTCTGGAGCGGCTGTGTCTCAGGTGCCTTCCATGAACTCGATTTCCTGCAGCGACTCGAAGCGGTTGGGTTCTATGGCATCGAGATCGACAAGTGGGAGGGAGATCCCTTTGCCGTCGTCGAAGGCATCGAATTTCGCTCCGTCACCATCACCGCGAAGAAGGGGAAGGAAGGCTCGTGTCTGGAAGCCGGTCAGGCCGTCCTGTACAAGGGGTCCTGGAAGCGGATCGTCGACGATGATGGTCATACCCTCGAGCGGGGCGTTCGAACCGCGGTTTGCGCGAAGACCTACCGAATCCTGACCGGGCAGCCTTACACGGGCCAAACGGTCGGAATCGAGCCCGCTTCAGCTATCCCAGAGAAAGAGCGAGTCGTCTTCGATTGCGAGCGCGTCGAGCCCCGCCACCCGCGCGAGACGAAGGGGGCCAACTACAAGGTCAACCAGCCGGCTTCTGGATCATGTTGCTAGGCCGCACGATCGGCCGAAAGAGGGATCACACGTGGCCTCGACTTCTCGTCGGCTGAACCTCGCGCGTTTCGACGATCACCTGGAAAAACATGGGATCGCTCTTCTGCGACGCGCCGAGGTCACGACGCTCCAGATCAATATCGGCTTGCGATGTAACCTCGCCTGCCATCACTGCCACGTGGAGTCCGGCCCCAAGCGGAGCGAGCGGCTCGATCGACGCGGCATCCAGAGGATCCTCGAGCTCCTCGAACGTAATCCCGCTGTCGAAACCGTCGACATCACGGGTGGCGCGCCGGAGATGCATCCCGACTTTCGCTTTCTCGTCCGAGGCGCGAGGGCGCTCGGACGACGCGTTATCGATCGATGCAACCTGACGATCCTGCTCGAAACAGGCCAGGAGGACACGGCCGAATTTCTCGCTGCCGAGGGCGTCGACATCGTCGCCAGTCTTCCCTGTCATGGACCGGAGAACGTCGAGAAGCAACGTGGGCGCGGCGTCTTCGACGGCAGCATCCGCGTGCTCAAACAGCTGAATGCGCTGGGCTATGGAAAACCCGGGACGGGCCTCGCGCTCGACCTCGTTTACAATCCGGTCGGCCCCTTCCTGCCCGGATCCCAGGCTTCGCTCGAGGCGGAATACCGCGACGTACTGGGGCGAAGCTACGACATCGTCTTCGACCGACTGTTCACGATCACCAATATGCCCATCAAGCGCTTTGCCCATGAACTCGAGCGGGACGGGAAGTTCGAGACCTACATGAGCCTGCTCGTCGATCATTTCAACGCCGACAATGTCCCCGACTTGATGTGCCGGAGCCTGATCAGCGTCGCTCACGATGGCCGGATCTACGACTGTGACTTCAACCAGGCCCT
This sequence comes from Myxococcota bacterium, assembly GCA_029941885.1. Taxonomy (GTDB): domain Bacteria; phylum Myxococcota_A; class UBA9160; order UBA9160; family UBA4427; genus UBA4427. The sequence continues at coordinate 17,461 of JAPYTP010000096.1, forward strand.
CGAAATCCAGCCTCCGGGCAAACACAAGACGATCTTCGACATCGACGACCTCGGCGCGCTGACGGACGAGCCGATCTCCACTGCGGCACATTGTTTCGGGTGCACTTCGGGAGCGGGATCGAGCTGTGGGGGCTCGCTCAGTTAAGCGAAGATATCCAGTAGCGGGCCTGCAGATCCGCTCCGACCTTGAACACGCGGGCGGACGCCGAATACTGGGTGCTGGCCTGGATCTGGCCGATGATCTCGCGCTCGAGACTGACGGGGGCGGGATCGCAATACTGACGCCCCCGTGCGGCGCGTCGGAGACTCTACTGTGCGGCTGCCGGGAAGCTGTCTGCGCCCTGCGAGCGAGCTTCCAACGAATCACCTCGACGCCGAAAGCCACGTCGCGTAGCCTGCTCGGCAACGCGAGCATCAGTCCCGTGCACTGCGCCCTCTCCCGACCACTGGAGCCCTTCCATGAGAACCCCCTTCGCACGACTTCCCGCCCATGCCGATTCTCCTCTTCGCGCCCGTTCACCTCGGCTTCTCTCGATTCTCCTCTGCCTGATGCTTCTCGGCTCCGGCGGCTGCGCCCTCTTCACAGAGGATTCGGCGCCCCCCGAACCCCTCGAGACACCTGATCTGTCGAAGCGACTCGCGACGGGCGACCGCACTGCCGCAGACAAGGCGAGCGACGCCGGCCGTCGCCCGGCCACGGTCGTCGCGTTTCTGGGGATCGCGCCGGGGATGACCGTCATCGATGTCCTCGCATCCGGCGGCTACTACAGCGAGGTCCTGGCAGAAGCGGTGGGTCCAGATGGAAGGGTCTACGCGCAGAACATCGCGTTCGTCCTGAAGATGCGCGATGGGAGCGTCGAGAAAGCGATCAGCGCGCGGCTCGCAGGTGACCGCCTCGGGAACGTCGAACGCCTCGACCGCGAGATCGACGATCTCGGTCTCGCGCCCCGAAGTATCGATGCCGCCCTGACCGCGCTCAATTTTCACGACGTTCTCGATGGACGGAGCCCTGAAGCAGCCCACGCCGTGCTGCTTGCCCTGCTCGATGTATTGAAGCCGGGCGGTGTACTCGGACTGATCGATCATGCGGGCGATCCCGGGGCCGACGAAATGAACAAACAGAACCACCGAATCGACCCCGCGCGAGTCATCACGGCGGTCGAAGCGGCAGGGTTCCAGGTCGAAGCCACGAGTGATGTACTAAGAAATCCCAGCGACGACCGGACGCAGAGCGTCTTTGCGCCCGACGTTCGAGGCCGGACGGACCGGTTCGTACTGCGACTGCGCAAGCCGCTCTGAGCACCCGGAAAGGACCGAAGATCATGGCAGTGCGAATCGGAGTCGGTCTCGGACTCGGGGGCTTCCCCTTTGAAACGATCAACGAATTCCGCAGCTGGCTCGACGTCTGCGAGGACTCCGAGATCGATTCGATCTGGCAATCGGATCGGGTCGTTTCCCGAGACCCGGCGCTCGAACCCCTGACCCTGCTCTCGCTGATCGCCGGCGCAACCCGGCGACTCAAGTTCGGAACGAATGCGGTGGTGCTGCCCTTCCGTGACCCGATCACCTTCGCGCGTCAGTGCGCCACCCTCGACTATCTGAGCGACGGCCGATTCCTCCCGACTGTCGCCATCGGACGCGGGGACGCGCCGGAATGGGAAGCCACCGGCCGCAGCCCAAAGGGGCGGGGTGCCCGTGCGGACGAAGCGCTCGAAGTCATGACGCGTTTGTGGCAAGCCGAGAGCGTCGATTTCGAGGGGGAATACTTTTCGCTCAAGGGTGCTTCGATCTCGCCCCGGCCCAGACAGCAGCCGCTCCCACTCTGGATAGGCGGTTCTTCCAAGGCCGCAATTCGACGAACGGCGCGCTACGGCAACGGCTGGCTCGCACCCCTGCAGTCCCCGCTCGAAGCCGGGGAGACCGTACGAGCGATTCGCGAGGAAAGCCAGCGGATCGGTCGCCCGATCCCGGACGACCACTATGGCGCCACGATCCTGTTTCGAATCGGCGAGAAGATCGAAATGCCGGATCTCTCCCGGGGAAGCTCTACGAACAGCGATGCCGGCCGTGAGATGCGCGAGCGAATCTCCCGGATCCAGGCGATGGGCGACCCGAGCGAAGTCCTCGCACGCATTCGTGAGTTTCGCGAGAACGGTGTCACCAAATTCATCGCGATTCCGCTCGCGCGCAGTGGCGAAGAGATGAACGAGCAGTGTCGCTTGCTCTCGACCGAGGTCATCCCGCACGCCAACGACTGAACCGAGGCGAGTTCGCGTTCAGCGGAGGGGCGCGTCACCCCGTGCCTCAATCGCCCAGGAGATCGAGAACCTCCTCCGGTGGGCGTCCGATCCGGGCGCGATTGCCTCGAATGAGCACCGGTCGCTCCATCAGGATCGGAGCCCCGACCATCGCCGCGAATATCTCCTCTTCGGCGGACTCCTTCGTCAACCCGGCTTCGGCGAACTCCGCCTGTTTCGTGCGGGTGAATTCGATCGCTCTCTTGTCGAGCCGCCTCCCGAGGTCGCCCAATTCTTCCGCGGTCAACGGCTGCTCGAGATAGAGCCGAGTCGTGACGGCGACGCCGCGCCCCTCGAGCAAGCTGAGCGTCTGTCGGCTCTTCGAACATTTGGGGTTGTGCAGCAAGAGGATCTCGTCTCTCGAACTCGGCAGGGCCACGTGTTTCCCCTTCTCTCGTGTGCTTCTTCTTGCGCGAAGCCGCCGCGAAGCCTAGAGATTCTCATCAGGCGGGGCGAGACCCGATCCGAAACGTCAGATATCGAGGCGACCTGCCCGAGAGGAGAGAAATGTCCCTGTTGCGATTCCTGGGCCTCGGTGGCGATGGCGCGGGCCGGAATGCCGAACCCGCGAGCTTGATCGAGATCGGAGAGTCCCTCGATTCGCTTCCGCCCGAGGACGCGCGCCTCGCGGCCGCCTTCGCCTATCTGTTGGCGCGTGTCGCCGGCGCAGACCTTCGGATAGAGGACCCGGAGCGCTCGTCGATCGCCGAACGGCTCGAGGCCTTCGGCGGAATGGGCACAGAACAGTCGCGCCTGCTCGCGGATACCGCCGTTCGCGCCGCCGAGCTCCACGGGGCGAGCGATGATCATCTGGTGGCCCGTGCCTTCCGCGACACGACCGAACACGACGAACGCCTGCGCCTGCTGCGATGTCTCTATGCCGTCGCCGCCTCCGATGAAACGATCTCGGTGGTCGAGGACAATGAGATCTTCGAAGTCGCAACGGCCATCGGCGTCAGCCGCCGGGACGTGATCGCCCTGCGATCAGAATGGAAGCAGTACCTCGGATCGATGAAAGCACTTCCGGGAGAGCGCTGATCCGCTACGCTCGCGCGGCTTTCCAGCCTGCCACCCGGAGACTCGACACATGACCGCGCGCAAGAAGAACACAAAGAAGAAGGCCGCCAAGACGGCGAAGAAAAAGAAGGCTTCCAAGGTCGCGAAGAAGAAGGTCAGTAAGAAGAAGGCCAAGAAGAAGGCCAGTAAGAAGAAGGCGGCCAAGAAGGCGAAGAAGGCCCCCAAGAAGGCTTCTCGAAAGAAGACCGCCAAGAAGAGCTCATCCCGGAAGAAAACGGCGAAGAGCAAGTCGAAGACCGTCGCGAAGCCGAAGAAGCGCGCGAAAGCCGCACCGACGCGAAAGGAGCCGCGAAGCTCCGGCGAGCTCGTTCGAACACGACCGCGCGTCGTCTCATCGCGATTGCTCGGCCCGAGCACGACCTCCGGCGGCCAATCCGCTTCGGGCGGTCTCAGCTACAGCGATCCGGCGCGGGCTGCGATGCTCAAGAAGCTGATCCGGTAGCGCAGAACGGAGGATGCCCCGCCCGAACACGGCGGTCCGAGGCCTCAGCAAGAAGAAACCAAGAAGCCCCCGCGGATCACTCCGCGGGGGCTTCTCAATTCTCGATCACGGCGCTTCGCCGAGTCGGCGGCGCCGTCCGGGGAAAGACTCCCCTCCGATCTCAATCGTCTTCGTCGTCGATCTTGCTCTCGTACTTCTTCTTGAGTTCGGCGGTCGTCTCCGCCGGGACCGGCATGTACTTCTCGAACTCCATCGAGAACTCCGCCTTGCCCTGGGTCATCGATCGCAGGTCCGTCGCATAGCCGAACATCTCGGAGAGCGGCACCTCGGCATCGACCGTCGAGAAGCCGTCTTCCTCGGTCGATCCGATCACCTGGCCACGCCGCTGCATGATCGTCTTCAGGATCGAACCCTGGAACTCCGACGGACCCTCGACCGAGAGCTTCATGATCGGCTCGAGGATCTGGGGCTTGGCCCGACCATAGAAGTCCCGGAAGGCGCCGCGGGCAGCAGCCTGGAAGGCCATCTCCGAAGAATCGACCGAGTGCGATTGACCGTCGTTGATCTCGATCTTCATGCCGATCACGGGGAAGCCGATGAGGCGACCCTTGCCGAGCGAGGAGCGAAAGCCCTTCTCGACTGCCGGGATGTACTCCGTGGGAATCGATCCGCCGCGAATCTTGTTGACGAACTGAAAGTCCTTGTCGCCCTCATCGTCGGGATCGATCGGCGAAACGATGCCTGCGACCTTGCCGTATTGGCCCGAGCCGCCAGACTGCTTCTTGTGCGTGTAGGAGAAATCGATCGTCTTGGTGATCGTCTCGCGGAACGCCACCTGAGGCTGACCGGTCTCGACCTCGCAGCCGTACTCACGCTTCATGCGCTCGACGTAGACTTCGAGATGAAGCTCCCCCATTCCCGAGATCACCGTCTCGTTGCTCTCCTGATCCACCTCGGACCGGAAAGTCGGATCCTCACGAACGAAGCGACCGAGCGCCTTGCCCATGTTATCCGCCGCCTTCTGATCGACCGGCTTGATCGAAAG
>JAPYTP010000097.1 GCA_029941885.1 Myxococcota bacterium
GTCGAGGCGCGGGTGGCGTCACGCCGTCCCACCGCCTGGGGGGACGAAGTGATCCTGGTGGGGGCACGGGGCGTGGATGGTCGCGGGCCGATCGCTCGGACTCTTCGGCTCTCTGTCGGCGACGGCAGGGGCTATCGGACGCGCCTTGATATTGGCTCAGATGGCGAGTCTGGCGAGCACCGCAGGGCCCGCGCCGACCGGCTCCTCTGGCCCGGGCTGGTCGCCCGACTCGCCCTTCGGATCCGGCCGATGGAGTCCCGGCGAAACCCCGGCACGCCGGATCGCGAACGAGCCTGGGCCCGAAGGGGTGTCGGCGTTCGGGCCAGCCTGGTCGATCCGGATTGGGTGCTGATCATCGGGCGACCTGCGCTCGGCGCAGGGGATCGTATTCGCCAGCGGGTCGAAGTGATCCGGGACCGCTGGCGCGGAACGGTTGCGAAGAGGTTCTCCCGGACCGGGCTCGAGACCGGCCTGGCGAGGGCGCTCGCGCTGGGGGATCGCAGGGGCCTTTCGAGCACCGTCCGGGAATCCTTTCGAGAACTGGGGCTCTCACACCTGATCGCGATTTCGGGACTTCACGTGGGGTTGGTTGCGGGCCTGGCGGGCTGGTTGGTCGTCCGGCTGCTCACGTTCACAATTCCTCCATTCGCGCTGACGGCCATGCCCTTCGGCTTGAGTGTCGCGGTGGCAGCGGGCGCGGGCTGGCTCTACGCCTGGTGTACCGGCGCGGCGGTTTCGGCCCAGCGCGCCGCGCTGCTCTTCGCACTCTTCGGGCTGGCCCGGGTGTTCAAGCGAAACCTGTCGCCCGCGTCGGCGCTCGCGTGGACGGCTCTGGCGCTGCTGGCCATCGCTCCGTCTGCGCTCTTCGATCTGGGGGCCGAGCTTTCATTCTGCGCGTGTGTCGCATTGCTGCTGGCTGGATTCTGGCACCACGAGACCGGATCGGAAGAACACGTAGATCGACGCGCCGGCGGGGAGGGACGATTCTCGAGATCGCTCATCGAAATATTCAGCGTGTCGGTTGCGGTGTCGCTCTCGACTGCCCCGCTCGTTCTCGCAATGGGGATGCCCCTTTCCCTTGGGTCACCTGTGTTCAATGTTCTCGCGATTCCCTGGACGGCCTTCCTGGTGATTCCGACTTCCCTGCTGGCGACCGCCGGATCGAGCTGGCTTCCGCCGATCGCCCTTCACGTGCTTCTGATTCCAGCACACACGATGGAGCTCGCTGTTCCGCTCCTCGCGCAGTGGCACCCTCGGCTCCTACCACTCGACGGACTCCCGCTCTGGGCGGTGGCCGGGATCGCAGGGATGGGCCTGTTCGCGATTCGCCGCGGTGTACGCGGGCTCGCTCTCTGCGCTTGGGTCGCACTCGTGGTCGTCGGCGCAGCTCCCGCCCTGCAAGGGAGCGGGCTCCCGGTAGGCCCCGGCGTCGTCTTTTTCGATATGGGTCAGGGGGATGCAGCCCTCGTTGAAGGAAAGACCTGTCGGATCCTGATCGACTCCGGTGCCGGACCGGCGGACGGAACGGGGGGTGGGGCGTTGGTCCGGGGGCTCCGTTCCCTGGGCGTGTCGCGCCTGGACGTGCTCGTCGTGACTCATGGAGACCTCGACCATCGCGCCGGTGCCGCGCGCGTCATGCAACGGATTCGCGTGGGCGAGCTCTGGCTGCCCCGGGGAGGAGAGGACGACGAACGCCTCGGCGAGTTGGCACGGAAAGCGCGGAGCCTTGGCGTCGTGGTGGGTTGGCTGAACGCGGGAGGAACGACCCCATCGTGTGGAGACCTCGACGTCGATGTTCTCTGGCCGCCGGACTCCAAGACTCTTCTGCCCCGGCCGCGACGGCGATCGCGCAACGAGGGGTCGCTCGTCCTGCGCGTCAGCGTCGACGGCACTCGAATTCTCTTCCCCGCGGATATCGGTCGTGAGGTCGAGTCGATGCTGATCGAGAACAGGGACCTTCTCGCTGCCGACGTTCTCAAAGTCGGTCATCACGGAAGCCGCCACAGCACTACGGCGGTCTTTCTCGAGGCGGTCGCACCCGCGCACGCCGTAATCAGTGCACCCTGTGATCCCGCCCGTGGCCTTCCGAATGGCCTGATCCTCGATCGTCTGGCTCTGGCGGGGGTGTCGGTCTGGTGGACAGGTCGCGACGGCGCGGTTTCGCTCCGCCGTGCGCGAGATCGGGTCGGGTTCGACGTCGTCAGGTGGGGCGACCGAAGGAGATGTCGCGGAGCCGAGATCGTCCCGTAGCCCAACACCCGATCCTTCTCGAAACTGGACCTCAGCGTCCGACGAAGCGAGGCGCTCTCTTCTCTAGAAAGGCGCGCTGGGCCTCCCGGGCATCTTCGGTCTTGCGAAGCGGGCGACCCATGGCCTCCTGGGCAACGTAGGCGTTCTCGAGATCCATCCCCTCGAGTTCTCGCACTCCACGGAGGGTAGCCTGGACGGCGAGGGGGGCATTGCTCGCGATCCGGTCGGCCGTCCGAAATGCTCTCCCGAGCAATTCCTCGGCCGGGACCAGTTCGTTGAGCAATCCCATTGCGAGCGCGCGTTCGGCGTCGACGGGTTCGGCGGTATAGAGCAGTTGCGCGGCGTGGACGCCGGCGATCTGGCGGGGCAGGGCGACGGTCGCCTGGCCGGTCGGGAAGAGTCCCAGCGCCACTTCTTCGAGTGCAAAGGTCGCGGTGGGGACGGCATAACGGATCTGGCTCGCCAGCATCAGGTCGAAGCCACCGGCGCGAGCATGCCCGTTTATCGCGGCGATCAAGGGAACTCGCAGCGGCTGCTTCACCAGGGTCGCGTGACCCACGGCGCGCAGCCCCTCGAAATCGAGCGGATCGACCCGCTCGCCGCGGGCGAAGGCCTGGGAGACGGGAATCGTCTTCTTCATGTCCATTCCCGAACAGAAGACCCGGTCGCCCGCTCCGGTGAGAATGGCAACTCGGATCGTCTCGTCCTCATTGACGTTGCGCCAATGCGCGGCAAGGTCCCGCAGCGTCTCGGGGTCGAGGGCGTTGGCCTGTTCGGGCCGCTCGATCGTGATCAGCGCGACGTGCGGGTGGTCCTCGGGCATCTCGAATCGGGCGGGCATCGAATTCTCCTCGTGGACGGTCCGACGCAGCAGGTGGGGGCGGAGCGGCATCAGCCTCGCGAATCGCAGGCGCGGATGTGCGAAGCTAGCAGCCCGCTCCGATCGGCCGGTTGGTTCGAAGAGGATGAGAATCAGAGTTCTCGGACTCGAATAGGTCGTGAGGGCGGCTGTGCGCCATGACAGCCACGGATTGGGGGACGGATTGGGGGAGGATGACAAGCGCCAGGAGAGCGCGAGGCTGGTGTCCGATGCCCTGGCGGGCGCGATGCCCCGGGCCCTGATCGCGGAAGGACGCGCCGAGCGGCTCGCAGCCGACTGGATTGCGCGGGTCGATCGTGCGATCGCGGCCGGATTTTCACCGTTCCCGCGCTATCCGCTCGACTCATCGATTCGGGAGGGCCTCTTCGAGGTGCGTCAGTCTCGCCAGGTGGTTCGTGGGTTGGAGGGCGCAGAGAGCGCGCTGGCGATGCAAGACCTCGGACTCTCGAAGGCGGTCGCGACTCGACCCGAATCCGATCGACGCCGGGTGTCCCGACTCCTGGTGGTGAGTGCGGACGGGTCCGGGCGTTTCTATCACGGAGTGGGTCGGCTGCGCGAGCGGTATTTCGTCCGACTCGAAGTCGTCCTGATCGAATGCGACGAGATGGAGTTGGGGGGCGCGACTTTCGGCGAGGGGCGTCGCGCGCGAGCGCTGATGATCAACCACAAGCTGGCCGTCGCGCGCTTCCTTACGCGGCTCGACGAGTTCGGGGATTCGCCGCTCACGCCGACGGGATAGGCGCTGAATCCGTTCGAATCGAAAGGTTCGGGTGGGCCGCTACGCAAGCGATTGCGGAGTGCGAGGCCGTATCGGAAAGACACGTTTCAAACTGAAACGGTTTCTTCTTTTTTTTCCCGTAACCCACTGAAATATCAATGGATGTTCCACGGGGAACGTTGCCCGAAGGGTGTTTCCTCAACCCGCTTTGCCCGGGTTGGGAGGGGCATCGAGCAAGGTCCGGATGCGCTCGAGAACGAGGGCTGGCGTGAACGGCTTCTCGAGCAACTCCGAACTCGGATCGAGGCCGTGTCGGGTGAGCGTCTCGTCCGTGAATCCCGACATGAAGAGCACCCGAATCCCAGGCCGAAGCTCAGCGGCTCGCAGCGCGATTTCCGGGCCGGCGGTCTTTGGCAACACGACATCCGTCAGGAGCAGGTGGATCGCGCCGTCGTGGCGACTGCAATGGCGCAATGCTGCTGTGGCGGATTCAGCCCCGAGCACCGTGTAGCCGGCGTTTTCGAGCGTCCGTCGAACGAGGCGGCGAACAGGAGCAGCGTCTTCGACGAGTAGAATGGTTTCGTGTCCTCCTCTCGAGTGGATCTGTTCGGCCGCGAGTGGGTCGTGGGTCTGGGTCTCCGTCGCCGGGAAGTAGATCGTGAACCGCGTACCGGTCTCGGAGTTCGTCTCGATCCCGATCTGGCCTCCGCTCTGGCTGACGATTCCGTAGACCGATGCGAGACCCAATCCCGTTCCGTGATGGGGCTCCTTGGTCGTAAAGAAGGGCTCGAAGATCTGTGAGCGGGTTTCCTCGTCCATACCGATCCCGGTATCCGAGACGCTGAGGAGGGCATAATGACCCGGCGGGAGGATGCCCGTTTCGGTTCTCTGTTCGACGTCCGCGAGGAGGTTGGCCGTCTCGATCTCGAGGCGGCCGCCCTGGGGCATCGCGTCCCGAGCGTTCACCACCAGGTTGACGATCACCTGCTCGATCTGGCCCGGATCGGCGACGATCTGACTCAACTCCCCGTCCTGGACGGTCACGAGATCGATGTTCTCACCGATCAGGCGTCGCATCATCCGGTCGATGTTCGCAACCACGGCGTTCAGGTCGACGGGTGCGGGCTGCAGGACCTGACGTCTGCTGAAGGCCAGGAGCTGGCGGGTGAGCCCCGCTGCCCGCTCGGCCGCACGCAGGATCTCTTCCGCGTCGCGCTGTGCGACATGACCCTCACCGAGCTCATCGAGGACGAGATCGCTGTAGCCGATGATCGTCGTGAGCAGGTTGTTGAAGTCATGTGCGATTCCGCCGGCGAGCCGTCCGACGGCTTCCATCTTCTGGGACTGATTGAGCCTGAACTCGCTCTGGCGAAGTGCCTCCTCCGCGGTGCGTCGCGCTTCGATGTCGCGCAGTGTGATGCCGAGATAGACTCGCCGCGTCCCCTCGGCTCCCTGGAACAAGAAGATCGTGGCTTCGGTCGCAGTCGGTCCTGCGTCGCCGACGCCGAGCAACTGCAGTTCCCCGGACCAGGGCTGCGATGGGGTGAGCTCGGGCAGGATCTCGTTCCGTAGGCGTTCCGCCTCCGCCGCCGGCAGCATCTCGAAGAAGGTTCGGCCCTCGATGCCGCGAGCGCCTTCTGAACCCTCGTGGGAGCGGATTTCGGGAGTGGTGTCTGTATCCTCCACGGCGGGATTGGTCGACGTGAGCGGGATGGGCAGTGTCGGAGGTGTCGGAAATGTCGGAGGCGTCGGAGGCGTCGGAGGCGTCGGAGAAGTTGTCAGGCCAAGCCGACGGGTGGCCGCCTTGTTGGCGAAGGTGAGGAGCGTCGACTCGGGATCACCGATGAAGACGAGGTCGGCTCCCTGCTGAACGACCCGAAACAGGAGGTCGCGCCCGAGGTCCAGGCGCCGCTGATCGGTCACGTCGCGAGACAATACGAGCGTCCGATCCGCGCCATCCGAAGCCTTGAACGCGCTCGCGCGGGACTCCATCCATCGCCATCGGCCATCCGCGTGGCGAATCCGCGTGACGAAGAAGACGGGATCCGGGCTTGCGGAGAGCTCGGAGAGGGTAGCCCGATTGGCCGCGTGATCGTCGGGGTGCGTTAGGTTGTCGATCTTGCGGCCCACTACATCATCCGGCCGGTATCCGAGGATCTGGAAGGCTGCCTGGGATACATAGGTCACCCGCATCTCGGCATCGACTTCGACGAGCAACTCGTGCGCCTGTCGAGCGAGAACTTCGAAACGATCTTGATTGGCTCGGATCTGCTCGTTGGCGTGCTGTCGATCGACGGCGGCCGCGGCATGGGTCGCGAACGCGGAAAGCACGGAGCGGGTCAGTTCTGAATTCGCGATCGGCCTGCGTCCATAGCCGCTGATCAGTCCGATGACCGAGCCGTTCGCCTGCCGCAGCGGCAGTCCCGCATAACTCTCGAAATCACTTCCGAATAACTCGGCGACTCGCGGATTGAGCTGAGCAACGCCCGCCGGGTAGACGACTGCTTCGCCGCGAGCGACGGCTGCGTCCGGTAGACCGGCGAGGTCGAGCCGCTCCGGGTCGCAAAACTTTCCTTCTCGCCACGAGACATCCACGCAGAGCGTTCCTGGATCATCCGTGTCGATTCTGCCCACCACGAGCCTCTCGAATCCAAGGGCTTGTGCGATTTTCTCGATATTTCGCTCGAGGGTTCCAGGCCCCTTGCTCGTGATCCCACGCGCGATCGAGCGGAGGGCATGCTCGACCTTCTTGCGCTGGCTGATGTCCTCATAGAGCACGACGAAATTGCGCTGACCTTCGTCGTTCTGGAACACCTCCCACGTCGTGCCATACCATGAGGACTCGCCGGCGTCATCGAAATATTGGAAGTCCCCCGATCCGCTTCCCGAACCCTTGTGGTCGGGGCGACTCGAATCGAACCAGACCGTCTCCATCGCGTGGCGATCTTCCTCGGTCATGCGCTGGAAGATGTCGTCGAGCCCGACATCGCGTCCGAAGGTCGCCTTGAAGCGTTGGTTGGAGAATATGACCGCACCGCTCTGCGACAGGATGGCGGCCGGGCGGACTCCTGACTCGACGATTCGTCGGTAGTGGTTGTCGCGCTCGGACGCGACCGCGCGCTCGGCGGACTGCTGAGTGACGTCTCTGGCGACGCACACGATCCGCTGGACGTCGTCTTCGTCCTTGAATGATCGCACCGTGATTTCGAATTCGACGCGCAGCCCGTCTCGGCGAGGCACCCTAACACGGACGATCGGTTCGGCGCCGGTCGCCACGACCTTCTGGAAGTGCGCGAGGGTTTCGGCCCGGTCCTCGGCGACGATGAACTCCAGGAAACTTCGACCGACAAAGGAGCTGGCGCTCCGAGCCAGAATCGGTTCGATCGTATCGCTGATGAACACGATGCGGCCGTCGACGCCGACCTCCAAGACCACGTCGGCGATACGGCGGAGCAGCTCCGCCGCTCGCGCGTCTTGGGCGTCGCGGGCGATTCCCTTGGTCGGCATGAGGCCTATCCAGGTACTCCTACGGGGAAACAGTGAGAACCGCATCCGGTCCGCACCCGGAGCAAGCCTATCCGGATCTGGTTCACACGACCACAGAAAATCAACTTCTTGGCGCGTTTGCGGACAGGAAGACGCACCCGCGACTTTGGGCGACGAGCAGCTGGGTCAGTACAGACCGAACATGCGTCCCGACATCGCGACGACGGCCAGGACGAGGACGGGGCGAATCAGTCGTTCGCCGCCCCGGACGGCCGCTCGGGCCCCGATCTCACCGCCGAGCGCAAAGCCGACGATGAGGGCCGTAGCGAGATGCCAATCGACCTGCCCTTGGGCGATGAATACGGGGACCGCGACCAGGGTCAGGGCGCCGATGATCACGACCTTGATCGAATTGGCACGGACCAGGTCGAGACCGCTTCGGGCCAGGGCGGCGATGAGGAAGAGTCCGACGCCGGCCTGAAGGGCGCCACCGTATAATCCGATGCCGAAGAAGATCAGCCCATTCATCAGGCGCGAACGAGGCTCGCTCGGTCGCTCGTCGCTCGTGGCTCGCGCTCCTCTGAGCATCGGGAGGAGCAGCGCGATCATCGCTACGCCAAACACCTGTCGATACACGTCGGCGGACATGACCGATGCGATTGCTGCGCCGACGACCGATCCGACCAGCACCGGGATCAACACCGGCTTCGCACCGCGCAATCCATCGAGCCCTTCCCGCCGGAAGCGCCAGGTCGACACTCCATTCTGGAACAGCACACCGATTCGATTCGTGCCATTCGCGGTCGTGGCCGGGAGGCCCAGGAAGACGAGGAGGGGAACGGTGATCAGGGACCCGCCGCCAGCGAGCGTATTGATCACACCCGCGACGAGACCACCGAGTGCGAGCAGGATCCAGGTCGTCGTTTCGTCCATCGGAAATGATTCGCCTTCCGGTTGCCCTCGGCATGGCTCGCCAGCGGGCGCTCAAGCATGCACACTCTGCAGTCGCCCTGCCAGCGATGGCGTTCGACTCGAATGCGGGCGAGAAGAGGGGTCGTTTGGAGGAGATCAGGCCATACGGGAGCTGGGAGTCACCGATCGGGTCGGCCGATCTCGTGCGCGGCGCACTTCGCTTGTCGGCCCCGAGAATCGAACGAGGCCAGCTCTACTGGCTCGAGGGGCGTGCTGGCGAGGGCGGACGCCAGGTCGTTGTATTCGCGCGACTATCCGGGTCTGCTTCAGGCTCGCTCTCCGGCGCCCGTGAAGCCACGCCTGCCGGCGTCAATGTTCGAACCCGGGTGCACGAGTACGGGGGCGGCGAGTACGCGGTCTGGCGCGACCGGATCTTCTTCGTAGACGATGCGGACGGCCAGATCCACGCGGGTCATGTGGCCGGCGCGGCGCTTCCGATTACCAAGGGGGCGTCCCAGTATGCCGATCTGGTCGTTTCCCCCGACGGTCGCTGGCTGCTCGCGATCGAGGAGCGGCCGCGAGACGGCGCCGAGCCGGAGAATCGGCTGATCGCGATCTCGATTCGTGAGAGTGATGCGGGCTCGGGGGTCGAGGCGATCGGGGCCCCGCTCGTCGTCGCATCGGGACACGATTTCTATGCCTCTCCGACGATCGCGCCAGAGGGGGATCGCATCGCGTTCCTGGCCTGGGATCATCCTGACATGCCGTGGAACGCGACGCTGCTCGAAATGGTCCGGTGGGGTGACGCTGGTCCGCTCGGTCAGGTGCGGATCGTCGCGGGGAGTTCGTCGGAATCACTCTTCCAGCCCCGCTTCTCGCAGAGCGGGGCGCTCTACTTCGTCAGCGATCGCACGGGTTGGTGGAATCTGATGAGGCTCGGCGGCGAGGGTTCCGTCGCCGTAACTACCGAGCGCTCCGAGATCGGCCGACCCCAATGGGTCTTTGGTCAGTCCAGCTGGTCTTTTCTCGACGCCCGAACCGTTCTGGCCAGTACCACGATCGAGGGATCGGACTCTCTGGTCCGAATCGATCTCGAGAACGGATCTTCTCGTCCTCTTTCGACGGGATTCAATGCGATTGATGGCGTCCAGACCGGAGAGGGCTGGGCGACCTGCATCGCCGGCTCCGCCCATGAGGCCTCGGCGCTCTTCGCCTGGCGAGCCGATACCGACGCACCGGAACGCATCCGAGAGAGCGCACCCATCTCGATCCCTTCGGATGTGATCAGCGTGGGGGTCCCGCGAGAATTCGCCTCCGCGGACGGCCGCACCACACACGCCTTCATCTATTTGCCTCGCTCTGAAAAAAATCCACCGGGGCGCTCTGGGGAGCGCCCACCGTTGCTGGTCAAGAGCCATGGTGGTCCCACCTCGGCGACGAGTGCTGCCCTCGATCCACGGATCCAGTATTGGACGAGCCGTGGCTTCGCGGTCGCCGACGTAAACTACGCGGGGTCGACGGGCTACGGTCGTGCATATCGAGACCTGCTCGAGCAGCGTTGGGGCATCGTCGATGTCGAAGATTGTGTGGCGGTTGCTCGTGCGCTCGCGAGCGAGGGCGAGGTGGACCGGGATCGACTCGCGATCAGTGGCGGCAGCGCCGGCGGATACACCACGCTGTGCGCACTGACGTTTCACGACATCTTTGCAGCCGGCGCGAGTCATTATGGCATCGGAGATCTGGAGGCCCTCGCGCGGGACACCCACAAATTCGAATCGAGATACACGGACTGGCTGGTCGGGCCCCTGCCCGAGATGCGCGATCGATACATCGAGCGCTCCCCGGTCCACCACCCCGAGCGACTCGGTTGCCCGATCATCTTTTTCCAGGGGCTGGAGGACAAGGTGGTGCCGCCCAACCAGGCGGAGGCGATGATCGCGGTTCTTGCACGTCGGGGAATTCCACACGCGTATGTCCCATTCGAGGGGGAGCAGCACGGCTTTCGGCGGGCGGAAAATATTCGCACGGCGATCGACGGCGAGCTCTACTTCTATTCACAGCTATTCGCTTTCGAAGCACCCCGGCCGGAGCGCGTGAGGGTCGTGGCGGCCGAGGCGTGATGACCGCCGGGCGACCGATGCTCGTCGCGATCGTGGCCGGGCTGCTCGCGGCCTGCGTTTCACCGGTCGGGGGCTGGGATGTGGCGACGCTTCTCGAGGCCGAAGAGCAGATCGCGGCGATTCCGGACCAGCGGCTAGGCGACATGACGCCGCATCCCGCGCTCGTGGGCGGGCGGCTGTCTCTGGTGGCGTGTCGCTATGCCGGGGATCAGCCGGTGAGGGTCTCGTTGCGCGGCTCGGGCTGGCCGTCCGAACGGGGCGCTCTCGCGATCGGTGCGGTCGATGAGGCCGTTTCCGGGGTGGCGCTGAGAATTTCGGACGATCGTGAGTCCGAGCCGGGGATCGCACCGACGATCGAGATCACATCGATCGAGGATCCCGACGCGGAGGCACCGAGCGGGATGGCTGACACGCTTGCGGAGTGTGATGTTTCGAGAACGTCGAACTCGGGTGCGGCGGTTCGTGGACGGCTTCTGAGATCCAAGATTCGCATCCGTCTATCGCTACGCGACAGGTCGGGACGCGTGCGCCTGGCGACCGACGCCGAATGGGTTGGTGCGTTGATGCACGAGATGGGGCATGCACTCGGCTTTGCAGGACACGCGGCGGTCGGAGATTCGCTCGTCCTGCTCGAGGAGAGTCGGCTACGCGCACTCGGACGCAGGGCGCTTGCCGGGGAACCCGTGCCCGCGCCGAATCTCGAGGCGCTCTATGAGGTCTCGCCCGGGCGCGTCCTGGGCGAGGTCGCGGTCTCTCCGTCTGGACGCGAATGGATCGATGCGGTCGAGTCCCTGGTCTCGGATCGGAACCGGCGCCTGGGCCCGGCGATCGGCCCGATTGCGAGTGCGGGGGATCGCGGGGCAAGGCTGCTGTGGCGTTGGCCCGGCGGCATCGGGGTCGAGTTGCGATTTCCGTTCTGGCGGCGAGAAATCCAGATGGGCCACGCGATCACGGTGTTGCCGAGCGAGGCGACGAGGCGGATGCTCGCGGCCGGGTCCTAGCCGGCTCTGACTACTCTTCGACCGCGGGCTCGATCGAGCGGGCCTCTGCGATCAACTCGTTGGCGCGCGACGTATCGCCACCGGCCCGCACGACGAGTCCGAGCCGGAAATGGACGACGGCGTCCTGCGGGGCCTGGCCGAGCGCGATCTCGAGATGGTTCGCGGCACGAACGAGATCGGATCGAGGCTGCTTGTAGAGTGCCCATCCCAGGCCGGCCTGATACGCCGGCTCCTCGGGCCAGAGTTCCACCGCGGGTTCGAGATATTCGAGCGCCCCTTCGAAGTTGCCCATCTTGATGAGGATCTCGCCCTTTCGAAAAGAGGTCTCGGCCTGAGCGAGGCGGGCGGTGTCGATCTCCGGCTCTTCACTTCCGCTGGCATCGTAGGCCGCCTTCTTGTCGGGGTCGGAGAGCGTCTCGAAGGCCTCAGCGATTCGGGCGAAGACCCGGGCGGCGGGTTCCTTCAGCTCCTCGAGGCGCAGGCGTGCGAGGGTATCGGGATGATATTTCTTCGCTGCCTTGAAATAAGCCTTCTTGAAATGAGCGGGTCCCGCGTCCTGCTCGAGTCCGAGGGCGCTGTAGTGATCGAGGTCGGAGAGCCGCGCTAGGAGAGATTCGATCTCCTCGCGAAGCAAGTCAGCCTTTGCCTCGGCCTGGGCCGAATCCGCGGTGGACTTCTCGCCATCGGGGTCCCGCGATGTGTTCAGCGAAGGGCCCGTCTCGCGCTCGACCTGGAAGTCGAACTCGAGCGATGATGCCGCCGTCGCATCGTGGGAAGCGCCCTCCGCCCTTCGGAGTACGCCCGAATTCAGCACGGTCCAGAGCGTGGCGGCGGCGAGCGGATCTCCGGCGCATTCGCCGAGCACTTTGCCGAGGGGTGCGCTGCCATCGAGGCGAGCGATCACCCGTGCCGCATATTCACCTGCTCCCGCCAGCTTCTCGGCGACCTTCCGGTAGCGAGGGGGGATGTCACCGCTGATCTCCTGAACGGAGGCGATCGATTCGAAGAGTCGATCCGTCCCCCATCGTTTGGGCAGCTGTTCCTGGAAGAGTACGAGGATGTCGTGGGGCTTTGCGGTCGGATTCTCGTCGGACGGGATTTCGCACCAGCGATAACAGCCCGTCCGCCACTCGAAGGTCTCGGCGATCTGATCGCGGGCCTCGCTGCGCATCGCCTGGTAGAGGGCCTTTGGGTCGAGGAGCTTGAGTGCGAGGACCGCGGAGGCCTGGGCACATTTGCGTTCAGAGGCCATGCGCTCGATCTGGAGTCGGTCGCTAGCACCGATCAGATTCGAGTCCTCGAGAAACCGGGCGAAGGTGTCCTCGACCTGGCCCGACTCGATCGCAACCGGCGCGCCTCGACGAATTTCTAGATGTCGTTCGTGTTTTTCGTGGGCGAGTTGGAGCAGACCGCTTCGCTCATCGCGCCAGGCCTGCGCGAGAAGCTCGGGGACGTTCACGGCCTCGAGAGAACCCTCATCCGCTGCTTCGATGATTTTCGCGTCCGACATGAGCGAGGCCTCGTTCGCGCGTGGGCAGCACGGGCGACGGGGCCCGTAGATCATCCCTAGAGCTTGTGCTTCTGGGCGTCCGCGATCTGGAAGGCGGTGGCGATCGCATCGGGTAGATCCTTGCGCAGCACGAGATGAGAGGCCTCGAGGCTGGCCATCGCTGCTTCCGATGCAGGCGATACTCCGGTGATCAAACTCTGGGCATTCCAGGATTCGATGGTTTCGAGAACCTGTTCGAGCGCGGCCGCACCAAACCCCTCGTCGAGGGGCTGCTCTCGAAGATCGACGACGACGGCGCGGATCTCCGAAATTCCGGGATCCCGACCGAGGATGTCGATCGTGCCGAGGGCCTCGTCGAGGGTCGTGAAGGGCAGGACCATGACCGGTCCCCAGATGTGGACGACGGGCTGCGAACGATCGAATTGTCCGACGCCCGAGACGTTGTCGACAGGCGGCGCGTCGCCGCGTTCGATCGGAGGCGTGATCGCGACCTTGCGAAAGGCCTCGAACGGAACCTCCGACAGGAGCCACTGCATTTGTGGCTCATCCCTCGCCTGCCACACTCCGGCCTCCTCCACTTCGAAGAGACAGGCCTCGTCACCCTTCGCGGCGCATTCGACTTCTCGCGCGATCAGCGATCGATTCAGCGTGCCGCTCAGCCAGCCGGTCGTATAGCCCGCGCTCATCCAACAGGCGGGTTCTTCGGAGACGCCCAGGCGAGCACGCCGGGCGACCGCCTCGTGCCGTTCGGGCCAGCAACCGGAGAGCGAGAACGCTCCGTGGGAATCGGTCCGCGCGCCCGCAGTCCATTGCATCACCAGCGCGGTGGTATCCACACCGTCGCTGTCCGTCGCCAGCGTTTCTTCGGCATGTCCTCTGCAGACCCGTGCGGCGTCGCGCAGGCCATGCAGCAGACCGATCTGGAAGAGGGCGAGGCCCGAGTTACGCGCGCCGAGTTCGTCCTGGAGTTCGACCAACAGAGAGGCGAGGAATCGACCGTCCACGAATAGCTTCGGGTCGTTCATCAACACGGTATCGGGGCCGAATCCGAGCGTCGTGAGCATCTCGAGCTGATCTCTCGGCTCGGGCTCAGGCTCGGACTCGGTTGGAGGCTTGGGGGGGTGTCTCACGCGCCTGACTCTTGGTCTTTCGGGGGCTGTCTCTAGCCTTCGATGAAGGCGTAGATGTCGAATTTCTGATCCTTGGAGATGAAGGCTTCTCCTTCATCCTCGAGTAGCGTCAGGAACGCGTCGACGACGACGGGGTCGAACTGCGTTCCAGAGTATTTGTGGAGTTCTTTGACGACCGCCTCGATCGGGAGCGCCTTGCGATATGGACGATCCGAGGTCATCGCTTCGACCGTATCGGCTACGACGATCACCCGCGAGGGCAGTGGAATCTGGTCGCCGGCCAGCCGGTCCGGATAGCCGTCCTTGCAGCCGTCGTACCATTCGTGATGGTGTCGAACGCAGGGAACGACCGATCGCAGGAACTCGACGGGCTCCAGGATCTTCGCGCCGATCTCGGGGTGGCGTTTGATCTCTTCGTATTCGGCTTCGGTCAGGCGGTCGGGTTTCGTGATGATCGCGTCGGGGATTCCGATTTTGCCGACGTCGTGGAGCAGGCCGGCGAAGTAGACGCGTTCGATCAACTCCTTGCGAAGGCTCATCGTCCGAGCGATGCGCGAAGCGTAGACCGCGACTCGTTCAGAATGGCCTCGGGTGTAGGCATCTTTTGCGTCGACCGCTTCCGCAAGGGCACGAATCGTCTGGATATAGGCCGTCCGCAGCTCGGTATTCTTTTCGTCGAGCTGCTTGGTGCGTTCGCGAACCTTCCCCTCCAGATTCTTGTTCATGTCCTGGAGTTTGAAGTTCTGTTCGCGAGTGACGGAGTTGAGACGTTTGACCTCCGCCTTCAGGTCGTAGTGATCGAAGGCCTGTCGAAGCGTGGCCTTCAGCTCTTCATCGTTCCAGGGTTTCGTGATCAGCCGAAAGATCTCGCCCTTGTTGATCGCTTCGACGGCGATCGTCATGTCCGTGTATCCCGTGAGCATCATGCGGACGATGTCGCTGTGTCTGTCGCGCACGGATGCCAGGAAGTCGGCGCCACTCATTTCGGGCATGCGCTGGTCGGAGACGATGACTTGCGGACCCGCACGCGCGATCAGCTCGAGCGCTTCATTGGGATTGCTTGCGGTCAACACGTCGATCGGCTCGTTGCGCAACAGCCGCTGGAGCGCCTTCAAGATATTGACTTCGTCGTCGACGAATAGGACGGTGTGGTTCTGCACCGAGGCTCCCACGACGATGTCTCGGACCGTCCATGGCGCGAGAAGCTTCGTCAGCTGTGGGGCGTTCGTGTTGCCCCACTGGGGTTTGTATCGGCCGAAAGCGTCGTACCGTTAGAAATCCGGTCGCCGGTGGGGGCATCCGGTTGGCGTGGAGAGGCGTGTAGGCGGTCCCGAGGCATCCGGATGGCAGATTCTCAGCACTCCTCGGGCGGCATGGGGGCATCGGAGCGAGGAAAATAACCTGCCCGTGGCCCAGGAAATCACGCCCGACGGAGCCCGAACAGGCAGGGGCCGGGTAGCTGGGGCCCAAACAAGCCGGGCGCAAGCCGCTGCGGCCCAAGCGTGCGCCAGCCCGCGCCTATGAAGCGCCCGCGGCCCAAGCGTGCGCCAGCCCGCGCCTATAAATAGTTCCCGCCGTCCGATCGAATCCGGGTATTGGCTTGTCGGAAGCGGCTGATCTCTCGCGCGAAATCCTCCTCCGAGATCTGTTCAGGCACGTCGCCGGCCGCGTCGAGACGAGCCATCCGGCGCAGCACCGCGTGGAGGATGCGAACCCAATCACCGATGCTCGGCTCCCGCGCATCGTCGACGACGGCCTTCCAGTCGAACTCGCCGAAGATCGATCGGCCCGCCCGAGATTCCGCTCCACGTGCATGAATCCGCAGCGCCTCGATGACGTCGTCTGGGAAGAGCGGATTGACCTCGACCACTCGCTCGAAGCGCCCCGGCGAAAGGAATGCCTCGGGTAGGGTGTCTGGGTGGCTCGTGCTTGCGATGACCAGGGCGTCCGGGATCGAGAGCGAGCGATCGATCAACTCGAAGAGGAAGTCCATGATCGGGCCGGTTGGAAGCTCTCCGGCCCGATCGCCCATGTCGTGTGCCCGCGAAAATTCCAGCTCGTCGAAGAAGACGGTGACCGGGGGCATCTCGTCGAGAGCGGTGGACCATCCCTGAATCAACTCTCCGATCTTCGGGACTCCGTGGATCACGTCGAGGACCATCCTCGGTACATCGACTCTGACGAAGGCGGTTCCGGTCTGGGCGGCCAGCGCTTCGGCGAGCAGTGTTTTTCCGCTTCCCCGCCGGCCGATCATCAGCATCGCGGACGGTGGAAAGGTTCCCCAGCGTCCGTACACCTCGGGGCGGGTCTGGGCATAGGCGTAGGTCAGAATCTCTTCCTTGGGGTTTGCGAGGCCGCCGATCTCGTCGAACCCGATCTTCGGGGCCGGGACGATCATGGCCCCTCTGGCCAACGGCTCCACGTTGCGCTGAAAGCTCGACCAGATGTTGGCGGCACGATCGGCGAGTAGGGTGGGGTCGGTCATGTCGGGCAGTCTAGCGAGGCTTCGGGAGACCCGGATCGCGACAAGAAAATGCCCTCGGTCCACCCGGAACCGGCCGACCCCGCGAGATAGCCGTCTCGACGGTCCGGATTGTGCAGCCGGTTCCGAATTTGGAGGCCGTTGCAGGGTTCCAGTGGCGGGGGAGTTGCGCAATACTCCGCGCCCAGCGCGTCCCCATCGTCTATCGGTCAGGACACCAGCCTTTCAAGCTGGTGAGGCGGGTTCGATTCCCGCTGGGGACGCCATTGTTTTTCGCTGCGCTGGGCAGACACCTCGGGGCGGTTGAGCCGTGTGAGCACTGCAGCGCGTGTGCCGCGCCGCGATCCATTTGCTTCTCACCGAGGACGGGCTCGAGGTTCGGCTCGCCCTCGTTCCCGAGCGGCCTTGTCGGGTGCTCGTTAGCGTAACACCATCCAGTATCGGATGAACCCGTCTACCACACGTCTGGGTTGCGCTTCCGACGGTCCCCGGCACGATGCTATGCGCGGTCCACTCGGATCGCCCCGCGGGTACCTTCTTGAGTGGAGGAGGAGTCGTCTTGCTCGACGAATCGACGATCGATCTCTTTAATCACCGACACACGCAGGATCTCTGGGAGACGACTGCACGTTGGCGTCGGGAGTCCCCTGTGGTGCGGCTGCCGGGTGGATTCGTATACGTTGCGTGCTGGGCGGACTGTTGGGAGGTGTTGCGAGACCCTTTGACCTTCGCGAACGGGAACGGCTTCAAGGCCGTCGAGATGCCCGACGAGGAGCGGATGCTCGGGGAGATGGATCCGCCACGGCATCCTCGCCTGCGGCGGATCATGCGCCAATCCTTCGACAAACGGTCGGTCGAGGCAGAGCGGCACTTCGCCCGTGCCGAGGCACGGCGTCTGCTGTCATCCTGGAACTCGGGCACGAAGGTCGACCTCGTTTCCGGCTACACCGATTTGATCAGCAATCTCGTGAGTTTTCGTTTGCTCGGATTCCCGCTCGAGGATTCGGAGCGGATCGTCGGCTGGGTTCGCGAACTCCTGCACAGCGACTGGCCGGAGTCGAATCGGACGGATCGGGGACAGGGACTCGCAGGAGCGTTTCCCGATCTGGCAGCCTATTTCGATGAGCTGGTTGAGGCGCGGCGCGGGGAGGGCGCTCCTGATGACCTCGTCACGCGGCTCCTTCGGAGTCGGTTGGATGGGCAACCACTCTCCCCGACAGTGCTCCGGACCCTGACCGCGCATGTCGTTCTTGGCGGCATTTCGACGACGACGAACCTTCTGGGGAGCATGCTCCTCCGGATTCTTCGCGGAAAGCAATTGCATACACGATTGCGTGCACAGCCGTCACTCATCGCGGCGGCCGTCGAAGAGAGCCTGCGAGTCGATCCACCGGTTCTGTTCGTCATGCGGGTGTGTCGCCGGGATACGGAGATCGCCGGCATGCGGATTCGCGAGGGCGAACAGGTGCTGGCGGGAATCGCGTCTGCGAATCGGGATGAGGACGTCTTCGATGCCCCCGAAGACTATCGGCTCGATCGAGGCCTGCCCCAGCACCTTTCGTTCTCCGGCGGCGCACACCACTGCATCGGCGCGGGTCTCGCCCGGCTTGTCGCACAAGAGGCGATCGGTGCGTTCGTGGAGCACTTCGATGTCGACGACATCGGGCTCGTGGCGGGATACGAGTTCGAAGGTGTGCCTGTTTTCCTCGAGTTCGGACCGGTCTGCTTGGATGTCGAGATCGCTTGATCGAGATCGCAGTTCGGCGTCAGACCCGGTAGCAGAATCGCGGGGCGAAGAGCCGACGCTTTTCCCGCGCTAGGCAGCCGCCCGTACTTCGAGTCGATGGATTGCGGAGACGTGCAGGTTCGGGCATCGCTCCGGTCCGGTCACGAGTTCCATCTGCGGCAGCACCGGCGCCAAAGCCTTGAGTGCTGCGCGCAACTCCCAGCGCGCAAGGTTCGCGCCGAGACAGAAATGGGCGCCGTAGCCACCGAATGCGAGGTGGCGATTCGGCTTGCGCGTGATGTCGAACCTGTAGGGCTCGTCGAATACCTCAGGATCGCGGTTGGCGGACGGGTACCACATCCCCACGTCCTCCCCCTCCCGGATCGTTACGCCCGAGAGTTCGAAATCCCGGATCGGGGTCCTCGCGAACTGAAGGACGGGGGAAGTCCAGCGCAGGATCTCCTCTCCCGCGGACACGATCAACTCGTCGTTGTCCGGATTGTCGGCGAGCAACTTCAGTTGATCGGGATTGTCGAGTAGTGCGGCTACGCCCCCGCTGATCGCGTTCTGGGTCGTTTCGTTGCCGGCTGCGAGAATCACGAAAAGAAAACCCTGGAGTTGTTGAACCGTGAGCCGTTGCCCGTCGATCATCGAGTGGACGAGTTGTGTGCAGAGGTCATCCCCCGCTGCGCCCTTCGCTTCACGATCGTGGACGACGCCGACCATATAGTCGGTCATCTCCTCCGCTGCCCGCCACACCCCCTCGTTGCGACTCTCCCCCTCGTGGAAGAATCCCGTCTCCGGGGCGCCGATCATCACGTTGGTCAGCTGCTTGAGGCGCTTCCAGTCACCGTCCGGCAGGCCCATCATCTCGCCGATCGCAGCCAGGGGTAGTTTCTCGGCGAAGGCTTTCACGAAGTCCGTGGTCTCGCCCCTCTGGGTATCGGCCTGGAGCTCGTTTCTGAATTCGTTCGCGAATTGCCGAGACAGCTCGGCGAAGTGGCCTTCGACCTTGCGCAGGGCGTAGGGAGTGAAGCGCTTTGCTACGAGCAGCCGAAAATTCCGATGGCGAGGATCATCCATGAAGATGAAATCAGGCACCTCGTTCGGATCCCAGCCCCGCATCTCTGCCTTCATCTCGACGGACCGGCTCTGCCGCGCGTCATCTTCGATCGACTGGAGTCGCAGCCGGCGGCTGTTCACGAAGACGTCCGCGTTCTTCGAGATCGTGAGGATGTCCTCGTGGCGGGTGATCGCATGGAAGGGGTCGATGCCGTCGCGCTCGTACCAGAAGATGGGTGCCTCCTTGCGGAGCAAGTCCCACTCCTCGAAGGGGTATCCCCGGGTGAGATAGAGGTCGGTCGAGTGGATATCGAGATTGTCGAGCGTGAGTTCAGCCATGGATTGACGTTATCGCCGGACGAATGCGCCTGCTAGCGTCGCTTCGACCGGTTCGAGTCGTCCGAACAGCCGGAGGTCTGCGATCGAAAATGGAAAAACTCAGGGCCGTCGATGCCCACCACCATCTTTGGGATCTCGAGGAGAACAGCTACCCCTGGCTGGTCTCGAACCCCGAAACGGATCCCTTCGAGAATTTCGCGGATTTGTGTCGGAACTATAAGGTCGGTGATTTTCGCGCGGATACCGCTCACCAGAACGTCGTGAAATCCGTCCACGTCCAGGCGGAGCACGACGAGGCGGATCCGGTGCGGGAGACGGCGTGGCTCCAACGGGTCGCGGATGATCCCGAATCCGGTGGCTTCCCGCATGCGATCGTTGGCTGGGCCGATCTGTCACGACTCGATGTCGAAGGCATCCTAGAGGGCCATGTCGAGCACGCGAACCTGCGAGGTCTGCGGCAGATGTTGAACCACACGCCGACCGGTGCGGAGGATTCGGTCGAGGTCGAGGGCGCCAACGTCCTCGACAAACACGGCAACCTGCTCGAGAACGGAACCTTCCTCCGCAACTTCGCGCTCCTTCGGAAATACGATCTGTCCTTCGACATGCAGATCTTTCCCTGGCAGACCGAGGAAGGTGCGAAACTGGTGGCGGCGCATCCGGATACGTCCTTCATCCTGAACCACACACTCATGCCCTTCGACCGGTCGGAGCAGGGTCTCCTTCTCTGGCGAAAGGGGCTCGAGACCTATGCGGGCTTTCCGAACGTGGTCATCAAGATATCGGGATTGGGGATGGCCCCCGGCGGCTGGGACGAGGCGATGAACCGGCGGCTGGTCGGAGAAACGATCGAGGTGTTCGGCCCCGGTCGATGTCTCTTTGCGAGCAATTTTCCCGTCGACAAGTTGATGTCGGACTACGACTCGGTCTGGGACCTGTTCCGTAGCTCCATCGAGGGTTTTTCGGCGGATGAGCAGGCGGCGATGCTCCGGACGAACGCCGAGCGTGCGTACCGAATCTAGGGATCCCCCAGCGGTGGACAGGTCGGAACCCGGACACGCACGATCGAAGCGAAGGGTCCCGCGTCGGTCTCAGGCGATCGGTGCGGGTTGGGCGCCCCGCACGAGGCGGCCCGGCGTCGCACCGGTCGGTTCCCCGTCTTCGATCACGACCTCGCCACTCACGATCGTGTAGCGATAGCCTTTCGCCTTCTGGACGAGGCGCTTTCCGCCGGCCGGCAGGTCGTAGCGCATCTCGGGTTTCTCGAGTTCGAGTGCGTCGAAGTCGATGATATTCAGATCAGCCTTCATGCCGGGCTCGAGCAGGCCGCGGTCGAGGAAGCCGATCATCACCGCGGTGTCGCGACATTGTCGCTTGACGATGAACTCGACCGGCAGGGTTTCGCCGCGCTTGCGATCCCGAGCCCAATGGGTGAGGAGGTAGGTCGAGAAGCTCGCGTCGGAAATGAAGCTCACGTGGGCACCGCCGTCGCCAAGTCCGGGGACGCTGTACGGATGCTGGAGCATCTCCAGGCAGTGATCCGAGTTGCCGTAAACGTAGTTGAGCGCGGGCATGAAAATCTGCCCTGTTCCGTCCTGATCGAGCAGGACATCGAGTGCGAAGAGGACCACGTCCTCTCCGGCGGCGTCGGCGAGCGCTCTGAGGGATTCCTCGGGCTCCGGCTCGTAATTGGGCTTCTCGCCGAGACGGAAGAGCTTGTTGGGATCCATGATCATCCCGCCCTCGGCGAAGCGCTTTCGAACCTCGGGATCCTGGAGTTGCGCGACTCGATCGACGATTGGGAGGTCGACGACTTCTTGCAAGACCGGGTTGTGGATAAAGGGATTGAAGGTCGCTTCGAGAGACATGATCACGCCGACCGGACGGGGCGCGACCTGAGCGTGGAGCTGCACGCCGTCGGCTTGGGCCTCGCTGATCAACTCGAGCATGCGGCGCCATTCCTCCGGCCGATCGTTGAGCTGCGCGACGCTGACCGAGAGTGGGCGACCGCTTCGCTCCGCCATCTGACGGACCATGGCGAACTCGGGCTCGAGATCCGGGAAGTCACCGATGATTTCAAAGACACCCTGGCCGGCCTGCTTCAGCCCCTCCGCGATTCCCCAGAGTTCGTCCGAGGTCGCCGTGTAGCTCGGGGTATTTACGCCGTCGATGCTCTTGTGGTTCACCGTGCGGGATGTCGAGAATCCGACGGCGCCGGCTTCGATCGCTTCCTGCGTCAGCCGCGCCATCTCCTTGATCTCGTCCGGCGTGGGTCGTTCGTTGTGAATCGCGCCGCGCTCGCCCATCACATAGCATCGCAGGGCTGCGTGGGGGATCTGGGCGGCGAAGTCGATGGAGTGTCGTCGGGTCTCGATCGAATCCAGATACTCGGGGAAGGTCTCCCAATCCCAGGGTAATCCTTCGGCGAGCGCGGTTCCCGGAATATCCTCCACGCCTTCCATCAATCGGATCAGCCATTCGTGTGAATCGGGTGCTGCCGGGGCGAAGCCGACACCACAGTTGCCCATCACGACTGTCGTGACACCGTGGTAGATCGAAGGCTCGAGCAGATGGTCCCAGGTCACCTGACCGTCGTAGTGGGTGTGGACATCGACGAAGCCCGGCGTCACGAGCAGT
>JAPYTP010000098.1 GCA_029941885.1 Myxococcota bacterium
GTAACTGCCCGGCAAAGCAGGGGAAAGTGGTGGAGGCGGCGGGAATCGAACCCGCGTCCGAATTGCGTCCAACGGACGCGTCTACGTGTGTAGTCTCCGCTTAATTTCGGAAAGGCCAGGCGCAGAGACGAGCCAAGTCTTTCCTAGCTCGACGTGATCTCACTCCCGGATACGGCCGAGCAGCGCTCGGGAGCCAGTCTTCGTATTGCTACCGCGACCCACTAGAAGACGTCATGGACGGTAGTCGCTAGTTCCTAAGGGTTAGTTAGGCAGCGAGTGCGTAGTTATCATCGGCAGATATAAATTACCAATAATTGCAGCGGTTTAACGAGGAATGCTACGACCTCGACACGCAGCGCCCGACTTCGACAACCCGTCGAAACCAGATCGCCCCCACAGTCGCCCTCCAGGTTTAGGAGGACGAGACCGCGAAAGTACACGCGATTGCCGAATGGGCAAGCGAACCCCATGGGGCCGAACTCCGAAGGGCCGAAGCCCTTCGAGACCAGGTCGGGCCCGGCCCGGTGATCATGCTGAACCTGCTCAAATTCAAGCAGCCGGGCGGCCAGGAGAAGTTTGCGGAATACGGGGCGCTCTCGGGCCCGATCCTCGCTCGCCAGGGGGGCGAGGTCTTCTATATCGGCGAGGCCGGGCCGACGCTCTCGGGCGACGTCTGGGACAGCTGCATCATGATCCGCTTTCCGGACATCGAAGCCTTCATCGGCCTTGCCGCAGACCCCGACTACCTGGCCAAGGCACCCGCCCTTCGCGAAGCTGCCCTCGAACGCACGCTCTGGATGGTCACCCAACCGCCAGCGGGCTGAATCGACGGGATCGATTCTCGACCGCCGCGTCAGACCGGGCGCTTTTCGACCAACAGGGAAACCTTGTAGGTCGCCACGACTGAACCATCCAACCGCACGATCTCGGTCAGCAACGTCACGATTCCGCAATCCGGCCGGCTGGCCGATTCCCGCTTCGACTCGATCCGGCTCTTCGCCCGCACGTGATCGCCCGCGTAGAGAGGCGACCTCAAGCGCACTTCATCCCATCCGAGTGCGCTCGAAACCGCCATTGCCTCCACTTCGCCCTCGCGCTCGTGTGTGAGCTGAACGCCGAGGGCGAGGACGTGTGAGCTCGCGGCACAGAGTCCGCCGAGCATCGAATTCTTCGCGGCCTCCTCGTCCGTATGAAAGGGCATCGGATCGAACTCCGCAGCGAAGCGCTTGATCTCCTCGGCGGTGATGACCCGGCCCGGGCCATGCTCCCGCTTCGAATCGACTCGAACCTCCTCGAAATACTGCACTCGCTTTCCCTTCTCCGCTTTCGACTCGACCGCCTGCCATGCGATCGCCCCGATTCACCGACGCCCGATCCCGCAGGCCCAGATCCGCAGTGGCCTGGCCATCGCCGTTGCGATCGACGCATCCGACGCCAATCCCTCCGCTCCGGTCGGCGGGAATTCATCCCAGCCCGGAGCGTGGAACGATCCGAATAGCCTGTCCAGCACGGGGAAGAACTGTGCAAAGTTACAATCGCGATCCCCGGGCAACCGGGAGTGATGGATCCGGTGCACTTGCGGTCCGATCACCCACGATCCGAGCGGGCCGAGCGGGCCGAGCCGGAGACGAAGGTTCGCATGGGAGAAGATCAGGAAGAAGAGCGAGCACACGACGACGGCGAGGCCATGGGTGGGCCCAATTCCGCCGAAGAT
The DNA here is from genome assembly GCA_029941885.1 of Myxococcota bacterium. Classification (GTDB taxonomy): domain Bacteria; phylum Myxococcota_A; class UBA9160; order UBA9160; family UBA4427; genus UBA4427. The sequence continues at coordinate 1,715 of JAPYTP010000098.1, forward strand.
CAAAAGCGTCGGCGTCAGCACGAGAATCGTCTGAACCGGGGCCTCGAGCCAGTAGGTCCGATAGCTCGAGGTCGCGTTCAGCTCGGCATCCGCGTGGTGGAGTTCGTGAATCGCCCACATGAAGGAGAATCGATGTTGGGCGCGGTGGTACCCATAGTAGAAGAAGTCGATCGTGACGAGATTTGCAATGACCAGGAGCACTCGCTCAAATTCACTCGGCTGTGGCATCCAGAGATCGAGGCGGGGACCGAACGCGTACCACATCGCGATCCCGCCGAGGCCGAACACCTTGAAGAGGATCAGATAGACGAGGTTGCGACCGCGACCGGTCCATCCCTGTCCTGGCTCGGCGGGAATGAAGAATTCCAGGGCGGTCAGCACGGCAACGCCCAGCAATGCGTAGGCCGTGACCCTCCCATCGCTATAGAGCAACTGCTCCCAGATTTTCAACCACGCGTCCATTCCCGCCCCGCTGTCGACGATCGCGCGCGCGACCCAATCGGGCTCAAGCTAACACGAAATGGCGTGTTCTCACCGCGCACTCGGCCGATTGCTCCCATCCCTGTGATACCGTCGATTTCCCGGCCGCGCGGCCACAGGCTGGAGGCTCCCCGTGTCCCGAACCTTCCTACTCGTCGTCATCGTTGTGCTGCTCGTGCTCGGCGCCTGGTTCCGGTACGTCGGCCAGGGCGGTCTCGGCGAACACGAATCCCCCGGCACCGTCACGCGAGCGGCCCGCCCCGCCGAGGAAGTGACCGAGCGAGGGCGAAAGATCGCGACCGCCGCAGACGAAATGCTCGTCTCGCGCCCCAAGCAGATCCTCTTCGGTGATCTCCACGTCCATACGACCTTCTCCTTCGATGCGTTCATGCTGAGTCTGCCACTCCGGGGGGGCGAGGGAACGCATCCGCCAGCGGACGCCTGCGACTTCGCGCGTTTCTGTTCGGCCCTCGACTTCTGGTCGATCAACGACCACGCGGAGAGCATCTCGCCCCTGCATTGGAGCGAAACCGTCGATACGATCCGCTCCTGCAATGAAGTCTCCGGCGCCGGACGCGAACCCGACACCGTTGCCTTTCTCGGCTGGGAGTGGACCCAGGTCGGATCGACCCCCGAAAACCACTACGGCCACAAGAACATCGTCCTGCGCGACCTCGAGGAGGGATCGGTTCCCACCCGGCCGATCGGTTCCCGCTCGACGCGAGATCGGATGGTGCTCGGCAATCCCTTCGGCGGCGTCGCATCGGGACTCGTCCTGCATGCCGCGGGGAACGAGCGGCTCCATTCCCTGTCGACCTATTTCGCGGAGCGCCAGGACCTCGACGTGTGCCCGATCGGCGTCCCGGTCCGCGATCTCCCGACGGATTGCGTCGAGATGGTCGACACGCCGGATCTGCTCTTCGACAAGCTCGACGATTGGGACGTCGAGTCGATCGTGATCCCCCACGGCACGACCTGGGGCTTCTATACGCCGCCGGGGTCGGACTGGGCGAAGCAACTCCAGGGTCCACTTCACGACGATGATCGCCAGACGCTGTTCGAAATCTATTCGGGGCACGGCAATTCGGATCAATGGAACTCACTCACGTCGGTCCGGTTCGACGCGGAGGGCCGTGCGAGCTGTCCGGAACCGACCGCGAGCTACCTGCCGACCTGCTGGCGAGCGGGTGAGATCATCCGGGATCGATGTCTCGCCGAGGGGCGCTCGCAGGATGAATGTGAGGATCGCGCCGCCATCGCGCAGCAGAATGCAGCGGAGGCCGGTGTTCAGGCGCATATCACCGTACCGGGCGCCGACTCCCACGACTGGCTCGACGCCGGACAATGTCGAGACTGCGACGAGCCCGCGTTCAACTACCGACCCATGGGCTCCGCACAGTACATAACGGCGCTCTCGAACTTCGACACCCCCGACGGATCGGCGCGCCGATTTCGCTTCGGTTTCATGGCCTCGAGCGATAACCATTTCGCGCGCCCGGGCACGGGCTTCAAGGAACTCAACCGTGCGGGATTCACCGAGTCCGGCGGGGACGTGAATGACATCGACGAGTCGATGCGCAGCATCCTGATACCCCCGAAGAGAGAGCCGATCTCCGAATCCGTCGCGTGGGACCCGAACCAAACGGAGCTCACGGGCTTTGCCCTGATGGAGATGGAGCGACAATCTTCGTTCTTCCTGACCGGCGGCTTGATCGCGGCGCACTCCGAAGGGCGGGATCGCGGTGCGATCTGGGATTCGTTGCAGCGTCGCGAGGTCTACGGAACCAGTGGCCCGCGCATCCTGCTCTGGTTCGATCTCCTGAACCCTCCGGGCACCCGCGGACGCCCGATCCCGATGGGTGGCGAGGTCGCCATGAACGAAAGTCCGATCTTTCAGGTCCGCGCGGTCGGATCCTTCGAACAGCAGCCGGGATGTCCCGACTACGCGACGAGTGCCCTCGGCCCGGATCGTGTGGGCGACCTCTGCAAGAGCGAGTGCTACAACCCCGGCGCTACGCGAAGATCGATCCAGAGAATCGAAGTCATCCGAATTCGCCCGCAGAACACACCCGACGAAGATCTCGCGCGTCTGATCGAAGATCCGTGGAAGAGCTTCGAATGCGACGGCGACCCCGCCGGCTGCAGCGTCATCTTCGACGACCCCGACTATGCCCGCTTCGGTCGGGACACGGTCTACTACGCCCGTGCCCTCGAGGCTTCGGCACCCGGCGTGAATGCCGGCGGCCTCCGCTGTGATCGCGACGCTGAAGGCAACTGCACGACCGTGACGCTATGCGGGGTCGATACGACAGACGACTGTCTCGACGAACACCAACCGCGCGCCTGGTCGTCACCGATCTTCGTCGACTGGTCCGGGGTCGCCGCGCCGGTACAGGAGCGGGCGGCCCTCAACTCATCCCTCTGACTCCGCCCCGGGGCGAGGGGGACTACGGGATCTGGTGCACGTAAATCGCGACGGATTCCATCCGTTGATGAAAAAAGCCCTGCACGGCCGAATCCGGCGCCCGAACTAGGGAACGAGCCTCTCGAACTCCCGAGTGGGTTCGACGGGTTTCGCCGTCGGAACCGAGCCGGAAGCCCGTCCCCGTCCGCCGATCAAAAGTCGATGACGGTCCGGATCACTTCGCCCGCCTGCATGGCACGGAAGGCGTCGTTCACCTCGTCGAGCTTGATGCGGCGCGAGATCATGCTCTCGAGGTCGAGTTTGCCCGTCTTCCAGAGCGAGAGCAGCTCGGGCATGAATGTGCGGACATTCGCCGACCCGTACATGGAACCCTTCAGCGTCTTGTTCGCATAGAAGAGTTCGAAGGCCGAGAACTGGACCATGTCTTCCATCCGGCCGACACCGACGATGACCGCCGTTCCACCGGTTCGGGCTGCATCGTAGGTAGCCCGGATCGTGTGCGAGGTCCCGATACACTCCAGCGAGAAGTCAAAGCCCTCCCCACCCGTGATCTTCGCCTTCGCGTCTTCGAGTCCGTCCGGGGTCGTCACGTGGGTCGCGCCGAAATGCTTCGCCTGTTCGAGCTTGTTCTCCATCGTGTCGACGGCGAGGATCTCCGAGGCCCCTGCGATTCGCGCGCCCTGGATCGCCGAGATGCCGACACCGCCGCATCCGAAAACGACGACGGAAGAACCGGGGGTGATCCCCGCGGTATTGATCGAGGCACCGACGCCGGTCGTGACGCCACAACCGATCAAAGCCGCCACGTCGAGGGGGACGTCGTTGTCGATCTTGACGACTCCGGGCTCACCGACGATCAGCTCCTCGGCGAAGGTTCCGAGTCCCGTCATGCCGGGAATCGGCGTTCCGTCCATCCGGAAATTCGTGGACGTGGACTGCGGACCTGTTTCCTTGCAGAGAAAGGACTGCTGTCGCAGACACGGCTTGCATACGCTGCAGGCCGGTGTGAAGGAAAGGATCACGTGATCGCCGGGCGCGACACTGGTCACCGCCTCGCCGACCTCGACCACGACCCCAGCGCCCTCGTGACCCAGCACCGCTGGCGGGGGCATCGGGATCGTCCCGTTGATGACGGAGAGGTCGGAGTGACAGACGCCGCTCGAGCCAATCTTAACGCGAACGTCCTTGGGGCCGACATCGCCGAGTTCGATGTCGTCGCGGATCACGAGATCTGCGTTCTGCTCGGTGAAGAGGACTGCCTTCATGGGGGGACTCCTGGTTGACAATTTCATGTCGGGGTTCGGGGTTCGGGGGTTCGAGGTGCCGCGACCCGCGGTCCTCTAGAGCCGGTAGCGCGTCGTGTCCAAAGACACGAGTACAACACAGCGGATCGAAAGCTGAGACGCGAGACGATAGCGTCGCCCGTCTGGATCGCCGATCTCGCGCCGTCCTCGCTGATGCCGATAGCGGAGAAAACGGGAGACGGGGAGTCACGCCAAGGTGGCGAGCTTCTCCCCTTCGAAGAAGCGCCGCGGATTGTCGACGACCAACCGCTCGATCTCCTCAGCCGAAATTCCGGCATCCCGCAGCTTTGGAATGATCTTGCGCTCGAAGAAGGTCGGATCGAACGCGTCCCCACCGAAATTCTCGAGCACGCCCGGCGGGAAGGGTTGCCCCTTCCAGCACCAGACCGAGTCGTGGGACACGACGAGCCGATCTCCGGCTCCGGCCCGGATCATCTTCGCGAGGGAAGAGACGCGTTTTTCATCCGGAAAGATGGCGTCGATCCCGAATCGATCGAAACCCAGATAGGAGCCGCCTCGCGCGAGCCCCATGTGATAGTCGTGATCGTCGGTGCCACAGGAATGCCCGATGATGATCCGATGCGCCGGCACGCCCGCTTCCGTGAGGATGCGTTGCTGGTGGTCGCCGAGGGAACCGTCGTCGGTATGGGTCGTGATCGGCGCGCCCGTCTCGGCCGATGCCTTCGCGGCCGCGAGCAGGATCGTCCGTTCGTATTCGCTGATCTCACCGATCCCGGTTGCGACCTTGATGATTCCGGCCTTGATCCCGCTCTCGCCGATCCCTTCGGTCAGCTCCGCGATGAAGAGCTCGGCCATGGGGTCGACCTGGGGAGCAAAATTCGAACGGAAATGCCAATACGGAACCCCGCCCTCGGCCTGCTTGTAGAGACCGGTCGCGAGGATGATCTGGAAGCCCGTCTTCTGCGCAACCTTCGCCGCCAATTCGACGTCCCGCCCGAGATCGTTCGGACACGGATCGAGAAGTGACGAATAGCCGAGGTCCTGGAGTTCCTGGATCCGGTCGACGCAGATGGCGATCTCGTCTTCCGCGCTCGCTTTCGGCACGCTCGTATGGCTCTCCCAACCCGGATAGCCGATCACGAGATGTTCGTGCATCAGGGTGCGCCCGAGCCGGTCGGCAGAGGTCTCGCCGTCCGCGGTCGCGATGGTCGTCGTCGAAGGGGTCGTCATGGGGGTCTCCCGGTCGCGGCGTGGAATCGCCAGCGAGCAGACGAAACATAGCGACGCTCACTCGCGCCTGTCAGCCGTTTCCGGGTACCGATGCCATGCCCTCTTCCGGCCTGTACTGAAATCGGCGCAAGCTCCCATCCGGAGCAAAGACGAGTTCGAGGGCGTGAATCCGGGCGGGAAGGCGACGTGCACGCGGGGCCCGCTGTTGCGTCCCCGGGGAGTAGATCCATCCGTCGACGAATCGCCCGACCGAACGGATCGCTCGGCCAATGGGTGCGAATATCGACCTTTTCCTCGGCTCGATCCTCCCCTCCGCAGCGAGCAACGGGCGGTCCGGATCGTCCTCGGGCCAATGGATCTCCGCGTAGGCTTAGTGCCAGATCACACCGCCCCGCACGCTCTCCTCGATCTCGTCCGGCTCGCCGAAGCGGTCGGCGACCTGCTCGATATCCGTGTGGCCGGTCTCGAGTTGGCCTACCCAACGCGGGAAGGGGGGCGCCGGAAACGGCTTCTCTTCCACCGTCAGCGCCGCACATCCGACTCCACCTAACACGAACGAGATCAAAGCCACAGCCCGAACCATTCGCATGCTCATTCTCTTTTCTCCTCGCGAAACTCAGGTAGCCATACCGACACACGAGTCCCCGCTCGATCTTCATTTTCGAATCGGAGTTCGCCGCCGTGGCGCTCGATGATCCGCAGGCAGACGGTCAGCCCGAACCCTTCAGCGACGCTTCGCTCCCCGAAAAACGGGTCGAAAACCTCATCGATCTCCGTCGACTCGATCCCGACTCCCCGATCCTCGACGGCGAGTTCCACGCCCCGCGCAGCGTTTTTCAGCGTGACCAGCACTTCGGGGGCATCGCTCAGTTCGACCGATGCCTCGACGGCATTCCGAATCAATTGCACCACAAGGTGTTCGATCTGGACCGGTTCGCACTCGATCGGTGTGAGTTCCCGGTCCGTTTCGATCTTGATGACGGCGGTCGGGGGCAGCGAGGGCCGAGCCGTTGCGATCGCGCGACCGACGAGCGCCGTGAGACCGATCTGCACGTATGTCGCTTCCCCTTCGGTGGCGCCGAGTTCGCCGATTCGTGCCGCCCATTCGCGAATCTCCCGCACCAGGCCGCGCTCATCACTGATCTGGGTTTCCGGGATGTCTCCCTCTACCTCGGCTTCGAACCAGCATTCGAGATCCCCCGCCGCAGCATGGATCTGCTGGGCGGCATTCAGGATGCCGCGCTGACTTTCGGGAGAAACCCCCGCGTCCGCTTCATCGTGATCGCCGCTCGACCGCCGAACCGGGTTGGTCGGAGCTTCGCCCTCGAGCTTCGCCTCCGCGCGCGCGAGGGCATCGAGTTTCGCGGCGAGGGCGTCATCGACCTGATCGAAGAGTGCGAGATGACCGCGCCGCGCTCCGGCGACCGCCTCGAGTTGGCGCTGAAGGTCGAGGACTCGCCCGATCGCCGGCCCGAGAACGAGTAGCGAGAGAGCGGCGACACCGACCGCAGCAACTTCTCTCGCGCCGACGGGCGGCAGCGAGCCCACCAGGAAGAGGGCCGCCACGAATCCCACAGCCAGGACGGCGCCGAGCGCAAGTCCCGTGATCGCACCGGCGCGAGGGGCGGATTCCCAGCGCACTTCGTAGTGACACGCGTCGGATCCCTCGGCTCTACAATTCGTCTCGTGAATCTCGGCCGGAAGCAGACCGAACAGACCGGGGATGGCTTCCAGCATTCCCGTCCGCAAGGCGCATAACGCCTCCTCGGAACGACCCGGCGCAGCGGGCGTCGGATCATCGCTCGGTGCTGCGTCGAATCGGAGCCGAGCCGAGCGACCCTGGATCTCGTCGACGGACCACTGCGCCCGCGCGCTTTCTCGGGGCAGCAGGGACTGGACCCGACGGTACGCCTTCTCGGGAGTCGCGAGTCCGAGACCGTAGAGCCGCAGACCGGTGGCGTCGGGCGAGACGAGGCGATGGCCGATGGCCCGCGCCAGGGAGGCATCGACCTTCCCCGCCGAAAACATGGATGCGACCGCATCCTCCCCCAGCCAGGCGGGTGCGGCGGCAAGATCCGCTTCGAATTCCCCGAGCACCCGAGCCGCGCGATCCCGCGTCGCCGACCGTCCGCGAACGGCCAGCCACTCGAGCAGCGTCGTTGCGATCGTCTTGTTGCCGGGACCCAGACCGATCCCGATCGCCTTTCCCTGGCCAGTCATATGCCCCCTCGATCTGCGGACGAGCCCCGCCATCCCACGAGGTGGAGACAGCATCTCGCCACACGTATCGGCAATTCCAGCGCAAAGTGGAGGCATCCCCGGTGTAATCCGAGCGGAATCGGATGGGGGGTTCACCCGAGATCGCCACCGCGAGGTCGCACCCGGGGAATTCCTGCGTCCAGGCACCCGGTAGGCCCGGTTCCTGGCACGTCCCGTCGGTTTCGCCGATTTTCGGCGACTTCGCGGAATCCCCGCCTAGCGCGTGTGCCGGCGCATCGCGCGCCGAGCCTCGCGATCCCCCTCTCGCCGCTTGATCGTTTCGCGCTTGTCGTGGCGATGTTTGCCGCGTGCCAGGGCGAGTTCCACCTTGGCCCGACCGTGTCGGAAATAGACGACGAGGGGCACCAGTGTCAGCCCCTTCTCGTGGACGCGGCCGTCTAGCCGATCGATCTCCGATCGATGGAGGAGCAGTTTGCGGCGACGCTGGGGGTCTGTGGGGTTGGCGCGTGTCGCGGGCTCGTAGGGTGAGATATGCATCTTCTCGAGCCAGGCTTCACCCCGGAAGACCGTCCCGAAGGCGTCCCCCAGGTTACAGCGCCCGTCCCGAAGGCTCTTCACCTCGGGTCCCATCAACTGGATCCCGGCCTCCCAGGTATCCACGATCTCGTAGTCGAAATGCGCACGGCGATTCGTCGCGACGATCAATCGACCTTCGGCGTCCGTCCGATCGACGTTCTTGTTCTTGCCCGATTTCGCCATGGCGGCGGATCGTAGCCGACTCTCTGCGACGACGGTCGGATTCGGTTTGCGTGACCGACGAAGACGCGTGCGGGTCGCCGGTCAGTCCGTCGGGACGAGCACGCGGTTGTCGATGAGCCGAACCCGATTTCCGCGATCGAGCGGATCGCTGTCCTCCGGAAGAGCTGGATCGGGTTCGAATTGAAGGGCGATCGCGAGCAGCGTCGGCCCCTGAATCACATCGCCCACGAGTTCGAGACTCGCGGGATCACGCAGCTCGGCGTAGTCGATGCGCGCCAGCGTCGCTTCCCCCAATTTCTTGCGGACCGCTTCGAGGATCGCCCGGCTGCCCCGTTCCCCCTGCGCAAGCATCGACTCGGCGAGCGAAAGACTCTCGACGATGCAAATGGCCTGCCCCCGCGCTTTCCGTCCCAGATGGACGTTGCGGCTCGAGAGGGCGAGTCCGTCGGATTCTCGAACGGTCGCCCCGCCCAGGATTTCGATCCCGAAGCCGAGATCCCCTGTCATGCGTCGAATCACGGCCAGCTGTTGGAAATCCTTCTCGCCAAACACCGCCACATGCGGCCGAGCGGCCAGGAAGAGCTTCGCCACGACCGTCGTCACGCCCCGAAAGTGGCCGGGACGACCCCCCCCACAAAGAGGCTCCGAGAGTCCCTCGACATCGACCCAGCTCGAAGCGCCGTCAGGATAGAGTTCCTCGGCTCGCGGCGTCCAGACGACGTCGACTCCCGCCTCGCGACAGGACGCGAGATCCGCCTCCATCACGCGTGGATAGGCGGCGAAATCTCCCGGGTCGTTGAACTGCGTCGGATTCACGAAGATCGAAACCACGACCCGATCCGCTCGTCGCCGGGCTTCCGCGACGAGCGACAGGTGGCCCGAATGGAGCGCGCCCATGGTCGGCACGAGGGCAATACGCCGGCCGGCGGCTCGCTCTCCGTCCGACCACGTCTGGAGTTCTGCTCTGGATTCGATGATCTTCATCGTGGATTCCTCGGTTCCCGAACCTCGATCGGCCCGCCCTTACGCAAGGCACCGGCCTTGCAAAGCGTGCGCCCCAGGGTGCGAGGCACCCGCTACGAGTAGGAATGCTCTTCGTCGGGGAATTTTCGATTGATCACTTCATCGATGTAGTTGCGGGCGGCCTTCGAGGCCTGCTGCCCGAGGTTCGCGTATTGCTTGACGAAGGAAGGCGTCCAGTCATTCAGCCCGAGTGCGTCGTGCATCACGAGGACCTGCGCATCGCAGTGAACGCCGGCGCCGATCCCGACCGTCGGAATCGACAGGAGCTCGGTGATCTCCCGGCCGAGTTCTTCCGGGATTCCCTCGAGAACGACCGAAAAGGCGCCCGCCGCTTCGACGGCGCGCGCGTCTGCGATCACCTGATGGCGAGCCTCGTCGCCGCGCCCCTGAATGCGGTAGCCGCCCATCTGATTCACCGATTGGGGCGTGAGACCGACATGACCCATGACGGGAATCTGTGCCGCCACGATCCGCCGGATCGAATCCGCGACGTCGACGCCGCCCTCGAGCTTCACCGCGTGGGCGCCGCCGTCCTTGACCAGCTGGATGGCGGATCGCACCGCGTCTTCCGAGCTGACCTGATAGGAACCGAAGGGCATATCCGCGACGACCATCGCCCTGCGAACGCCGCGGCAGACCATGCGCGTGTGATAGGTGACCTCGTCGAGGGTGACCGGGAGGGTCGTGTCGCAGCCCTGCACGACATTGCCGAGTGAATCACCGACCAGCAGAACGTCGACGCCTGCCTCGTCGAAGATCCGGGCGAAAGTGAAGTCGTAGGCGGTGAGCATCGTGAAGGGTTCGGCCTTGCGCTTTCGCGAAGCCAGGGATCGTACGGTGACGCGATGTTCGCGCGTCGCCGAAGCCGTCGTGACGGTGGACATGGGGGAATGCCTCCTGTCTCTTTTCTCTCCCTTGGCCGTTCCGCGACGATTGCCCAGCCTGAAAAGAAAAAACGCCTCTCGGATGGTCATCCGGAGGCGGAACGGTCGGCCTGGGGTCTGAAAACCGGAGCGATGCTCCAGCCTTCTCATCCAGCGCCACTCTCGGTCGGTGCGTTCCCGAAACTCGTTGCCCGCTGGCGGTTGGCCATCGCGGGAAATCTGAACTGGAAGCATCGCCGAAAGCTACCAATCACCTCCGTCTCAGTCCCAATCGGGATCTAAGCGATATTCGGGTGACCTGAGGAACGCTTTCGATTTTGCCGGCCGTGGATCGTTTCCCCGTTCCGATCGTCAACTTGCGAGAAGTTTCCGAGCGGAGGGGGGCGTGGGGTGGCCCGGGCGGTTTGACGATGGAGCCCGCGACTTGCGGTGCCCCTCGAAGCCATTGATTCTAGTTTCAACGTTCCGATGGGTCAACGCGATCGATGAAATCACGTGCCGCGGGGGCGATAAAGCGGGCCTCCAGAAAATCGCGACGGAAGCGTGAAAGCGCCCCAGCGAGCACCTCAGCCTGGTGCAGGACCGGGTCATCCGGCGATAAAACGACCCAAATCCGGGTGCCTACGCGGCAAGCCGCGCTCTCCGTCGGCGAGTAGTCCGCCGACGACGCGGAGTTGGAGAGCACCCGCACCTCGAGCCCCGCGCCGTCCGCCAATTCGAGCAGGATCTCGAGCAGATCCCTCGCCTCCATCCCCGCTCGGGTCATCGACTCACTCCCGGGGCTCGGGTGCGATCGCGTCCAAGGCGCGCGCCAGTGCGAGCCAGGCCTCTGGCTCGATTCGCTCCGGCCGAAGCCCGGGATCGATTCCAACGGTTCCGAGCAGCGATTCGAGGGCCTCGCGCTGTTCCGACTTGTCGAATTCCGGCCAGGTTCGTTCGGCGATCCGCGCGAGCCCATTCGTGACGCGTTTGCGCCGCTGGGAAAAGGCCGCCCGCGCGAGTCGCTCGACCCGCTCGAGTTCGCCGTCGAGAAGGGGGCTCTTCGCTCGCGGCCAGATCCGAACGAAGCTCGAGTCGACCTTGGGTTTCGGAAAGAAGCTCCCCGGAGAGAGCCTGGCGATCGTATCGACGTCGGCCACCAGGCGGTGAAGGACCGTGAAGGATCCGTAGGCCCGTGTTCCGGGATCCGCTACGAGTCGCGCCGCGACTTCCGACTGGATCATCACCGACCAGTCTTCGAGCCCCTCGCGCAGATCGAGAAGCTGCCGAAGAAGGGGTGTCGCGACGGAATACGGGAGGTTCGCGATGACTCGCACCGGCTGGCCCGCCTCGCGAACCCAGCCGGCCCAATCGATTTCCCGGGCGTCGGCATGCACGAGTTCGACATTGTCCGGTAGCAGGGCTTCCTCGCGCAAGGCCCGCACGAGCCCGGAATCGATCTCGACACTCCGCACACGCTCCACCCGTGCCGCGAGGGCACGTGTCAGCACACCGAGTCCCGTGCCGACCTCGATGACGAAATCGCCTTCGCTCGCGCCCGCACGCCGGGCCAGGTCGTCTGCGACGGCGGGATCGGTCAGGAAGTTCTGCCCCAGATCCCGGGAGAGTCTGAGGCCACGCTGATCGAGCAGCGATCGGAGCGCGCTCGGATTCATTCGAGCGGCCCGGAGGCGCCCGGTGCTGGCGCACGCCAGGGCACGTCCCCGATCGGCACCCTCGAGAAGGCTTCGAGGGACAGGTCGTCGCGAACACCGCGCTCGAGCAGGCGTGTTCCCGCGGCTGCGATCATGACCGCGTTGTCCGTGCACAACGCCATCGGCGGAAAGATCGCCGCGAATCCTTCGCGCTCTCCGGCGGCGCGCATCTCGCTCCGCAACCGACTGTTTGCGGCGACCCCGCCGACGATCGCGATCCGCCGGGTACTCTCGCCCCGCATCGCGCGCACCGATCGGGCGACCAGGCTCTCGGCGACGGCCGCTTCGAAGGACGCCGCGAGGTCGGCGCGCTCGGACTCATCGAGGGATTCCAGTCCCCCCCGGCGGGCGAGTTCGACGGAAACCGCGGTCTTCAGTCCGCTATAGGAAAAATCGAGCCCCGCGCGCCGGCTCATCGGCCTGGGTAGATCGACCGCCCTCGGATCGCCCTGCAGGGCGAGTTTCGAAATTGCCGGTCCGCCCGGATACGGCAGACCCAGCAACTTGGCGACCTTGTCGAAGGCTTCCCCCGCCGCGTCGTCCAGGGTCTGGCCGAGCAGCACCGGCGTCCCCGTCTCACCCACGCGGTAGAGCGCGGTATGCCCTCCCGACACGACCAGCCCGACGTAGGGAGGCTCCAGATCCGCCTCCCCAGCCACCTCGGCGGCCACGAGATGACCGACCAGATGATGCACACCGACGAAGGGCAATCGGTTGGCATACGCGAAGGCCTTCGCGAAGGACAGCCCGACCAACAGGGAACCGACCAGCCCGGGACCCGCCGTGACGGCGAGGCCATCGAGTTCCGACGGCGTCAGGCCCGCCTCGTGAAGCGCGGCTTCGACCACATGGGAGACGGCGCGCACGTGATCTCGGCTGGCGAGTTCTGGAACGACCCCGCCGTAGGGAGCGTGCACGGTTTCCTGGCCGTGAATCCTGCTCGAGACGATCTCGCGCCCACCGCGCAAGACCGCCGCTGCCATCTCATCACAGGAACTCTCGATACCGAGCACGAGCGGAGCTGCGGGCAGCGTATCCATAAGAGATGTGTGAGCCGTCACGGATCACTCCCGTCGACGCTCCCTCGAGCAACGAGAATCGTGCGAAACGACAGAGATCGCCTACGCGTTTCGTCGTTCGAGCGCCTCTTGCTCGGCCTTGCAGTCGATGCAGAGCTTTGCCACCGGCCGCGCCCGGATGCGCTTGAGAGAGATCTGCTCCCCGCAGCTCTCGCATTCGCCGTAAACGCCCTCTTCGATCTTGCTCAGCGCCTGCTCGATCTTGCTGATCAACCCACGCTCTCGCTCGCGGAGTTTCCCCTGGAAGGCCAGGTTCATCTCCGAGGAGGCTGCATCGATCTCGTCGGGGAAATCATCCGGATCGAGATGAATGTCCCCCGAAAGCGTTTTCTGAGCGATCTCCATGAGTTCGTCGCGCTGCGACTCGAGGATCTTCTTGAACTTGGCCATGTCACGCTTTTTCAACGCTTCGCTCCATCACTGGTTTGCGGGCGCCCCTCGAGCTGCCAGCCGGGGCCTACCCATCGAACAAATTCTCTTCGACCGACCGTTCCGCCTTCCACGGACCCGGCCGGACTCTCATGGGGGTGACATCCGGCTGCCCGGATCGATCCCCTGCCCCGACCTCAACCTGCGCCCAAACGCTCCAATTGCCTCGCCGCTTCGGCAGCCCGTTCGGATTCGGGATAATCCTTCTGGACTTTCTTGAAGACCGTTCGCGCCGCTTCGTGAAATTTGGGCCCAAGCTTGAGCAACGATTCGCCCTGACGAAAAAGAGCGTCCGGCGCCTTGGGGCTGTCTGGATACACGCTGACAACCGCGTTGAAGCGGACGACCGCACGTTTGAATTCGTCGTTCTTGTAGGTGCAATCCGCCAGCCAATAGGCGGCGTCGTCGCTGTATCCCGAGGTCGGATGCTTCTGCAGAAAGGTCGTGAAGCGCTCGATACAGCCCGCGAAGTCGTGCTGGCGCCACGCGTCGAGCGCCTCTTGATAGCCCGCGAGTTCCTGATCGGGAGAGGTTCTGGATCCGGAAAGCGGTTCGGCGAACGCAGCTGCGCCCCCCATGCTCTCGTTCCCCGCTCCGTCGCCGGCCTCGCCGCCGCGGGAATCGACCTCCGCGTCGGAATCGGAGTTGGAATCGGCGAGAGCCGCGCGCGTGAGGCGAGCCTCGATCCGTGCGTCTGCGGCTTCCTTGCGAGCCAACTCGAGGTCACCCTGCACGTCTCGAATCTCCTGCCGAAGGGCTTCCACATCTGCCGAGAGCTTTGCGATGCGCGTAAAGGGGTCGGGTTCGTTCGCGCTCGCCTGATGATTCTCCGCAACCCGCTCCTGCAGGCGCAGGAAATCACCCTGGGTGACGCAGCCCATCGAAACGACCGCCATCGCGAGCACCGCTCCGAAAAGCTCGGCGCGATACGCAGCCCGCGTGTAACGGGTCGGCTTGGATTGATGATCGAACTGTCTCGGCATCGAGCTCTGCATCCGCCTCTGACCCGACCGCTTGAATCGTCCCGTATTCACCGTCGGGTTACGCCCCATTTCGTTTCCCCCTCGACACCCGGCGCACCCGTTGGGGGGCGCGCAGTTTAGCAGCCCATTCCGGAAGCCACTCAACTCTTTGAGGCTCCTGTGAACAGAGTTTCAACGGGGCTGTGGGCCCCAATCGGGCTGAATATTCTTGCCCGATCGAGAGGTCAGACGCTGCAGGTTCTCGCCATTCCAGTCCATCACGTAAAGGTCGTATCGTCCCCGCCTGGACGAGCTGAACGCAATCTTACGGCCGTCTGGAGACCAGCTGGGCGCCTCGTCGCTTCTCTCATGCGTGACGATCGGAAAATTGATCTGACCGGAGGGGTCGATCAGCCAGACGTCGAATTGCCCCCGAACCCGTGTCTCATAGGCGATCCAACGGCCATCTGGCGACCACGCCGGCGAGGTGTTGTAGGCACCCGTATACGTCAGCCGACGCAGATTTCCCCCGTCACGATCCATCAGGTAGAGCTGGGGTGAACCGCTGCGGTCGGAACAAAAGACGAGCTCGCGACCATCCGGTGACCAGGAAGGGGAAATGTCGATGGCGGGGTGGTGGGTGAGTCGGCGAGGTTCGCTTCCCTTCCGTTTCACGCGGAAGATCTCCGCCGCCCCGTCAACGCTCGAAACCATCGCGAGTTCCTCGCCGGTGGGATCGAAGCGTCCCCGGTATTTGGGCAGCCCGCCGAGCAGCGAGCGCAGGATGGGACCCGGGGTGATCTCGGGGGAGCGCGATGTAATGGAAAACGCCGGCTGCCCGCCGTCGTAGTTCGTGTAGAGCACGGCCTTCCCGTCCGGAGTCCACTCCGGAAACATTTTGAGTGTTCGACTCGCGGTGGCGGGCCGCTGATCTCGTCCATCCGCCGACATCACATACAGCTCGCGATGACCCGTTCGATCCGAGATGAACGCGATCTCGGTCGAGGCTACGCCCCGCAGCCCGGTCAGCGCCTCGACGGTCTCGTCCGCAATCGTTCGCCCGAGCGACTCGAGCCCATCGCGTTCACCCGCGACCTTCCCCGATTTGAGTTCCCGACATCGCCCCACGTCCACGATTCGCAGATCCGCCCGCAGCCGCACGCCGTCGCGCTTCACCTCCCCAAATAACAGGGCATCCGCGCCGCTCTGCTTCCAACTATCACAGTCGAAGCTCTCTGTGACGAGCTCCGGACTCTCCTCCGAAGCCAGATAGGCCTCGTGATCGAGCGGAACGACCACGCTCGAAAAGGCGAGTCCGCTCTCGATCTCCTCGCGCAATTTCGCAATGCGCTCCTCACCGACCGAGGGCCCGACGGTGCGAAAACGGAGCACCGCTACCCGGAAGGCGGTCGTATTCCCAGGCGCGATTTCGAGGGTGGGCAGCGGCCCCGTCTCGTTAGCGAGATCTTGGGCGAGGGCCCCCTCGGCCGCGAGCACACCCATCAAGAGCCCTGCGAGAGCCATGAAACCTCTCCGCATCTGCCTATCCCCCATCTAATTCACCTCTCCTCGGAAGCCAGATTCAACCGTCGCGGTCCCGGCGACGGAGGCGGCGGAAGCGGCGCTGCCCGATCCACCACAGCGATCGCCATGCGATCGAAATCGAGATCTCCCGAAGTCCGGGTCAGTCTGGGCTCACCCGCCAATTCGCCGGTTGCCGAAACCACGACTTCGATCTGGGCCACGAGTCCCCGGCCGCTATAGCGCGCGAAATTGGGGAACCGGTCGCGGATCAAGCGTGAGACCTCACGATCCCAGGCCGCCTGCTCCGGCGTGACCGTCACCCCGGGACGGAACGCCAACGCGGAAGCATCGGATTCCTCCGTGTCCTCGGGTGTCACACGTGGCGTCAAGAACTCCGCGGTCTCATCCACGCCCAGTTCGTTCTCGAGCGCGGCCATCGCATCCTCGAAGCTGAGGGCTCTCTCCTTCGCGCGGCGTCGGCGCGGCGTCGGCGTCGGTTTCGCGATCGGCTTCGGCTCGACTTTCGCGACGACGTCGGGCTCGGGCGCGGCCTTGCGAATCCGTCCCGGTGTCTCCTCCGGCAGGACCTGGACCGGGGCTTTCGGGACGGGTGGAGCCGATGGCGGCGGAGTCGGGGCGGGGGGGGACGGGGACGAAGTCTCTGTCGCTCGCGCCACGGGAGGTGCTGCGACCAGATCGACCGCGAGATATTGCGGAGCGGGCGGCAGCGCTCGCGGTGGTGAAGCCGCAAAGACGGCGAAGATCAACCCGTGCATCGCGAGCGAAACGAACATCGCCGTGCGCAACCGCCGCCGGTGATCGACCAGATGCTCGTCGTGCCAATCGAGCAGCTCCGCCGTCAACTCTCTTCCTCGGTCACGATCCCAAGCCGTGTCGCACCGGCTCGACGAGCTGCCGCCATTGCCTGGACGACCACGCCATAGGGCGCCGCCTCGTCCGCCCGCAGGAAGACCTCCTTGGAATCGCGCGCCTCGAAAACGGCCTCGAGCTTCGCCTGGAGTTCTTCGGCCGGGACGATCTTGCGAGCGAGCGAGTATTCCCCGTCCTTGGTCACGGTCAGGACGAGCGGCGCGTTCGGCATCCGAATCGGTTGGGTCGTGGTTTCGGGCAGGTTCACATCCATGCCCTGCAGCATCAATGGCGCGGTCACCATGAAGATGATCAGGAGCACAAGCACGACGTCGACGAAGGGCGTGACATTGATCTCGCCCTTCCCACGCCGTTTCCGCCCTCTGGACACGTTGATCGGCATCGCCCGATTTCCCTACTCGGCCTGCACGTCGGGCCGGATGGATGGCACCTGAATGGAGGGGACCTGGACCAGTCGGTTGAGATCCTCCTCGAAGTGATTGGAGAACTGTTCGAGCATCGAAAGGATCCCGTCGATCCGGCCGCCGAAATGGTTGTAGGCGATCGTGGCCGGGATCGCGGCCATCAGTCCGACCGCCGTCGCCACCAGGGCCTCGGCGATGCCAGGGCCCACGACCGCCAACGAAGCCTGCCCGGCCACACCGATACTCTGGAAGGCCACGATGATGCCGATCACCGTGCCGAGCAACCCGATGAAGGGCGCGGCACTGCCGGTCGTCGCCAGGAAGGGCATGCCCCGTTCCAACCGACGTACCTGCGCGGTCGCGCTCCAGGCGATCGAGCGCGTGAGCTCCCGCACGAGCTTTTCTCGCGTCTGATCCCCGCTGTCTCGCTCGCGCGCCTCCAACAGCTCGGCCCCGGTCGTCAGAAAGACGACGGCCAGAGGGCTGCGATCCAGGTGCCGAGCGGCATCGAAGGTCTCACTGAATCCCTCTCGTCGATAGACCTCGAGAAAGGCCTCGCTATCCTGATCTGCGGCTCGCAACTCCCACCACTTCACGACGATGATCGTCAGAGAGGCCAGGGAAAAAATGAGCAGCAGTATCAGGACGAGCTTGACGAAGAGACCGGCCTGAAGGATCAGGCTGATCAGGTCGAAGCTCACGGCGGTTCCCCCCTTACGCCAGTACGCCAGTTTCCGACAGGATTGTCATTCGTCGACCGATTGACCGGTCATCGCTCACCGATGACCGCCCGCGGCCGACTTCGAGTTCGAACATGCCGCACGCACGCGTGCGGGTCCATCGAGACACCATGGCGCGCGCCACGGTGCCGCGAAATTAGGGGAGAAGCAATTTCATGACCATCCGAATTCAGATCGACGCCGCCGGAGCGGGGAAACTCAGGGGCGACACGGTGGTGATCCCGATCACACGCCGCGGTGAAACGCCCAGTGGCCTGCCCCAGGGACTCGCGGCCCTCGATCGCCGAATGGAGGGCCGACTCTCCGACGCGCTCGCGGCGGGAGATTTCAAAGCGGGGGTCGGCGAGCGCCTGGCGGTCTACGGGCCCCGGGACGGCGATCTGGTTCGTTGCATCTTCCTCGGACTCGGCGAAGCCGACAAGATCGACGACAACGCGATCCGCGACTTCGGGGGTCGCGTCGGTCGGGAAACCGTTCGAGCGGGTGTCGGACGCGTCACCCTGGTCGTCCCCGCTGGACCGGGCCTCGTTCCGGAGCGCTCCGCCCCCCTGCTGGCCGAGGGAGCGCTGCTCGGCGGCTACAAATTCGACCGCTACCAAAGTGCAGGAAACGGCGCGGGAAAGAAGAGGACCGCGAATCCGCGACTTCGAATCCACTATACCCGCAAGGTGAAGGGTCTCCCCCCCCTGCGCGCCAGCGCGCGCCGCGCAACGCAGATCGCCGAGAGCCAGATCATCGCACGCGACCTCTCGAACGATCCGCCCAACGCACTCTACCCCGAATCCCTGGCCCGAAACGCACGACGCATGGCGCGTAGTGTTGGTCTGCGTTGCACGGTCATGAGCGTCCCCGAAATGGAACGCCGCGGGATGGGCGCGATCCTCGCCGTCGGTCAGGGCAGCATCCGCCCGCCGCGCATGATCGTGCTCGAGCACGGCGCGACGGCGCGGCGCAAGCAGACGGGCACCCTCGCGCTCATCGGCAAGGGCATCACCTTCGACTCCGGCGGCCTCTCGCTCAAGACCGCCGCCGGCATGCTCGAGATGAAACACGACATGTCGGGAGCGGCGACGGTCTTCGGTGCGATGCGCGCGATCGCGCTGCTCGATCTCCCGATCCACGTTGTCGGTGTAATCGCGGCGGCGGAGAACATGCCGAGCCACATGGCCTATCGCCCGAGCGACATCATCGAGACCAGCTCGGGACAGACCGTCGAGATCGTCAACACCGACGCCGAGGGAAGGCTCGTCCTTGCGGACGCTCTCGACTACGCCACGAAGACCTTCAAACCCGATGCGATGATCGACGTGGCGACCCTGACGGGTGCGGCGATGCTCGCGTTCGGCCCCTGGGCCACGGCGGGGCTCGGCAACGACGACGCCCTGTTGGACGAATTGCGAGTGGCCGGTGAGGCCACGGGGGAAACGGTCTGGCCGATGCCACTGCTCGAGGTCCACACCAAGGCGATGCGCAGCAAGGTTGCGGACTGGAAGAACTCGGGCGGACGGGATGCGGGGATCTCGACTGCGGGTGCATTTCTTCAGGGCTTCGTTGGTGACACGCCCTGGATCCACCTGGACATCGCAGGCTCAGGAATGACCGGCGCACAGACTCCGCTGCATATCGGGGGGGGAACCGGCGTAGGCGTCCGGCTGTTGACGGAGTGGGCGCGCAATCGCTGTGAGTGACTCTTCTCGGCACGCTGGGCCCTCGGGCGTCCTCCCGATGAAGACTTCAACCAATGCCCGATCGATTGAGACCGGCGCTGTGTCGATTGCGACTCTGCCGCATTGCAGAGGGTGGGCTCGAGAGGACCGAAGCGCGGGGCTTCTCGCCAGAGAACGCAACCTTCCGTTGCACCCCTCGACGATCCGGCTTTCGGGAACCATTCTCTGCCGCACAACGACCCAGGACGTGAGGCCGAGCAAGCGAGCTCGACGAACTCCCGACCCGACGGGCGATTCGATTTGCCGAGACGCTCCACATCGATCGCAGCGAAATTCTGACTACTCGGATTCGCACCAAATGTCGAACCGAGATCGAGAACCACAGGAGAAACCCATGACTCGTATTCTGACGACCACATTTTTCATCGCCGCTCTGGGCTTCGTCGCCCTCCCGAGCGTTGCTTCCGCGGGTGATGTCGCCGCCGGCAACACCAAGTTCCAGCAGCTCTGCGTCTCCTGCCACGGCCCGGGTGGCAAGGGTGATGGCCCGACCGGGTTGGCGCTTGCCGCTGCGGGTCAGCCGGCACCCCGCGACTTCACGATCGGTGATTTCAAGCTCGACACCGACAATGACGGCACCCCCGGCACGGACGCCGACCTCAAGGCCGTCGTGCAAAAGGGCGCGCTCGTCTTCGGTGGCTCCGCCCTGATGGCGCCGGTCATGGGCCTGAGCGAGACGGACCTCGACGACCTGATCGCCTTCATCCGCTCCCTCAAGGGGTAGAGG
>JAPYTP010000099.1 GCA_029941885.1 Myxococcota bacterium
CGGACGAAGGGGATGGCGCTCTGGTCCGAGCGGAAGGGGGTGCCCGAGAGGCAGAGTCGCACCGGTGCCCGCTCGAAGGCATGGCGAATTCCATCGCCCCAGGAGCGACTTTCGGCGGCATGGTGGATCTCGTCGAGGACGACGAACGCCTCGCTGACGAGCCGACGCAGCGCACCGGGGTTGGCGGCGATCTGCTGGTAGGTCACGGCCACTCCGTGAACGTCCGAGGGAAGCAACCCGTCCCCCGCCGACCAATCGGGGTCGAGGTGGATGTCGAGTTTTTCGGCCGCCAGAGCCCATTGCAGCTTGAGGTGCTGGGTCGGTACGACGACCACACAGCGGCGCACCTCGCGCGCGACGAGTGCGCGCCGGATCGCTCCGAGCGCGAACGTCGTTTTACCCGCTCCCGGTGTCGCGACCGCGAGGAAGCTCGAATGCACGCGGGCCTCGAGCTTTGCAAGCGCTTCCTTCTGCCAGGCTCGGAAGCGGATGGGTGCCGCCAAGACTCTCTCGACCTCGTTGGATCTGCGTGAATGCCTCGCGTCCTGCGAGCCGGTGCACGGGCCGAAGAATAGAGAGGTACGCGCTCTGGGGATCACGCCTGGGGGAAGCGACGATCATCGATCGGGGCGCCGACTCTAGCATGATCCAGCGGGCTCGATCACGTAAGTTACGGGCTCCACAAGGTTTCGAGCGCGCCGCGCGGACTGAATCGGAGAGTGATGATGACGACCCCTGACGAGACGGATCTCGTTCGCGAAGGAATCCTCGATCAGATCGGCAAGCCCTTCGGAAGTGCGGGTCCGATGGCGGCGCCGGATGAAGTGAACCTCCCGATGATTCGCCATTGGGTCGATGCCCTCGACGATCGCAACCCGATCTATCTCGACGAGGCGGCAGCAAGGCAGAGCGGATTCGATGGAATCGTTGCGCCACCGGCGATGCTGCAGACCTGGACGATGGGCCGGCCGACGATCGAAGGCATCGCCGAGCGCGGGGGCTCCGCGAGTGTGATCAAGGGAACCAACCCGATTACCCAACTCGCGGAGGAAGGCTTCACCGGGACCCTCGCGACCAATTCGGAACTCGAATTCGACCGCTACCTACGACCGGGGGACCTGCTCCACTCGCAGGGTGTGCTCGAGTCGATCTCGGAGCGGAAGACGACGGGTCTCGGCCGCGGGTATTTCGTGACCTGGGTGACGACCTATACCGATGCGAAGGGCGAAGCGGTCGGGCGACAGCTCTTTCGGGTCTACAAGTTTGCGCCGGGATCCGCGGGCTCGGACGGGAAGAAGAATTCCGGGAAGCCCGCAGCCCAGGAAGAAGCTGCGCCGACGGGCATCGAGCTGCCGCCCTTCGACCTGAACGTCACCTCGACGGTGATTGTCGCGGGTGCGATCGCCTCCAGAGATTTCATGCCCGTTCACCACGATCCCGACTATGCCCGTGCACAGGGCGCTCCCGACATGTTCATGAACATCCTGACGACGAATGGCTACGTGGCGCGCTATGTGACCGATTGGGCGGGGCCGGACGCGCGGCTCGAGCGGATCGCGGTTCGACTCGGCGCTCCTTGCGTGCCCGGCAAGACCCTGCACTTCACGGGCAGGGTGCTAGCCCAGGAGGTTCTCCCGGAAGGCCGTGTCGAGACGGTGGAGTTCGCGGCGGTCAACGATTTCGGGCCTCACGCGACGGGAACGGTGGCGATCCGGCGTCCCGCGCGTTAAGGGGCCCGGCCCGGCAGGGGGCGTACCCGCGGAAGGGCGGGGCGAGAAAAATCCACGAGCGGGGCCTCCGAGACCGCCGATGCGCGGATTCAAGGCGACCGATCGGCCGTTTCGGTCCCGAGAAGCCCTAAGATGAGGGTCATGACCGCCCCTCGCGAATCCTCGACGAGACCGATCGCAGCGCCAGGCGGCGATCGCGAAGATCTCGAGAGTGCTTTCTCGCTGCTGGTCCGGATGACCCGGGATGTTGCGATGAGCGCGGATATCGTTTCGACCCTCGGTGACGCGCTGGCGATCATGGGCGAACACCTGGGCACACGGGGGGGATCCGTGTGGCTGCTCGACGAGGCGGGCACCGAATTCGAGTGCAAGGCTGCAATCGGGACTCATACGCTCGTGGGGATGTGTGTGCCCTTCGATGCGGGGATCATCGGACGCAGCGTTCGAACCCAAGAGGTGCAGGTCGTCATCGACGTTTCGAAGGATCCCGATTTCGCAGCGGCGGTCGACGAACACTCGGGAATCAAGATCGAA
Source organism: Myxococcota bacterium (assembly GCA_029941885.1). Taxonomy (GTDB): domain Bacteria; phylum Myxococcota_A; class UBA9160; order UBA9160; family UBA4427; genus UBA4427. The sequence goes on from JAPYTP010000099.1 coordinate 2,265, forward strand.
TCCGTGATCTGCTCGCCCCTGATCTTCTCGGGCGAGGCGCTGGGCGCAATCGTTCTCGCAGACAAGATGGAGGGTCCCGACAACCAGTTCGCCGCGAAGGACGTCGAACTTCTCGAAGCATTGACTGCGTCCGCGGCCCTCGCGGTCGCGAACGCGCGCTTCGCCCGAAGCCGAATCGAACACGACCGGGTCCAGACCGAGCTCGAAACCGCAGCCGCGATCCAGAGAAACCTGCTTCCGAGCCGGCGTCCGCAGCCCTATCCCGTCGTGGGCTGCAATATCGCGGCACGCACCGTGTCGGGGGATCTCTACGATATCCTGCCGCTCGAGGACGGACGCATCGCTTTCTGCCTGGGAGATGTCTCCGGAAAGTCGATGAACGCATCCCTGCTGATGGCGAAGACGGCGAGTCTGTATCGCGTGCTGGCAAAGCGCGAAGAGAATCCCGGCCGACTGCTGGCGGCGCTCAACGAGGAACTCGTCGAAACGACGACCCGGGGCATGTTTGTCACGATGGTTGCGGGACTCTACGATCCGACCGCGGGGACGATCATCCTCGCCAACGCGGGCCACGAGCCGGTTCTCGTCCAGGAGGTCGATGGGACGTTCTCGAGCCTGCCGGCGGACGGCCCACCATTGGGAATTCTCGAGGAAACGACTTTCCCGGAACGCGCGCTGTTGATTCGCAACACGCGGGTCTATCTGTACTCCGATGGTCTGACGGAAGCAATGCGGGCTTCGGGTGAGGCATTGGGAAGCGCGGGCGTTCAGGAGTTGATCTCGAAACGACCGATCGAGAGCCCGGACCGTCGCGTGGACGGATTGCTTGCGGACATCAAGCGCCTCGAACATCGTGACGATCTGACGCTCCTCGTGATCGACGATACCTGCTGGGATCGGGACGCCGGCGAGGCTGTGAACGGCCTGTTGCTGAATCATCGGATCGTGGCGCGTGCCGAGAAGCTCGCGGAGATGCGCGCCGTGCTTCGCGACTGTCTCGAATCCGCCGGCTGCAGCCCGGGCTCCAATGGGGATATCGTCCTCGCGATCGACGAGGCCTGCCAGAACGTGATCCGCCACGCCTACCAGGGCGAATGCGATTCTCCGATCGAATTGACGGTCGAGCGGGAGGGCGAGTGTCTGGTCTTCCGGCTATTCGACGAGGCTCCGACAGCCGATCCCGACAAGATTCGCCCTCGCGAACTCGATTCGGTTCGGCCCGGCGGACTCGGAGTTCATTTCATTCGTAACGTCATGGACGAAACCGATTATCTTCGATCTCCACGAGGCGAGGGCAACCTCCTGCGAATGACTCGCCGACTCGACTGATCGCGCCCGCGTTGGGGCGTCGCTTCAAGGGAATCCATTGCAGCATAAAACCAGGCACTCCGGAAACGCAATCATCGTCGAGTTCGAAGGCGAGGTCGATCTCGAGCAATCGCCGATGGCTCGAAAGATTCTGCTTGGCGCACTCGAAGAGCGGCGGCCAATCTACGTCGACTTGCACGGGGTCAGCTATATCGACAGTTCGGGGATCGCTTGTCTCGTCGAGGCGTTCCAGGTTGCCAAACGCAAGGAAGTGACCTTCGAACTCGTCCGGGCCAGTGATTCAGCCCTTCGGGTCTTCGAACTCGCGCGGCTCGACCGGGTCTTCGTCATCCGTGATGCGCTTCCCGAAGGTCTCGATGGCTAGCGCGAGGCGAGCGGATTCCGGTGCGGTGAGGGCCTTGGCCGGTGGGTTCGAGCGGCTCGGGCGCTCGACGGTCGGGGCTTTCGAGTTCGTGGGCTTCGGTGCGACCCTGTGCTGGGATTCTGCCTATTGGCTCCTCATTGGATCGAGGCGGAATCAGCGAGTTCGCGCGGCGGCGGTATTTGCGGAGGCGATGGAGGGCGGAGTCGCAGCGATTCCGATCATCGCGATGCTCTCACTCACGATCGGCCTGATGCTAGCTCTGCAGGGGGTCAATGCGCTCGAAGCCTTCGGGGCAGAGCAGCAGGTGGTGTTCGGGGTGGCGCTGGGTGTGACGCGCGAGTTTGCCCCGCTCATCACGGGCATCCTGGTGGCGGGCCGTTCGGGGTCGGCTCTCGCTGCGCGCCTGGCGACGATGATCATCAACGAAGAGGTCGATGCCCTGCGTGTGATGGGCATCAATCCCGTGCGCTTCCTGGTTGCCCCCAGCCTTCTGGCCATGGCGATCATGGTTCCGGCGCTCGCGCTGATGGCCGACCTGGTCGGGTTGCTCGGAGCGGGTGTCTACATCGTTCCCGCGATCGACATCACGCCGGCAGGCTATCTCGAGCAGACGATTCAGTCGATCTCGATCGACGATGTGCTCCATGGCCTCACGAAGAGCATCGTGTTCGGAGTGCTGATTGCGACGATCGCGATCAGCCAGGGCAGCGCGGTTCGGGGCGGGGCCGAGGGAGTCGGGCGCGTGACGACGAATGCCGTCGTTCAGTCGATCTCGGCGATCGTCGTGACAGACATGATCTTCGTCTATATCGCGACGCTATGAGATGAATACGACGACATGACGACAGCCGCCACCCACGCGCGGGAAGAGGTGCCGATCATCTCGGTACGGGACCTCGTTACGCATTACAGCGGAAGGAAGATCCTTCATGGTGTCGCTATGGAGGTCCGACGTGGCGAGATCATGGTCATCATGGGCGGCAGCGGATCGGGCAAGAGCACGCTTCTTCGCCATCTGATCCGACTCTCGCACAAGACCTCGGGCTCGATTCGACTGCTCGGCGAAGAGCTCGGGGAGATGGACGAGTTTGCTTTCAATGCGTTCTGCCGCAAGCTCGGGGTGGCCTTTCAAGGAGGGGCGCTCTTCAGCTCGATGACCGTGGGGGAAAACATCATGCTTCCCCTGCGCGAGCACACGAAGCTCGATCCGATGACCATGGAGATCATGTTGCGGCTCAAGCTCGAGCTCGTCGGCCTGGCGGGCTTCGAGAATCTGATGCCGTCGGAGCTCTCTGGAGGCATGATCAAGCGGGCCGCACTCGCTCGAGCGATCATCATGGATCCGGTTCTGCTTTTCTGCGACGAACCCTCGGCCGGTCTCGATCCGGTCGTATCTGCGGCGCTGGATGAGACGATCCTTCGGCTTCGCGACGCAATGGGGATGACGATCGTCGTGGTGACGCACGAGCTCGAGAGCGCGTTTCGAATCGCCGATCGGATCACGGTGCTCGACCGCGGCCACGTTCTCGAGATCGGCTCCGTCGAGGAGATTCGCAACAGCTCGAATCCGCGGATTCAGGCACTGCTCAATCGGCGCTTCGAGGAAGAGGAACTCGACCCGGACGCCTACCTTGCGCGACTGACCGGTGAGATGTCGCCGCGAGACGACGAGGGAAGGATGTCCCACGAATGAGAGATGAGAGTCGAAACTACGCCCTGGTGGGCGTTTTCGTAGTCGCGATGGTGGTCGCGCTCATCGTGTGGCTGGCGGTCCTCTCGGGACGTACGGGGGGCACCGACGACTATCGCATTCGCTACGAGAGCGTGCTCGGCCTGAGCCCGGGAACGCAGGTCTACTACCAGGGGTATCCGATCGGGATGATCGAGACGATCGAACCGATCATGGGTCCAGCGGACGCGGAGGACAAGCTCTTCGAACTCGTGGCTCGTGTACGGCGCGGCTGGTTCATTCCCGAGGACAGCATCGCCGAGATCACCGCGAGCGGACTGCTATCGGCTGTGGTGATCAACATCGAAGGAGGGGACTCGAGGGAAGCGCTTCGCCCCGGTTCTCTGATGAAGAGCGTCGAGCCGACGAGCCTCATGACGGTCGTGACCGACGCGGCAACCGAGTTGTCGGAATTCATGGTCGGCGATCTGCGACCTCAGCTCGAGTTGTTGGTCGAAAATATCGACAACGCCATCGGTAGAGTCGCGCAATTCGTCGCGCCAGAGAACGCGGAGAACGTGGCAATGATCCTCTCGAACCTCGGCGAGGTCTCCTCCAATACACAACAGCTCATGCTTGGCATCGAGTCGACGCGGGCGGGTCTCGATCGAGTGGTCGCACGGATCGACGCGGTGCTCGAAGCGAACGACGATGACATCCGCGCGATGGTGAGTGATCTCCAGCAGGCGATCGAGGCGCTCGCTCGCCGATCCGAGGCGATCGCGGCCAATCTCGAGGATGCGACGCGGAATGCGAATGAGTTCAGCCGTCAGCTGCGGGCCAATCCCGGGGTGATTCTGCGCGGCCGGAAAACCGGCGATGAGGGGGTGCGATGATTCGGCGCGCGCGATTTGGAAGTGGAGCCCGCCGCCGGACGGATCGGGCAATCCACTTCGGCCTCGGAGTGGCGATCGTGCTCTGCCTTGGTTGCGCAGGCCCGCCGCCCCCGGCGGACCATTTCTACCGTCTGACGGTCGCGCCTCCGCCGCGGCTCGCGCGGATGCCACTCGCCGGCAGACTCGAGGTCGAGCGTGTACGAGCGGCGGCGATCGGCCAGGGCCGGCGGATCGCGTATCGCGCGGCGGACGAGGCCAACGAAATCGGCCTCTACTCCTACCACCACTGGGTCGATCCACTGCCAACGATGATTCAGGGCGCCCTCGGGCGAGTATTGTGGGAGGCGGGCATCGCGCCGGAGGTTTCGGTTCCCGCGTTGCACCTCGAACCCGACTACGTGCTCTACGGAAGGGTCGTCGCCTTCGAGCGACTGGTGGGCGAAGTGACTTCCGCGGGGCTCGTCGAGATCGAATTTTCCCTCGTACGAGAAGCCGACCACAGCCTCGTTCTGCAGCGGACCTATCGCGAAGAGGTGGAGGCGGAGACGTCGACGGTGCTCGCGACCGTCGAGGCGCTTTCGAGCGCACTGAGCCGTGTCGTCGCGAATCTCGTTCGCGATCTATCGGAGAATTGAACGGCCCGCGCCGTGGGATGGGGATCTAGATCGAGTCGATGATCTCGTTCAGCGTCGCGCTCGGTCTCATCGCCTTTTCGGCGAGGGCGATATCCGGCCGGTAGTATCCCCCGATATCCTGCGCTGGGCCCTGCGCCCCGTTCAATTCGCCCACGATCTTTTCCTCGTTGGCGGCGAGCTTTTCCGCGATCGGCCCAAAATGCTTCGCCAACTCTGCGTCGACCGTCTGGGCGGCGACCGCCTGGGCCCAGTAGAACGCCAGATAGAATTGGCTGCCCCGGCTGTCGAGTTCGTGGACTTTTCGCGAGGGCGCTTTTCGGTTGAGCAGCAGTTGGGCCGTGGCGTCTTCGAGGGTCTGGCCGAGCAGTCGTGCCGCGTCATTGTCGAAGTTCTCGCCGAGGTGCTCGAGTGAGGCCGAGAGCGCCAGGAATTCGCCCAGAGAGTCCCAGCGCAGGTGGCCCTCCTCCTCGAATTGCTGGACATGCTTCGGTGCCGAGCCCCCCGCGCCCGTCTCGAAGAGGCCGCCGCCGTTCATGAGCGGAACGATCGAGAGCATCTTTGCGGACGTGCCGATCTCCAGGATCGGGAACAGGTCCGTCAGGTAGTCGCGAAGTACGTTTCCCGTCACCGAGATCGTGTTCTCGCCTCGACGGATTCGCTCGACGGAGAATTTCGTCGCGTCTACGGGCGTCATGATTTCGATCTGCAGGCCGCTCGTGTCGTGGTCGCCGAGGTAGGTGTTCACCTTCTCGATCAGCTGCGCGTCATGGGCACGATTGGCGTCGAGCCAGAAGATCGTGGGCCATCCCGTCGCTCGCGCTCGCGTCACCGCCAGCTTCACCCAATCGCGGATCGGCTCATCCTTGGCTTGGCAGGCACGCCAGATGTCTCCCTCCTCGACCCCATGCTCCATCAGCGCGTTGCCGTCGGCGTCGATGACCGCGACTGTTCCGTCCGAGGGGATCTCGAAGGTCTTGTCGTGGGATCCGTACTCCTCGGCCTTCTGTGCCATCAGGCCAACGTTCGGGACCGTGCCCATCGTGGTGGGATCGTAGGCTCCGTTCGCCTGGCAGTCTTCGATGACGGCCTGGTAGACGCCGGCATAGCTGCTGTCAGGGACGACCGCTTTGCAATCCTCGAGATCGCCGGCCGGATTCCACATGCCGCCCGAGTCGCGAATCATCGGGGGCATCGATGCGTCGATGATGATGTCGCTCGGGACGTGCAGGTTGGTGATCCCCCTGTCTGAGTTTACCATCGCCATCGGCGGACGGTCGGCATAACAGGCCTCGATGTCCGCCTCGATCGCCTGTCGATCCGCCTCCGGCAGGGTTGCGATCCTTTCGAGCAGATCTCCGAATCCGTTATTCACCTCGACCCCGAGATTGTCGAGCGTCGCCCCATGCTTCTCGAAAACCGGCGCGAAGAAGACCTTGACGGCATGGCCGAAGATGATCGGATCCGAGACCTTCATCATGGTGGCCTTCATGTGCAGGGAAAAGAGCACGCCCTTCGCCTTGGCGTCCTCGATCTGCTCGGCGAGGAAGGCGACGAGGGCTTTCTTGCTCATGACGGTCGAGTCGATGACTTCGCCGGCCAGCAGTTCGATGCCTGCCTTCAGCGTGATCTTCTTTCCGTCCGCAGAAGAGCAATGGACGATGTCGACGGAGGTCGCGGCGGGCACGGTCACCGATTTTTCGTTGTGGCGGAAATCGCCAGTCGCCATCGTCGAGACATGGGTCTTCGAGTCGTCGGCCCACGCGCCCATGCGATGGGGGTTCTGGCGGGCGTATTCCTTGACCGCTTTCGGCGCGCGGCGATCCGAATTGCCCTCCCGGAGTACCGGATTGACGGCGGAGCCCTTGACCCTGTCGTAGCTCGCCTGAATCTGGCGTTCTTCGTCGTTGGCCGGCTCCTCCGGGTAGTCGGGCAGGGCGTAGCCCTTCGACTGGAGTTCCGAGATGGCGGTCCGCAGCTGGGGGAGTGAGGCGGAGACGTTCGGGAGCTTGATGATGTTGGCCTCCGGCGTTTTCACGAGAACGCCCAGCTCGGCCAATCCGTCGGGTTCACGCTGCTCGGGAGTCAGTCGATCCGGAAAGCTGGCGAGAATGCGGCCCGCGAGCGAGATGTCTCGGGTTTCCACGGGCACGCCGGTCGCGCCGGCGAAGGCTCGGATGATGGGAAGGAAGGCGTGGGTGGCCAGGGCGGGGGCCTCGTCGGTCCAGGTGTAGATGATGGGCGGAGACTGGCTCATGTTTCCTCAGTATTTGCGATGAGTTGGATGGACCGGGACGCGGACCTGTTACGCGCGCCGAGGGCATCGAATGGCGGCCCCCGCAGCGATTAGAGAGCCGAGGTTCTAACAGAATCGGGCCCGGGTCTCCATGGCTGGCGAGACGCAATTCGCAGGGCGGGTCGGCCCCCGCGTCCCCCCACCGTCGGGGGCCTCGGACTAGCGGATTCCGAGGTCCGCCAGCAGCCGTGCCTGCACGATCGAGGTCCACAGCGCGTAGCCTTTTGCGGACAGGTGAAGGCCGTCGAGGAGGAAGAGATCCGAGGGAGGCTTGCCCCCTCCGCCGCGTGCGAGCATGGGGGCGCTCACGTCGATCACGTGGATCAGGGGATCCGCCGCCGCGATTTCGCCAATCCGGTGATTCGCCTCGTCCATCAGGGGCCAGAGCTCCCAACGAAGCCTCGACGCCTTGATGGTCAGGTAAAAGAGGGGGACGGTCGGCTGAGTCTGGCGCACTTTGCTGACGAGCGCGCGAAAATCGGCCTCGACGGTCTCCGGGGTCTTGTCCGCCCCGATGTCGTTGTCCCCGACGTAGACGACGATCGCACGCGGCTCGTAGGGCTTGATGATCCGATCCGCGAAATGGACGACGTGGTCCATATGCGCACCGCCGAAGCCGCGATTGAGGACGCGGAGTGGCGCCATATCCGCTTCGAGGGTCGACCAGAGGCGAATACTCGAACTCCCTGTGAAGAGGATCAGCCCCTTGTCGGGAAATCGTTCTGCATCACGCGCCTCGTAGTCTTCGATATTGCTCTCCCAGAACTCGGCTTTGCTCATCTCGTCCCCGTAGAGCACGAAATAGCCCGTCGCGGAGGCGAGGATCACAAGCAGGCCGAGACCCAGCCATTTGAGGAAGGTCGTCATCGATTCGGTTCCCCGCGGAGCAGTCGAGAAGAGGAGGCGGCACACTTCACAGGGATTGGTTAGCGGATTCAGGGCGGATCGACGTGTCTTCGCAGTCGCGCGATGATCTCGTGGACGGACCGCATCGCCGTGGAGGTTCCATGAAGCAAATTCCAGCTCTTCTGACTCTGGTTTGCCTGGCGTCGCTGATCGCCTGTGGGTCCCGCGAAGCCAATGAGGAGCCCAGGATCGCCCCTCGTGCGGCTGGGGCGGATGAATCGCTCTCTCTCGCCGATTGGGAAGCTTTCGCGGATCGGATCCGGGAGGTCGGTCGTCTCGTCGAGGCGGAGAACGTCCCGACCAGCGAGATCGACCGGGCCGAGGGCTATCGCTATTTGCTCGGAATGCTCTCGGAGACGATCGCGGAAGCGCTCTATCAGAGCGACCTAGAGGATCCGCATCTCCGGTACCACATCACGAAGTGGAAGGGCGAGGCGATGCCGAGCTCCGACGCGCGCTACCAACGGGCCGAAATCGACGGCAAGGGCGTCTACCGAATGTATGGGCAGCTCGGGAATGCGGTGCATATCACACTGCAAGCCTACGCCGGAGTCGGCGCGCGGGAGACCTTCGATCTCGCTGGCGTGGTGGATGAGGAAGGGCGCTTCTCGATCGTGATCGGCGGGGAGAGGCGGGATTCGAACTGGATGAAGGTGTCCGAGGACGCCGAGATGATTCAACTTCGGGAGTATTTTGGCGATTGGGATCGGGCCGAATTCTCGCGAATCCATCTGGAACGGCTCGACCAGCCGGCTCGCGGCGTGCCGACCTCCGCCGCGCGGGTGAAACGAGCACTCGCGCGCGCGGCCCTCCCCCTGCATACCCGAGTGCCCTACTGGAAGCAGCGCATGGACGCGATCCGCGCGAATCACGACAACTCGATTTCACCCGCCCGAACGTTGGGGGACGTGGGACTCGGCGGCCTGTACTACGGGGACGGCTGGTTCGACCTCGAGGAGGATGAAGCGCTCCTGATCGAATTCGCGCCTCCGGTCGCCGCGCACTGGAGCTTTCAGCTCGGAAATTATTGGGGCCAGTGGATGGATTGGGCGAACTTCACCTCGAGCACGAACGGTGTTCAGGCCCAGCCAGGCAGCGATGGCCGAATCCGACTCGTGATCGCCCGCAGCGACCCTGGGGTGCCGAATTGGCTCGACACCGCAGGCCATCGCGAAGGCGTCATCGTCTACCGCTACCACAAGCCCGAATCGAACCCGCTGCCCACGACTCGTCTCGTCAAGCTCTCCGAGCTACGGAGCGTCTTGCCCGCCGACACGCCAGAGGTCACGATGGGGGAGCGTGCTGAAGAGGTGAGGCGCAGACGCGAGCACAAGCGTCGGCGCTGGCAGCCCTGAATTCGGAACGGATTCGCGGACCCGAGATCCAGACCATGGACATCACGGAAAATATCAGGAGAGACTCATGAATCGACTCACAGGAAAAGTGGCCCTCGTGACGGGCGGTGCTCGCGGACAGGGTGAAGCCGAAGCTCGGATGTTCGCCGCCGAGGGGGCCAAGGTCGTCCTCGCCGATGTCCTCGACGAGCTTGGCGAGAAGGTCGCGTCTGAAATCGGCGAATCCGCCCGTTATCTGCATCTCGATGTGACGAGCGAAGAGGGTTGGACCGGCGTGGTCGAAGAGACGGTTGCGGCCTTCGGGCGACTCGACATCTTGATCAACAACGCTGGAATCGTCCGGACGGGCTACATCGAAGAGCATTCGGTGGAGGATTACATGGCGGTCGTGAACGTCAATCAACTCGGGGTGTTTCTCGGGATGCGATCGGTGGTTGCCGCGATGCGCGAGGCGGGCGGGGGTTCGATCGTCAATATCTCGTCGAACGCCGGTCTCGAGGGCGTCGAAGGGGTCGTGGGATACGTCGCGAGCAAGTGGGCCGTTCGGGGAATGACCAAGACGGCGGCGATCGAATTCGGGCAGTACGGGATTCGCGTGAATTCCGTCCATCCAGGCGGGGTCGACACCCCGATGCTAGGCGGAGACGAACTCGGACACATGGCCGTAACCGACCCCTTCCGCGACCAGCCGATCGGGCGGATCTCCCAGCCGGAGGAAATTGCGCGCCTCGTTCTCTTCCTGGCTTCGGACGAGAGCAGCTACTCCACCGGCTCCGAATTCATTGCCGATGGGGGACGAACCGCGGGCCACCGAGATCCGGGCATCGTTTCGGAATGAACGAGGTGGCAGGGGCGCCTCGTCGGCGACCGCGCCTGCTCGGATCCACACGAACGCGCACGCGAGAGACAGGAGAACCGACATGACGACCCTCGCCCGAATCGCGATTCTGCCGGAGGGCTCGGATACCGTTCGGATCGACGAGATCCTGCTGCCCGATCCCGGTCCGCACGAGATCGTCGTCAAGATCTTCTCCACCGGGCTCTGTCACAGCCAGCTCCACGAGATCCAGGAGAGTAGGGGCAGTGACATCGTGCTCGGTCACGAGGCGACGGGCGAAGTCGTCGCTGCGGGTGTCGAGGTCGATCATGTCGCGGTTGGAGATCGGGTGATCATCGGAGGGATCCCGCGTACGATCGAGGCGCCGACCCGCACACCGGTGAGCGCCCGAGTCGAACAACCGGGCGGGCGCGTCGCGCTTTGTCAGGGTGTCTATACCTGGGCGGATCATGCGCTCCTCGATGAGCTCTATGCGGTGAAAGTGCCGGCGGACACGCGACCGGACGTGACCTGTGTGGTCGGATGTGCGGTGATGACCGGCGCAGGAGCCGTGGTGAATACCGCGAAGGTCCGCGCGGGCCAGAGTGTGGCGATCTTCGGGGCGGGGGGTGTCGGCCTGTGCGCGATCGCCGCTGCCCGGATCGTCGGGGCCCATCCGATCATCGCTGTCGATCTGGATGACGGGAAGCTCGAAGCGGCGAAGCGGCACGGCGCGACCCATCTGGTCAACGCGACGAAGGAAGATGCGGTCGAAGCGATTCGTGCCCTCACGACTTCCGATTCGGAATGCGACATGGCGGGCTTGCCCGTGGCCGGCGTCCACGTTGCCTTCGACTGCATCGGGACCCCGTTGACCGCTCAGCAGATCCTGCCTGCGGCCCGGACCAAGGCGCTGGGGGCCGATGGGCAGAGCCAGGCGATTCTCGTCGGGATTCCGGCCCGCGATTTTCCGGTCTCGCCGACCGATCTCTTCCTGCATGAGAAGAGACTCACCGGGAGCCTCGCGGGCTCCTGCCGTCCGGATCGGGACGTGCCGCTCTTTCTCGAGTGGTTCGCCCGTGGTGAACTCGATCTCGATGCGTTGGTCACGCGGCGTTATTCGCTCGAGGACATCAACGAAGCGATCACGGCGCTCTCGCAGGGCGAGATCGAAGGGCGCGCGATCATCGAGTTCTAGTGCTGCGACTCCCGCGCTGGGAACCCATTCGCCGCTTCGTCTAGTTCTGGTTGGGGATTTGCATGGGCGCCGGGAAATCATCCGCCCGGAGCAGGGCATCGGTCCCGCCATCGGCGAAGAAGATGCTGCCCACGATGAAGCGGGCTTCTTTACCGAGCAGGTAACAGATCAGGCTGGCGATCTCCTCGGCGCGGCCGCTGCGTCCGATCGGCATCGGGAACGCATCCATGTATTTGCCCAGGATCGGGTCCGCTCGGCCTTCCGCGACCATCGCCGTTTCGGTCTTGCCCGGGGCGATCGCGTTCAGGTTGATCCCCTGTCCGATCCATTCGTCGGTCACCGCCTTCTTTCGCAGCCAGCGGGCCAGCGCCATTTTGGTGGCGGGGTAGGCCATGATCGAGCCGGTCTTGTCTCCGACCTCCCGAGCGGTTTCCTCGTTCCCGGTCGCAAGCGCTTCGACGAGCTCCATCGGAAGACCCGGAGCCGTTGTCGTCGAATTCGAGCAGAGCCCGACGACGGAAGCCGCGTCGCTTCTAGCGAGGGCACCGCGAAGGCCTTCGATCAATTCGATCGACCCGAAATAATTCAGACTGACGAGCAGACTTCCGGGCCGATCGGGCAATCCGGAGAGTCCGGCACAGGGAACGAACCCGTCGAGCGTTCCGTCACAAGCCTCGAGGATCTGATCGATGGTCGAGCGACGGCCCTCGGGTGTTGCCAGATCTGCCGTGATATCGGTCTTGTGTAGATCGACACCGATCACGCGGTGCCCCTCGCTGGTCAGGCGTTCCGCGGTTGCGGCACCGATTCCGGAAGCGGCGCCGGTGATTGCGATGGTACTCATGGGGTACGTCTCGCTCTCTCTCGATCGAGTCAGGTGGGCCGAGGATCGGCCGGGCGAATCAGGGTAACCCGGGGTAGCGCCTGTTGGCCATCTCGCCACCGGGGGGCCTCGAGCGCGGGGATGACGAGCGCCGGACTCTGGTACTCTATTGCCGTGGCACGGATCGGTGTCGGCTCCGCCGCACACACGGATCGCGCCGCGGAAACAATCGATCAGTTCTGCGTGTCGCAGAATCCGAGGACGGATGATGAGCACCTCCGACATTACGATTCCCGGCCACTTCTCACCTGAGCAGGCAGCGGACCTCGCCGAGATCCAGCAACGGATCTACTTCTATGGTTGGTGCATCGATCATCGGCGCTTCTCCGACCTCGACGAACTCTTTCTCCCCGAATCGATCGTCCACTACGACACCGAGGGGGGGACGCGCGGCCCCTGGTCCGAGATCCGCGCATGGCTCGAACCGGCGCTCCAGATCTTTCGTTGCACGCAACACAACATGGTCAATCCAATGATCACCTTTGATGACGACGGCGACCACGCGAACTCGACCACGTACGGCTACCTGATCCATTTTCAGGAGAAGCTCGACGGGGAGATCAGCCTGTTCCGCCATTCCGCGATCTATCGCGACCGCTGGGTCCGACGTGATGGGCTGTGGCGAATTCTCGAGCGGACTCTCTCGAATGTCGGGGTGGACGGCCCCGTCCTTCAGGCTGATCGAGTCCGCGCGTACAAGGAACCCAAGCCACTCTGATCGGAGTCGGCGAAGACGCGATGATCCCGGGCCGAGGTCGAGGCGAGCGGGCGGCGCAAGAGGAAGATGAGTACATGACCGAAAGCAAGACCGAAAATCTGGATGTCGTCGTCATTGGCGCGGGCTTCGCGGGGCTCTACGCCCTCTATCAATTTCGGGACGTGTTGGGCCTGAATGTCCGTGCCTTCGAGGCGGGCGACGGTGTCGGGGGCACGTGGTACTTCAACCGATATCCCGGCGCGCGCTGTGACTCGGAAAGCTTCTACTACTCCTATTCGTTCTCAGAAGAACTCCAGCAGGAATGGACCTGGAGCAGCAAATATCCCGAGCAACCGGAGATCCTGAAATATCTCGAGCACGTCGCGGACCGCTTCGATCTCGAGAAGGACATCCAGCTCTCGACGAAGGTCGTCTCCGCCGTATTTGACGAGGCGATTGCGAAATGGACCGTGAAGACCGATCGCGGTGACACCCTCGTTACCCAGTTCGTCGTGACGGCGGTGGGTTGCCTGTCTGCAGCGAACATGCCGGATATTCCTGGGCGAGACGACTTCGAGGGCGTGAGCTGCCACACGGGCGCGTGGCCGGCGGCCGGAGTCGATTTCAAGGGAAAGCGCGTGGCTCTAATCGGGACGGGCTCGAGTGGGATCCAGTCGACGCCCGTGATCGCCGAGCAAGCCGACTCCCTCACGGTGTTCCAGCGGACGCCGAACTACACGGTTCCTACGCGGAACAAGAAGCTCACGCCGGAGGCGACCGCGTGGATCAAGGACAACTACACCGGGATTCGGGAGTTGACGCGGGAGACGGCGGCTGGCTTTCCCTACCACCCCATCGAGCGGAGCGCCTTCGACGTCACGGAGGAGGAGCGCGAGGAGATCTTCGAGAGACTCTGGCAGGAGGGCGGTTTCAAGTTCATGTGGGGTTCATTCAATGACCTCATGCAGAACAAGGACGCAAACGATCTCGCTGCCGAGTTCATCCGAAAGAAGATTCGCGAGATGGTGAAGGATCCGGTGACGGCGGAAAAACTGTGTCCGACGGACCATCCGTGGGGCTCAAAACGCCCGCCGATCGACACCGACTACTTCGTCACCTTCAACCGGGACAACGTCGAGCTCGTCGACATCAAGGAGGAGCCGATCGAGGCAATCACGCCGAAGGGCGTTCGCACGGCGAAGGGCGAATACGCCGTGGACACGATCGTCTACGCGACGGGCTTCGATGCCATGACCGGATCGCTGCTCAAGATCGAGATTGAGGGCCTCGGCGGCCAGACCCTGGCGGAAAAGTGGTCCGCGGGACCGCGCACCTATCTCGGCCTGCAGGTGGCCGGCTTTCCCAACCTGTTCACGATCACCGGGCCCGGCAGTCCATCGGTTCTGATGAACATGCCCGTGGCGATCGAACAGCACGTGAACTGGATCTCCGACTGCATCCAACACATGCGGGACACGGGTGCGACCCGGATCGAGGCCAATCTCGACGCCGAGAACAAATGGGTCGAGCACGTGAACGAGGCCGCACAAGCGACGCTCTTCTACGAGGCCAAATCCTGGTATCTGGGTGTCAACATCCCGGGCAAGCCCCGGGTCTTCATGCCCTATGTAGGCGGCGGCAAGAACTACAGCGATATCTGTGACGGCGTCGTCGAGAAGGGCTACGAGGGCTTCGAACTCGCGAGTTGAGCACATCCGGACGGCACCTGGTTGCGGAGATCGTGGCCAGATGGGGCGAGTGGGAATGACGGATCGGGATCAGCGCGAGTATGACGTCTGTGTGATCGGGACCGGCGCCGGAGGCGGGGTCATGATCGATCAGCTGACCGCTGCTGGATTCGAGGTCGTCGCACTCGAACGGGGCGGTCATGTCGGACCGATCGACTTCGACGATGACGAGCTACGCAATATCGTTCGTGATCAGGTCTTCTCGCCGTATCAGCTCGAGACCTATCGCTTCGATGAATCCAGTGAGAGTCAGACGGGTCGCCACAGCCACCTCGCGCACTGCGTTGGCGGCACGATCACGCACTGGGCGGCCTGGGCGTGGCGGTTCCTGCCGGACGACTTCCATGTGCTGTCGAAGGAGGGCGCGGTCGCTGGCGCGAGCCTGGCGGATTGGCCGATCTCGTACGAAGACCTCGAGCCCTTCTATACGATTGCAGAACGCGATTTCGGGGTTGCGGGCGACCATCGGGCGAACCCCCATGGCGCTCCACAGAAAACGGCCCTTCCGAATCCGCCGCATCCCGAGCGCGTCTCGGCGCGACGATTTTCCGCGGGCGCGCGGAAGCTCGGCTACAACCCCTTTCCGGTTCCGAAGGCCATCAACTCGCGACCCTATGGCGGGCGCCCGCGCTGCATGTACGGCGGGGCCTGCCGCGCCTATGGATGCCCGGTGCATGCAAAGGCGACGACGCTCTCTGTCTCGCTACCCCGGGCGACGGCGACGGGCAAGCTCGATTTAAGAGCGAATGCGATGGTCTTCGAGCTGCCGCTGGACTCGAAGGGGAGGGTGACGGGCGCACGCTATCTCGACGAATCGGGAAACGCGCATGAGGTCCGGGCCAAACAAACGATTGTTGCCTGTGGATCGATCGGGACGCCTCAACTCCTCCTGATGTCGAAATCCGGAGCCTTTCCAGAGGGGCTCGCGAACGGATCGGGACTCGTCGGGAAGAATCTCACGTTCCATCATCATCCATCGGCGATGGGGATTCTGGACGAGGATCTTCGCGCCTACACCGGCTTCGAGAGCCATGCCGCTTTCGATGATCTGCACGCGAGCGATTCGAAGCGGGGCTTCATTCGAGGCGGCGTCGTTGGCGAGCTCAACACCTTTACTCATCAGCCGATCGCCTACGCGACGGTCCTCGCGAACGACCACGAGTTCGGGGCGCGCTGGGGCTCCGGTCTGAAGGATCGAATTCGGGCGTTCCCTCGGACGCTCGTGATGGCGCTGATCGGCGAGGAAATGCCGATGGAGTCGAGTCGCGTCGACCTCGACCCGGATGTGAAGGATCGGTTCGGATTGCCCGTTCCCCGGGTGACGAAGCATCAGCATCCAAATGACATCGCCATGTACGAGTGGTACGAGCGAAAGCTCCTCGAAGTCGCCGAGGCCGCCGGCGCGACGGGGATTCGTCCCGGACGCGAGACGGGATCCCGTATCTCGTCGACCGAGGCACAGCGTGGCAACGCCCATAATCACGGGACTGCGCGGATGGGAACGGACCCATCCCGATCCGTGCTGGACGCGAATTGCCGGAGCCACGATGTTCCGAACCTGTGGGTGGTGGACGGGAGCTTCATGCCGACGAGCGCGGGTTACAACCCGACACTGACGATCCTGGCGAACGCCTATCGCGTCGCGGACCATTTCATCCGCGAAGCCGGGAGGCAGTCGTTGTGAGAAGAGTCGAAGAAGACGCCCGCGCGAAGGGGATCAATCGCCGCGAGTTCGTCCGCCGCAGCAGCCTCTACGGGGCCGGGATCCTGATCGGCTTCCACACGGCGCGGCCGCAGGCGGCACGCGCGGCGGCAGAATCCGTGGAGCCCGTGGTCCTCCACCCATCCGAGTGGAAGACGCTCGAAGCCGCGACCGCTCGGATCATCCCGACCGACCAAGACCCAGGTGCGCGGGAGGCGAACTGCGTGAACTTCATCGACAAGGCTCTCGCCCACGAGGACGCCGCAGCGATCCCGCTCTACCGGGGGGGATTGGCGGCCCTCGATGGCGTGGCGAGGGCACGCTTCGAGATGGGCTTCGCCGGGCTCGGTGCTTCGCAGCAGGACGAAATCCTGGCCACTCTCGAGGGGGACGAAGCGAAGGAATGGACGATCGGGAAGGAACTGCCGGCCCCCCTGTTCTTCGAGACGCTGCGCGTTCACACGATCGTGGCCTTTCTCGCGGATCCCTCCTACGGCGGCAATCGCGACTACGTGGGCTGGCGCGTCGCGGGTTATCCGGGGCCCCGTCATCGGCGCGGCGGTTTCACGTCGGAGCAGGTCGAGGGCAAGGCGCCGATCGTGCCGATCTGGGAAATCGAAGGCTGATCCAGCCGCGGGGGGGGTGCCCGTTGAGGGCCCTCTACAAACCCGATGTCCGAAGTTAGAGTCCCGCCTCGCCCCCGGCCCCTTCGAGGAGATTCTCATGCGCTTCGCCTATCACGCCACGATGTGTGATCCCGCCTTCTACCTGCCGCTTGCCGTCGCGGCGGAAGAAGCGGGATTCGACAGCTTCACGCTCCCCGACAGCATCTGCTATCCGGAGGAGTCCGACAGCCAGTACCCCTACAACGGAACCGGGGACCGTGAGTTTCTCGACGGCGTTCCCTTTCTGGAGCCCTTCGTGGCAGTCCCGGCGATGGCGGCGATCACGTCGAGGATCCGCTTCACGACGTCGGTGATGAAGCTCGCGATTCGACAGCCCGTCGTCGTCGCCAAACAGCTGTCGTCGATCGCCGTGATCACCGGCAACCGATTCGCCTTCGGCGTAGGCATCAGCCCCTGGCCCGACGACTTCGCCGCCTGTCAGATTCCCTGGGAGAAGCGCGGCAAGCGGATGGACGAGATGATGGACATCGTCCGCGGACTCATGACCGGTGAGTATTTCTCCTACGACGGCGAGATCTTCCAGATCGATTCGATGAGGATCTGCCCGGCGCCGACACAACCCGTCCCCATGTTGATCGGGGGGCATGCGAAGCCCGCTCTTCGCCGTGCGGCTCTACGAGGGGATGGATTCATCCACGCAGGTGGGACTTGCGACGACCTCAAACTGCTCGTCGATGAGATCGATGGGCTCCGCAAGGAATACGGGCGGGATCATCTGCCCTTCGAATACCAGTCGATGGGCGCGGAGGCCTTCAGCCTCGACGGGATCAAGAAGCTCGAGGACCTCGGAGTTGGCGAGGCGGTCGTCGCCTTCCGAAACCCCTACGACGGCACCCCGGACACCCAGACCCTCGAAGAAAAGATTGGCCAGATCGGCTGGTTCGCCGAGAATCTCATTGACAAGTCGCGTTAGGCGATCTCGACGGCCTCGATCGGATCGAGGCTCGCGATTGACTCGACGGCGGGGCACCCGGGCAACCGCGCGAAATACTCGAGGCGATGGAAATCGGGAGCCTCCCCGGGAACAGGTGTCATCGCCAGATGCCGTCGAGCCGTTCCGACCCCGTGGATCGCGTAGAGGTTGGCCCGGGCGAAGCCCATCGGGAGCCAGGCGTGGTCGAGTCGCGCCCTGGCCGTCCATCGATCGCGCCCGCTCCTCTTCGAGTAGCGACTTGCCGTCCCAGGTCCCCGTGATCTCGAAGCGATGACTCGACACGTCTACACTCCGCGGCATGAGTTCGCTCGAAGACGATGGTGACCGCGAGATGAATCCGATGTCATGGGGGGATGGTACGGATCCCGCGCAGGTTCCGGAGGGCGTGCGGGCGGCATTTTCGAGGCTGGCCGGACCGCTCGGCATTCGAATGCTCTCGGGGGGGCTGCTCCACCGCAGTCTGCACCTTCGAACGGACGACAGCGAGTACGTGCTCCAGCGGGTGAGCGATGTGTTCGCACCAGAGATCCAGGACAATATCGCGGCGGTCACACGACATCTCAAGCAGCATGGTTTGGAGACTTTCGAACTCGTTCCGACCGACGCGGGGGCGCTCTCGATCGAGCTGCCGGATCAGGGACGTTGGCGTCTTCTGACCTACCTCTCCGGCGTGCGCTTCGAACGGATCAATAAAGGGCCGCAGGCGTTTTCGGCGGGAGCGCTGGTCGGTCGATTTCACGCCGCCCTCGATGATTTCGACACGCCGCTGGCGCCGATGGGAATCCCGTTCCGGAACACTCCGCTCTATCGGGAGCGATTGCGCCGAGCGATCGCGGAGCATGCGAACCACCGACACGCTTCGGTCGCGCAGGAGGCTGCCGCGTGGATCGACGACGGATTTGCACGGCTCGGGCCCGCTCCGGACGTCCCCGAACGCGTGATTCACGGTGATCTGAAACTGGCGAATCTCCTCTTCGAGGGTCGGGAGTCGCCGGCCTGCGATCGGGCGACTGCGCTCATTGATTTCGACACGCTGATGCGGGCGCCGCTCTGGAGTGAATGGGGCGATGCCTGGCGATCGTGGTGCGGCTGGATTGGAGAGGGCGACGAGGACACCCGCTTCGATCTCGGCATCTTCGAGGCGTCCCTGCGCGGCTTCGTCGAGGGCTACGCAAGGCCGATCTCTCGCACGGAGACGGATTCGCTTGTTTCGGGGACGGAGCGAATCACCCTGGAGCTATGCGCCCGCTTCGCGACGGACATGCTCGAAGAGTCCTATTTCGCTTGGGACGAGTCGCTCTACGAAACAGCAGGCGAGCACAATCGGGCTCGTGTGAGGGCGCAACAGGCGCTTTTCGAAGCGATCTCGGATTGTCGCAGGGAGCGGGGCGCGATCCTTGAAGAAGTGACCGGGCGCTGATTGCTCCTTGCCGGTCGATCCGGCACTTTCCTGCCATGGGCGGGGCCACGCTTCCCGATCGACCCGCGTCCACCGAGGAGAAAGTGCAGAAAGTCATTATCGGTCTGGCCATCCTGGTGGTCCTCTTGCTCATCGTCGTTGTCGTCGCGATCTCGAACGTGAACACCTATCTCGAGGAGAATCGCGAGACTCTCGGCGGCCTCGCGAGTGAGGCGGCGGGCCGCAAAGTCTCCTTCGATGCGGCGGAGGTCGCTTTCTCGAGTGGATTGGCC
>JAPYTP010000100.1 GCA_029941885.1 Myxococcota bacterium
CCACCGTCCTTTGGACGTGCAGGTTCGAGTCCTGTCCCCGGTACCATCAATTCGCGAGTGAAGAGAATTTTCCGGTTCCGATCAATGAACCGGTCGTCCACGAGATGGGCGTGACTGATTGAGAGGACATGTCATGGCAGAGGTCGCGAGCGGTCGGAGCGATATCCAGATCGAGACGGACGAAATTTCCGCGGTCGTGCGAGAAGTTGCCGTCGAGGTTGCGGCGAAGCGCGTGGACAGCGCCTTCGGGCGGGTCCTGCAGGAACTCCGCAAGACGGCGCGGGTGAAGGGCTTCCGACCGGGGAAGGTCCCCGCGAAGGTCGTCAGGCAGATGTACGGTGAGTCGCTCGGTGAAGAGATCGAGCGACAGCTGGTTCGCGAGACCCTCGCGGACGCAGTCGAGCTGGCCGAGCTCGAGCCCGTGGTCGAACCCCAGATCGAAGCGGAGTCCCCGGTCGAGGGGGAGGCCTTCCGATACAAGGCTCGAATCGAAGTGAAGCCTGAGATCGAACTGCCTGACCTGGCAGCGGTTTCTGGATCTCGACCCAAGGTCGAAGTGGGTGAGGAAGAGCTCCTGACCGAGCTCGAAAGCCTGCGCGAACAAAACGTTGCCTGGGTGGAAGAGGACGAGGCCATCGTGGCTGAGGAAGGTCATCAGCTCACGATCGATTTCGTCGGTACGATCGATGGCGTCGCCTTCGAAGGGGGCACCGCCGAGGGCGTTGATCTCGAACTCGGATCCGGTCGCATGATCCCCGGATTCGAGGAGCAGCTCATGGGGGCGACTTCGGGTGAGCAACGCGATCTGCAAGTGCCCTTTCCCGAGGATTACGGGAATGAAGAATTGTCGGGCAAGGACGCGGTTTTCGCGGCGACCGTCACGGCGATCAAACGCAAGGAACTCCCCGAACTCGATGACGACTTCGCCAAGGATCTCGGCGATTTCGAGACGGTCGAAGACATCAAGGACAAGATTCGAGAGGGACTTCAGTCCCAGCGCAAGCAGGCGTCGGATCAAACGCTCCACAAGAGCCTGCTCGATGATCTCGTGACCCGTACGAGCTTCGAGGTTCCGCCGACACTGGTCGAACGCCAGCTCGAGCGTCAGCTCCAACAGTTCGAGCAACAGATGCAGGGTCGCGCGCCGGAGACCGATCTCCGGGCGCGTCTCGCGCAGATGCGCGAAGAAGGCTGGGACGACGCGCGACGTCGCGTCCAGGAAGAGCTGCTCCTCGAAGCGGTCGCTCGGGGCGCCGAACTCGAGGCGTCGGAAGAGGACATCGACGCGCGGCTCGATGAGATGGCAGCGGGACAGGGTGTCGATCCGAAGATGATGCAGGAGATGGCGAGCGCCCAGGGGTGGCGGCAGGCGATCGGGGCGGAAGTCGTCGAGCGCCGGGCACTTGATCATCTCGTCGAAATGGCCCAGATCACCGAGATCGAAGCTTCAGAAGAAGCCTGAGCTTCCGGCTCGGTCGGCCGAGGGTTGCAGGGATTCGGAGGAGCGGACCCGCAGTCATCCAATCGGTCGGGGAGACGGTTCGCACATCGGCGACATCGAATGGATCTCTCGAGGTTACCCATCTAGAGCGACGCATGTCGTGGAGCGAGACCACCGGGGAAACCCTGCCACCCACTCGGGCATTTACCGCTCGGGAGACTCTGTTGTCGATCGCGGGAATGGAGAACTGTCCGGATGCGACTGATGGTTCGCATTCGGCGCGGTCAGCGCGAGTCGTGTTCGATCGCCGCACATGAGTTGCCAACCCCCACCAGCTGAATCAGACTAAGGAACAGCGCCCGCATTTCCGCGGTCGAACGCGCATTGTGTTCGCTCTGTGGCAGCAGTATGGCGCGGCAGTAAGGAAGCGACTGCAGATGGAACGGATGCGTCCAACCGCGTACACGATCCCCTACGTGATCGAGCAGAACCAGCGAGGCGAGCGGGTTTTCGACATCTACTCCCGACTGCTTCGCGATCGCGTGATCTTCCTCGGGTCGGAGATACATGACGAAGTGGCGAACGTGATCGTCGCCCAGTTGCTCTTTCTCGAGGCCGATGATCCCGAGAAGGACATCCACCTCTACATCAATTCGCCCGGCGGTTCGGTGACGGCCGGCCTCGCGATCTACGACACCATGCGATTCATCCGCTCCGACGTCCACACGACCTGCATCGGTCAGGCCGCCTCGATGGGGGCCTGGCTGCTCGCGGCCGGGACGCCTGGCAAGCGGACGTCGCTCGCCAACGCCCGGATCATGATCCACCAGCCCATGGGGGGGGCCCGCGGGCAGGCCTCGGACATCGACATCCAAGCTCAAGAAATCCTGAAGCTTCGCCACAACATGAACGAGATTCTTGCGAGTCATACCGGCCGCCCGATCGAGCAGATCGCCGCCGACACCGAGCGCGATTACTATATGGGCGCGGAGGAAGCTCGGGAATATGGCATCGTGGACGCAGTCGCCGACCGAAGGGACGCCAGCGAGGGCGAAGCGGGCTCTTCGGACGAGGGCTAGCGCAGCAATACCCGGTCCGGGATTTAGAGGCGGATAGGACTGGACTCGAATGGAAGTCGTGCCGATCTGTCCAGAACGGAGATCGGCAACGCATCACCGGGGGGTGAGGGATCATGAAGAAGCGAGACGACAACGCGAACCTCTCATGCTCCTTTTGTGGCAAGTCACAAAAGGAAGTGAAGAAGCTCATCGCTGGGCCGACGGTGTATATCTGCGACGAGTGCATCGAGCTCTGCAACGACATCATCGCCGAGGAGTACGGTCAGGACGAGGCCGGCCAGCCGCCGCCGCGGATCCTGAAACCCAAGGAGATCAAGGGGGCTCTGGACGAGTACGTGATCGGGCAGGATCCGGCGAAAAAGGTGCTCTCGGTCGCGGTTCACAATCATTACCGACGGATCGAGAGCGGCAACATCTCGGACGTCGAGCTTCAGAAGGCGAACATCCTTCTGTTGGGTCCGACGGGTTCCGGCAAGACTCTGCTCGCGCAGACGCTGGCAAAGATCCTGGATGTGCCGTTTACGATCGCCGACGCGACGACCCTCACCGAGGCCGGTTATGTCGGCGAGGATGTCGAGAACATCGTCCTCAATCTGCTGCAGGCCGCGAACTACGACGTCGAACGAGCCCAGCGTGGAATCATCTACATCGACGAGATCGACAAGATTGCCCGCAAGAGTGAGAACCCTTCGATCACGCGGGACGTGTCGGGCGAGGGCGTTCAGCAGGCGTTGCTCAAGATCATTGAAGGCACCATGGCGAGCGTACCCCCTAAGGGTGGGCGAAAGCACCCGCAGCAGGAATTCCTGCAGATCGATACCACGAACATCCTATTCATCTGCGGCGGTGCCTTCGTCGGCCTGGAGGGAATCATCGAGCGACGGATCGGGGTGAAGGGATTGGGCTTCGCTGCCGATATCGTTGATGCGAGTGATCGCAAGAAAGGCGAGATGATGCGCGACGTCCAGGCAGAGGACCTGCTCCACTTCGGACTCATTCCCGAGTTCATCGGCCGCCTGCCCGTCGTCGCCACGCTTGAAGAACTGGACGAAGAGGCGCTGATCTCGATCCTGACGAAGCCGAAGAACGCGCTGGTCAAACAATACGAGAAGCTCTTCGAGTTCGAGGGTGTTGCCCTTCGCTTCACCGAAGGAGCCCTCGCATCGGTGGCGCGCAAGGCGCTCAAGCAGAAGTCCGGCGCCCGTGGGCTGCGCGCGATCCTGGAGAGCGCGATGTTGGAACTCATGTACGAATTGCCGTCTCGGGACGACGTCGAAGAATGTGTGATTGGAGAAGAAGTGATCGAGCAAGGCACTGAGCCGGTGCTCGGGCTGAAGCGCGAAGCCGAATCTGCTTAGTCGATGACTTGACTGGGCGAGCGAAGAGAACGAGGGGGGTGGCATGAGTGAATCAACGGGTGGAGAGCGGATCCCGCTCCTGCCATTGCGCGATATCGTCGTGTTCCCGCATATGGTCGTCCCACTATTCGTCGGCCGACCGAAGTCGATCCAGGCACTCGAAGACGCGATGGCGGGAGATCGTCGACTGGTTGTCGCGGCACAGCGCGTCGCCGGCGATGAAGACCCGACCGCGGAAGACATCTTCTCGATCGGGACCCTCGGCACGATCATCCAGCTGCTCCGTCTTCCGGACGGCACCGTCAAGGTCCTCGTCGAGGGCAAGACCCGCGCCGAGATCCGTTCCTTCGCCTCCGTGGATCCCTATTTCGCCGTCGAGGTCAATGAACTCGCGGACGAAGGCGGCGACACACCCGAGGCCGAGGCCCTCGTACACTCGATCCAGGCGACCTTCGAGTCCTATTCGAAGCTGAACAAGAAGATCGCACCGGAGATCGTGAATTCGGTTTCGGCGATCAACGATCCCGGCAAGCTCTCGGACACCGTGATCGCGCATCTGAACCTGAAGCTTCCGGATCGTCAGAAGCTTCTCGAAGTGACCTCGACCGTCGAGCGCCTCGAGGAGGTCTACAGCCGGATGCAAGCGGAAATCGAAGTGCTCGAAGTCGAGCGCAAGATCCGTGGTCGCGTCAAGAAGCAGATGGACCGCTCCCAGAAGGAGTACTACCTGAACGAACAGATGCGGGCGATTCAGAAGGAGTTGGGCGATCGCGACGAGCAGAAGAACGAGATCGGCGAACTCGAGGAACAGCTCGCCGCCAAGAAGATGCCCGAAGAGGCGCGAGAGCGGACAGAGAAGGAAGTCAAGAAGCTGAAGCAGATGTCGCCGATGGCGGCCGAAGCGACGGTGGTTCGCAACTACATCGACTGGATGCTGGCCTTGCCCTGGGACGAATTCGCGGAAGAGGAGAAGGATCTCGAGATCTCCGAGGGCATCCTCGATGCGGACCACTACGGTCTCGACAAGCCGAAGGAACGCATTCTCGAATACCTCGCTGTCCAGACCCTGGTCAAGAAGCTGAAGGGGCCGATTCTCTGCCTCGTGGGACCGCCCGGTGTCGGCAAGACCTCGCTCGGCAAGTCGATCGCCCGTTCGACCGGCCGGGATTTCGTCCGGATCAGTCTCGGCGGCGTTCGCGACGAAGCCGAGATTCGCGGCCATCGCCGGACCTACATCGGCGCACTTCCCGGCAAGATCATCCAGGGACTCAAGAAGGCGGGATCCTCGAATCCCGTCTTCCTGCTCGACGAGATCGACAAGATGTCGATGGATTTCCGCGGCGATCCGAGTTCGGCGATGCTCGAAGTGCTCGACCCCGAGCAGAACAATTCTTTCGAGGACCACTATCTCGACGTCGAGTACGATCTCTCGCGGGTGATGTTCATCTGTACCGCGAACGTGCTCGGGGAGATCCCCCGCCCGCTCCAGGATCGAATGGAGATCATCCAGATCCCCGGCTACATCGAGACCGAGAAACTCGAGATCGCAAAGAAGCATCTCGTCGACAAGATCACGGTGAACAACGGTCTCTCTCCCGTTGAGGAAGGCGATCAGGGCGATGCGGATATTCGCTTCACCGAAGGCGCCATCCTCGAAGTCATCCGCCTCTACACCCGCGAGTCCGGTGTGCGCGGCCTCGAGCGGGAACTCGCTTCGGTGGCCCGAAAGGTGGCTCGCGAGAAGGTGACTACAGGCGAAGGCTTCAAGCCCGTCAAGGTCAACCCCAGGCTCATCCGCAAATACCTGGGTGTCCCGCGACATCGCTTCGGTCAGACGGAAGAAGAAAACCGGATCGGTGTGACGACGGGCCTCGCCTATACCGAGGTCGGCGGTGAATTGCTCCAGACGGAAGTCTCGGTCATGCCCGGCAAGGGGAAGCTTCAGATCACGGGTCGCCTGGGCGAGGTCATGCAGGAATCCGCGAACGCGGCGATGTCCTACATCCGATCCCGCGCTAAACAGTTGGGGCTGACCAGCGATTTTCACACCAAGGTCGATATTCACATCCACGTGCCCGAGGGCGGGACGCCCAAGGATGGTCCGTCCGCTGGCATCACCCTGGCGACGACGATCGCGTCGGCGCTCACCCGGATTCCGGTGCGGTCGAATGTGGCCATGACCGGCGAGATCACGCTTCGCGGACGGGTGCTTCCGATCGGTGGCCTGAAGGAGAAGTTGATCGCAGCGCATCGTGGCGGCGTCGACACCGTGCTCGTCCCGAAGGACAATGAGAAGGATCTCAAAGATCTTCCGCCGATCATCAAGAAGAACCTCAAGATCCATCCGGTCGAGCATATGGATGAAGTCCTGAAATACGCTCTGGCCGTGCCGGACCCGGAGCATTTCCTCGCGGAGGGAGATGGCATCCACGAGGTCGAGGACATCTACATCGCTCCGGGTGGTCTCAAACAGACGACTGAATTGGCGCATCCAGCGGGTGTGAACTAACCATCGACCGGGCCGACCTCGGGCGGTCCGAGGACCGGGCTCGGGCTCGGCCCCGTCCATTCGATCGGCGTCTCATCCGCAGTTCCTCTGTGGGCGCGTAGCTCAGCTGGTTAGAGCACCTCGTTTACACCGAGGGGGTCAGGGGTTCGAATCCCTTCGCGCCCACCACTCCATCTCATTCACGGCGCCAGAGCCCGCTCGGCAGATGGCACGCGACCGCGCGGCGGCGAACGCTCTGATCGGGCTAGCTTGTGGGTGGCACGTGCCCGTGCGGAGT
The DNA here is from genome assembly GCA_029941885.1 of Myxococcota bacterium. Classification (GTDB taxonomy): domain Bacteria; phylum Myxococcota_A; class UBA9160; order UBA9160; family UBA4427; genus UBA4427. The sequence continues at coordinate 6,665 of JAPYTP010000100.1, forward strand.
CCACCCCGTCATGTCCCCGTTTCCCGCCGATCCCGTCTCCTCCCGTGAATTCATCGAGGACGTCGTGCCCTCGCTCTTCGCCGAAGTTGAACTCGACGAAGCGGAGGAAGCGATCGAACTGAAGGTGGGCGTCGTGCTGCGCGGGGAGGAGGACGGGGACGCGGGGGGCGAATGGACCCTCCATTTCATCGAGGGCGAACTCGGAATCGTCGAGGGGCGGCAGGACGCTTGCGAGATCACACTGGTTCTGTGCGTGGCGGATTGGCGCTCAGCGCTCTGGGAGGGGCGGCCCGCGCTCGTTGCCGATGCATTCGATCGGATTCGGGATTCCGGAACCAACGCGCTGCGTCCGCCACCGCCGCCTGTGGGCGCCCCGCGACCCGACCCGCTGAGGGGAATCTCCGACCTCAAGGGGCTGATCGAGGCCGTGATCGGGAGCGAGAAAGGGGAGGATTGGCGGGTCGGGGTTCAGGTCGGACCGGGGCCGCTTCCCGATCTGCCCCAGGCGACGATTCGCCTCGGCGCAGAACAGGCCGAGGCGATCCGCTGCGGGAGCCTCCACCCGCTCGAGGCGTTGATCACCGGCCAGCTTCAGCTCGATGGTGATCTCGGGTTGATCCTGCAGCTTCAGGCGGTCGCGATGACGCTCTCGATGGCGAGTGGCAGGGTCCGCTAGGGCGATGCGCTAGCGAGACGCTTTCTTCTCAGCTACAAAATGCCGCCCAGAACTGATGCGGTCCGGTAGTTCAATTGGTTAGAGCACTGGCCTGTCACGCCAGAAGTTGCGAGTTCGAGTCTCGTCCGGACCGCCATCAAGTTCCGCCTCCTTCGATTCCGGTTTCGGATCCGAGCCGCCCCTCGGGCCCGGGCCTGGCGCATCGAGGAGTGGGCCCCTCGCGAAGCGTGTCGGCTAGGCGGGCAGAACTTCACCCTTCGAGAGCCGGTGCTTCTGTACCTTCCCGAGCGCGTTTCGCGGCAATTGGGTGACCGGGTACAACCGCCGCGGATGCTTGTAGGCCGCCAGCCGGTCTCCGATCGAGGCGCGTAGGGCCTCGACTTCGATCGGCTCCGTCGTGACGGCATAGGCGACCACCCGCTCCCCCCATTCTGCCGATTCCTCACCGACGACGGCGATGTCCTCGATCGCGGGATGCTCGCGAAGGACATCCTCGACCTCGCGAGGGTAGACGTTGTATCCGCCGCTGATGATCAGCTCCTTTGCCCGACCGACGATATGGACGTAGCCGTCCACATCGATGGCGCCGAGATCGCCGGTTCTGAACCAGCCGTCTTCGGTGAACGCCGCGGCGTTGGCCTCCGGGCGATCCCAGTATCCGCTGAACACGTTCGCGCCTCTCGCCTGGATCTCCTCGGGGTCGCCCTGCAATCGCAACTCGACACCGGGAAGGGGGAAACCGACCGAACCCGGTCGTCGCTCCGCCGAATGCGGATTCGACGCGAGCATGAGGGTCTCGGTCATGCCGTAGCGCTCGAGGACCCGCTGGCCGCTCACGCGCTCGATCGCCTCGTGCAGGGTCGCCGGCAGCGGCGCGGACCCGGACACGCAGAGGCGAAGGCCCGCGAGGGCGTCGGCTCTCGGGTGGCTCGCGAGTCGGTGATACATCGTCGGCACGCCGAAGAAGAGCGTCGCCTCGAAATCCGAGATTCCGGCCAGGATCTCGTCGGGTCGGAAGCCCCGATAGAGCACTGCCGAGCTGCCGTTATAGAGCGTGCCGTGCAGCCCGACGCCGAGCCCGTGCATGTGGAAGAGCGGGAGACACAGCAGGAGTCGGTCGGCTCGCGTCCAGCGCCAGGCGAGTCGCAGGCCCTCGGCGCTCGCGAGGCAATTCGCGTGGGAGAGCACGGCGCCCTTGGGCTGGCCCGTCGTACCGGACGTGTAACAGATCAGCGCGGGCGACTGAGGCAGCGCGTCCTCGAGTATGGGTGTCGGGCCCTCCGGGAGTTCAAGGGCCGGACTAAGACGATGGAGCCCGCGGGCGATCTCGGCGACGATTTCGCTTCGTTCCGGATCGTCGATAATCGCGGCACGGGGTCGTGCGTCTCCGATGACGTGAGCGAGTTCTCGCGCTCCGTAGGCCGTGTTCGTCGGGATGACGACCAGACCCATGCGCAGGCAGGCGATGTAGCTCGTGACGAGATCCCCGGAACTCTCGGCCGAGAGGAGCACTCGGTCGCCCGCTTCGAGTCCGAGCGCCGCGAGCCGCCCGGCGCGCTCCGCCGACCGAGCCTCGAGGACGCCCCGACTGAGCCACCCGGCGTCGGGGTCGTAGATCTGGCGCGCTTCGGGGTCGTCCGCCCAGGCTCTTGCCCAGGCCGACGTGAGGTTCGGGGCACCCGATGCGGTTGCGTCGAAGGTTTCACCGGGGGACAGATGGGCATCGGCGGGCGAGGACATCGGAGAGGCGCTCCCGGGTGGGGCCGGGCGCCCCGCGATGCAGGGCCCCGCGACGCGGAGTAGGGCGCGAGGGTATCCGAAGCGTCGAGTGACGCAGAGGGGCCCGGAGCGAACTCCGGGCCCGTGCATCTGGTGGGAATCGAGTCCCCGGCGAGCGAGTGATCCTCGACCCACTCGGGTCTCGGATGCCAGGTGATCGACTCCTGTTGATTGGGTTTCCGGACGTGGGGGAAAGGGACTCGATTCGCGCTGGAGGATTCCAGAAATCCCGGATTCCGCTGGGGGGGCAGAGGGATCGGCCCGACGGGCAGATCGGACAAAAGTCCTGGATTCACCGAAAATCTCGGAACCGCCGTCGCCGAGCCGGTATCCATAGGCCATTCGAGACATTGTGTGTTTCGGCCTCCTTCAAGTTGTGATTAGAAAAGGGCCCGGCTGCTGTAGAGCTGCCGGGCCCTTTTTGCGTCTTCACGTCAGGAGCCGGACGGGGCCGTCAGCGACCGGCACGGCGTCTCCCGAGGATCGGCATTTCTCGGGTAGGTGGCGCGGCTAACGATCGGCCCGGCGCTCGCCGAGACCGGGTTCTGCAGGGGCCGACCCGCCTCCCTAGCGGGGACTCCCTTGGCGACGCTGCTCATCATCGACGACTCGGAAAATCAAGGTGCGCAGGTCTGTGCTGCGATCGAGTCCGCCGGAATCTTCGACGAGGTCTTCGAGGTCGATGACGGCCTCAAGGGGCTTCGCGTTCTTCTCGAAAAAACGATCGACGTGGTGGTTTGTCGACTCGAGGCTCCGGGACTGGACGGGATGAAGCTTCTCTCGGCGATCAAGGGCCATCCGGCGAGTGTGGCTGTCCCGCCGCTATGTCGACGACTACCTGTCGATCGAGTTCCTCTGCGCTCGACGATATGGCAATCCCCTGCACGTCTTGATGGCGGATCTCGACCACTTCAAGGCGGTGAACGACGAACATGGTCACCTCGCAGGCGATGCGGTATTGCGTGGCGTCTCGTCGATCCTGCTCCATGACCTTCGCAAGACAGATGTCGCTGGTCGCTTTGGCGGCGAGGAGATCCTCGTCATCCTGGCCCAGAACGAGAGCTCGGGTGCGCGGATCTTTGCGGAGCGATGGCGTTGCAAGGTCGAGGAGTCGTGTTTTCCGGATCCCTCGGGCACGCCGCTTCAGGCGACGATCTCGATCGGCGTCGCCACGCTCAGCGAAGAGATGGTCTCTCCCGAGTCCCTGATCGGGGCGGCGGATGCGGCGCTCTACCGAGCGAAGGATTCGGGCCGAAATCGAGTCGAAGTCGCGGGTCCGGAAGGCGGTACCGGGCTCGCTTCGAGCGACTAACGTTCCGATTCGCGCCGGGTGCGAAAAGCCCGCAGCCGTTCGGCCAGCTTCGCCTCGGCGCCGCGCTCCTTGGGTTCGTAATAGCGCCGTCCCCGCAGCGCTTCCGGCAGGTTCTCGGCCGCAACGAACTCCTCCGCAGCGTCGTGCGCGTAGACGTAGCCCTTTCCGTAGCCGAGCTCCTTCATCAAGCCCGTGGGCGCATTGCGCAGATGCATCGGGACCGGCAGTGGGCCCTGTCCCTCGAGGTCTGCGATCGCGGATCCGAGCGCCACGTAGGCGGCGTTGCTCTTGGGGGCGCAGGCGAGGTAGGTGGTGATCTGTGCGAGCGGGATTCGGCCCTCCGGCATGCCGATGCGTTCGACGGCCTGGTGACATGCCACCGCCAGGGAGAGCGCGTCGGGATCCGCGTTTCCGACGTCCTCGGAGGCGAAGATCACGAGCCGTCGCGACACGTACAGCGCATCCTCGCCGGCTTCGAGCAGGCGCGCCATGTAGTGGAGCGCCGCATCCGGATCACTCGCGCGCAGGCTCTTGATCATCGCGGACACCACGTTGAAGTGTTCCTCTCCGTCGCGGTCATGACGCAGGGCGACTCGTCCGACGGCCTCGCCAACGGTCTCCGCCGACAGGGGCTCCGAGCGCCGGCCGCTGGACAGGTGCACCGTCGCGCTCGCCTCGAGCATCCCGAGCGCCCGTCGCGCATCACCCTGGGAAGCCAGAATCAACGACTTGCGCGCGTCCTCGCTCAGCACGAGTCGCGAGGACCCGAGCCCGTTTTCCTCGTCTGCGAGAGCGCGGTCGAGGACCCGCCCGATCGCCTCTGCACCCAGTGCATCGAGGGGGATGACCCGGCATCGGGAGAGCAGCGGCGCGATCACGGAAAAGGATGGGTTCTCCGTCGTCGCGCCGATCAGGGTGACGGAGCCCGCTTCGACATGGGGCAGCAGCGCATCCTGTTGAGCCTTGTTCAGCCTGTGGATCTCGTCGATGAAGAGCAGTGTTCGAAGTCGTGTTCGGCGCGCCGATTCGATCGCCTTGCGGATCTCTGGCACACCGGCGCTGACCGCGGAGAGCGGCGTCAGGCGGGCGTTCTGCATGTGCCCGAGAATCCAGGCCAGCGTCGTCTTGCCGCTGCCCGGTGGACCCCACAGGATGATCGAGGGGAGGGCGCCCTGTTCTACGAGCGTGTGCAGCGGTCGACCGGGGTCGAGCATCTCTTCGTGGCCGACGAGGTCCGCGAGCCGGGTCGGACGCATGCGTTCGGCGAGCGGCGCGTGGGGTTCGAGACGGCGCTCGGTCCGTTCGGGGAAGAGGTCGAGGGTCTCGTCCGGAGGCGGGGTCATGCTGCGATGCTAGCTGAGCATCGCTTCGGTCCGCGCCGGAATCCGGGGGAGATCGGCGAGTTGATCCCCGGACAACCCTTGAGTCCGTCCCCCCGACGCGGGATCATGCGCCCCGTACCCCAGATTTGAATCGTCTTCGGGGCCGGGTGGTGATGGGTCCATGATCGAAATGCTGCGGATCGAAAACCTGGCTCTCGTCGAGTCCGTCGAACTCGAGTTCGGTGGGGGGCTGAATGTCCTGACCGGTGAGACGGGAGCGGGGAAGTCGATCATCCTGAATGCGTTGGCGCTCCTGACCGGTGGGCGCGCGTCCGCGGACACGCTTCGGAGCGGGGCCGAGGAGGGCGTCGTCGAGGCGCTCTTCCGGATGGACGGGCACGATGACGTCGCGTCGGCGCTCGCGGACCGCGGGCTGGCGAACGAAGAGGAGACGAGTCCGAATGGTCCTGCTGAACTGATCGTCCGGCGCACGCTGCATGCCGGCGGGCGAAGTCGCGCCCGCGTCGGTGGGCAACTCGTTCCGGTCTCGACGCTGGTCGAACTCTTCGGCGGCCAGCTCGAGATCTCGAGCCAGCACGGCTCACAGGCATTGCGGAATGCCGAGGTTCATGCCGTCGCGCTCGATGCGTACGCGAACAAGACGAGCCTGCGAGAAATCGTGTCTCGCGAAGTGGCAGGGGCTGCGCGGTTCGATCGTGAGCTCGCGACGCTTCGCTCGGCGGAAGAGGAACGGGCTCGTCGCGTCGACTTCCTGCAATACCAGCAACAAGAACTGGAAGGCGATGATCTCGATGCCGAGAGCGTGTCGCGACTTGAGTCGGAACATCGCCGCCTGACCCACGCGGAACATCTCGCAGAGGAGATGGCCACGGTTTCCCGCGCCCTCGATGGGGGAGATTCCGGCGGCGGAACATCGGACCCAGGGGACTCGGCGGACTCCGCACTCGGGACGGCGCGACGCGCGCTGGCGGGGGCGCTGCGAATGGATCCATCCCTCGAGGAGATGGCCACTTCCCTCGAAACACTCGAGTCGGAGGTACGCGACCTCGCCGCACGCGCGGCGGACTATCTGGCGGAGCTCGAGATCGATCCGCGGCGTCTATCCTCCGTGGAGGAAAAGATCGGTCGGCTCGAAGCCCTGCGTCGCAAATACGGTCGCTCGGTCGAGGATATGCTCGCGCACCGAGAGCAGGTCGAGGCGGAGCTGGCCTCCCTCGTGGGTGCGGATGTTCGGATCCGGGAGCTCGAGTCGGAGCGTGACCAGTCGATCGCTGCGGCCAACGAAGCCTCGTCGACGCTCTCCAGGGCCCGGGCACGGGCGGCGAAGAAGCTCGCGAAGGCGGTCGAAGCGGAGCTCGGTGATCTCGCGATGAACGATGCGCGATTCGTCGTCTCGCTTGCGCCGGCCACGGTCGAGGGCGGACCCACCGGACTCGAAACCGGCGCAGGCGGTCGCGAGCGCCCGGAATTCCAGTTCTCGGCAAACGAAGGCGAGGCGCCGCGGCCGATTCAGAAAGTGGCGTCGGGGGGGGAGCTCTCGAGGCTCTTCCTGGCAGTCAAGAACTCCCTGCGGCGGGCGGACCGCAACATGGTGATCGTGTTCGACGAGGTCGATGCGGGAATCGGCGGCGCCACCGCAGAGCGTGTCGGACGCGTTCTGGCAGAGCTTGCGACCGAGCATCAGGTGTTGTGCATCACTCATCTCCCTCAGATCGCCGCGTTCGCGGACCGCCATTTCGTGGTTCGAAAGGAGTCGACCGGCGGGCGCACGAGGACCCTCGTGGTGGAGGTCCGGGACGAACTTCGTGTGGAGGAGCTGGCGCGAATGGCCGGTGGGGAGCACGTGACAGAGGTCACCCGCGAGCACGCCCGCTCTCTGCTTCAGCCCAAGTAGGGGTTTTTGACCCCGTAGCGCCGCCACCCCCCAGGTGAAATCCTCGGCGGCCTCGTGGGAACCCATCAATCCCGCTCCCGCAGTGACCCAGTCCGGTCAAGAACGCAGACTCCAGCGCCGATGAGATGAGTGGACTTCTGGATCTCACTTCGGCTGACGAGGCGCCTGGGCGATGACTGTCGATCAGAACGAAACGGTCGATCAAAGGATGTGTCCCCCGTCGGGAGCGAGTGCAATCGTTCTGTCGGGATTCTACGAGGGGCTCGAGGTGTCCCTCGATCGAGAGCGAATCGTGATCGGTCGGGGCCGCAAGGCCGATCTCGCGCTGGCCGAGGCGACGATCTCGCGCTCCCACGCCGCGATCGGATTCGACGGCCAGGCCTTCTACGTAGAAGACCTCGGCAGCACGAACGGCACGCTCGTCAACGGCGCGAAGGTGACGAAGCAGGCGCTGAAGTGTGACGACGAAATTCAGATGGGCAAGCTGCGCATTGGCGTGACGCTGCCACGCTAGGCGGGAAATTTATCGGGACGTTCCGTTCGGTCGGACGCCCCGAAACGGGGATGGCAGAGAGAATCGATGGAATCCTATACCCTCATCTTCGTACGCGATCAGCACTCACGGCCCGTTCAGTTCTCGATTCCGAAACGACGCGTCCGCCAGGCGGCGATCACAGCGGGACTCGTCGCCACCATCGGTCTCGTCCTCGCTTGGGACTATTGGCGGCTGCGGACCGACAATGTAGAGCTGGCGGGTCTCCGGATCGAAGCATTCGAACAGCGCGAGAAGATCGCGGTCTTCAAGAACCGCCTCCATCAGGTCGACGAACAGATTACGAAGGTGACCGACCTCGAACGCAAGGTGCGCATCATCGCGAACCTGCCCGGTACCGCCGGCATCGGCGGAGAAGGCGTCGCAGAGCTCGCTCCACTGGGCGAAGCCGTCGGCCCTCCGGTCGGTGTGCCCGTCGATCGCACCCAACCCCCGAACGATCAGAACGGGCGGGGCGGGAATGAGCCCTACTCGATGCGGAGCGACGAAATTTCCGGTGTCGAGGCTCTCGTTGCCCTGGACACGCAGGCCATCGAGCTCGCCGGGGGCGCCGGCGAGCGTGCCGAGTCCCTCGAAGTCCTGCTCGAGCAGCTCGCTGATAAGCGTCAGCGCCTGGTCTCCATGCCTTCGGTGTGGCCGGCCAAGGGCTGGCTCACCTCTCGATTCGGTCCGCGGGTCTCCCCCTTCACCGGACGTCGCCAGATCCATGGCGGAATCGACATCGCCGCGGCAAGTGGAACCTCGGTCTACGCTCCGGCCCGTGGCCGGGTCGTCTTCGCCGGCCGCAAGGGCCCGCTCGGAAACGCGCTGGTGCTCGACCATGGGTTCGGCGTGAAGACGGTCTACGGGCACACCAAAGTGATTCACGTCGACACCGGAGAGACCGTCGAGCGTGGCCAGGAAATCGCAGCGATCGGGAGCACGGGTCGCAGCACCGGACCCCATCTCCACTACGTCGTGGAAGTCAGTGGAAAAGCGCGGGATCCCCTCGACTACATCTTCGACTGACCAGGCCCCGCGCCCGCCATTTGCTGCCCGCGGAGGCGTCTCCTACCTTCCGCGGTCATTCGATCAACTCCCCCAGAGCCTCGACTCTCGATTGACCTTGCACCTCGTGCCGCGGATTGGCCGTATGGAGCGTTCGATGTGAACGCAGGGTGAGTCGTCGGGGCCTTTTAAGAGCCGGAGCCGGAACGGGCCGATGCAGCGCATTCTCAGCAAGATCTTCGGCACGAGTAACGACCGCGCGATCAAGCGGCACCTGCCGCTCGTCGAGCAGGTCAATGCTCGCGAGGGTGAACTCTCGAAGCTCTCCGACATCGATCTGCGGGGGCGCACGACTCTCTACCGTGAGCGACTCGGGAATGACGAACCACTCGATTCGCTTCTCCCGGACGCCTTTGCGACGGTTCGCGAGGCCGCCAAGCGAGCTCTCGGCCAGCGCCACTACGATGTTCAGCTGATCGGCGGGATCATGCTCCACGAGGGACGCATCGCCGAGATGAAGACCGGTGAGGGCAAGACCCTCGTCGCGACGCTACCCTCGTATCTGAATGGCTTGACTGGCCGGGGCGTTCATATCGTGACCGTCAATGACTTCCTTGCGAGCCGCGACGCGGAATGGATGGGGCAACTACATCGGTTCCTGGGGCTCGAGGTCGGAGCGATCGTGCACGGTCTGTCCGATGCGGAGCGGGTGGCTGCCTATGCCGCAGACGTAACCTACTGCACGAACAACGAGCTCGGCTTCGACTATCTGCGCGACAACATGAAGTTCTCTCTCGAATCCTGCGTTCAACGCGATCTGCATTTCGCCATCGTCGACGAGGTCGACTCGATTCTCATCGACGAGGCGCGTACGCCACTGATCATCTCCGGTCCCTCGGAACAGAACACCCAGATCTATACGATCGCCAACCGGCTGATCCCTTCGCTCCAGATCGGAGCGGCGGCTGAAGCCTCCAAGGGGATCGAGGAGACCGGCGATTTCTGGATCGACGAGAAGGCCCATTCCGCGACCTTCACGGACCTGGGAATGCGCAAGGTCGAGAAGATGTTGCGCGTGGATAATCTCTACGATCCCGGGATGCTTCCGGTGCTGCACGCGATGCAGCAGGCGCTGATGGCGCATTCGCTGAAGCGGATCGACGTCGACTACGTGGTGCGCCCTGGGGACGATGGGCGCAAGGAAGTCGTGATCGTCGATGAGCACACCGGTCGCCTGATGCCGGGACGGCGCTGGTCCGATGGCCTTCACCAGGCTGTCGAAGCCAAGGAAGGCATTCAGGTCCGCAGCGAGAGCCAGACCTTTGCCTCCATCACGTTCCAGAACTATTTCCGCATGTACGAGAAGCTGGCGGGCATGACCGGTACGGCGGACACCGAAGCCGAAGAGTTCGCCAAGATCTACAACCTCGACGTGACGCTGATCCCGACCAATCGTCCGATGATCCGCAACGACGAAGCGGACGTGGTCTTCAAAACGAAGGGCGAAAAATTCAATGCGACGATCGATGAGCTGAAGGAGCGCCACGAGACGGGGCAGCCCATACTCGTCGGCACGATTTCGATCGAGACATCGGAGATGCTCTCGAAGAAGCTCAAGAAAGTTGGTCTCAAGCACACCGTCCTGAACGCGAAGAAACACGAGAGCGAATCCGAGATCGTGGCTCAGGCGGGGCGCAAGGGCGCGATCACGATTTCAACGAACATGGCGGGTCGAGGTACGGATATTCTCCTCGGCGGCAATCCCGAAATCATGGCGCTCGAGAAGCTCGGCCACGACAAGGAGAACCCAGACTTCGAATCGACCCTCGCGCGATTCGAGGCCGATTGTGCCACCGAGCGCCAGGAAGTTCTCGAGGCCGGTGGTCTCCATATCCTGGGGACCGAGCGCCACGAGAGCCGCCGGATCGACAACCAGCTTCGGGGTCGCTCAGGGCGCCAGGGCGATCCGGGGTCCAGCCAATTCTTCCTCTCCCTCGAGGATGATCTATTGCGGATCTTCGAAGCCGATCGTGTGAAGGATTGGTGGGATCGCGTCGGCGTCGAGGAGGGCGAGGCGATCGAGAATCGGATGTTGAGCCGTGTGATCGAAGGCGCCCAGAAGAAGGTCGAGGGCCGCAACTTCGACATCCGGAAGCATCTGCTCGACTACGACAATGTCATGAACAAACAACGGCAGGCGTTCTACGCACGTCGGTTGACGGCGATGTCGGCGGAGGACAAAGAGCTCAACGAAGAGTTGCAGGCATGCCTCGAAGGCTATGTTGCCAACTTGATCGACCGGGTCTGGCCTCAGCGCAGGGATCCGGAGGATGACGAGTTCGTCGAAATGGCGCATGCCCTCGAATCCCAGTTCGGGCTGTCGTATTCGATCGAAGAGGCCCCGTTTCGGTCGGCCGACGCGGCGCGGCACGGCGATCGCGATGCGCTCGGTCATGCGATCCTGGCGAAGATCGAGGAGGCCCTCGAAGCGAAGCGTGAGGAGGGCCGCGTTCTCAAGGACGAGACCTACGCAGACATCGAGGCTTATCCGTCCTATCAGCAGATCGTGCGCGATCTCCAGCTACAGATTCTCGACCAGCAGTGGAAGGCGCATCTCCACACCATGGACACGCTCCGAAACTCCGTGAACATGCGGGCCTACGCCCAGCGCGATCCGAAGCTCGAATACCAGCGGGAAGGATTCGGTCTCTTCGGAGAGATGGAACAGCGGATCGATGACACCTTCGCCGAGTTTGCGTTGAAATTCGGCTATCCGCGCCCCAATTTGGCGCCGCAGGCAACGAACCGTCGCGTGGACGCGGCCGCGGGCGGGGCGGGACCGGCCAAATCGCAGTCCGCCGGGTCCTCGCCGCCGCAGGGCCCTCTTTCCGGTTCCGGCGCAAGCGGAGCGGGGTCGGTCGCGCGCGGAGCCGGGGCCGCGACGGACGGGCACCAGGGAAAGACCGGGCGCAACGAGCCTTGCCCCTGTGGAAGTGGCAAGAAATTCAAGAAATGCCACGGGGCCTGATCGGCGCGACCGAACGCTCGCTGCCCCGTTTCCGGGCTCCACGGAGAAATCGAGATGAAGGTTCGTCGCGAGTCGCGGCCGGTCGCTGGTTTTCGAGCGGTCGGGATCCATGCCGGGATCAAGCGCGATGCACCGGATCTAGCGATGATCGTGTCCGACGAGCCCGCGAGTGTGGCCGCCGTCTTTACGAAGTCGACCGTAGTCGGAGCCCCCGTCGAGATCTCTCGAGCGCGGGCCGCGAGCGGACGTGCACGGGGCATCGTGGTCAATAGCGGGATTTCGAATGTCGCCATGGGCGCGCGGGGGATTCGCGACGCGAAGACGATGACGCGAATCGCGGCCCGGGAGATCGATTGCGACGAAAGCGAGTTCCTGGTTGCCTCCACGGGCGTGATCGGCGAGCCGCTTCCCATGGATGTGCTCACCGCGGGAATCCCACGGGCCGCAGCCGGCTTGTCGGTGGGCGGCTGGGACGACGCTGCAGAGGCGATTCGCACGACGGATACCCATGCCAAGATCGCCTCGACACGTTTCAAGCTCGCCGGGCGCTTCTCGACGATTCAGGGAATCGCGAAGGGCTCGGGCATGATCGAACCGAATATGGCCACGATGCTCTCGTTCCTGGCCACGGACGCCAGGGTCGCACCGGGGGTATTGCGGGGGATGCTTCGACGCGTCTGCGATGCGACCTACAACCGCCTTTCGATCGACGGAGAGGGCTCGACCAGTGACACGGTGATTCTGCTGGCGAACGGGGCAGCCGGGGGAGCGCCGGTCCGGGCGGGGAGTGAGGAGGCGCGCCTCTTCGAGGCCGCACTCCTGGGGGTCTGCGAGGATCTGGTGCTGCAGCTCGCACGAGACGGCGAGGGGGCGACCAAGCTCCTCCGGGTCGAGGTCGGGGGAGCCCGAACGGCGGCGGAAGCCGATCGGGCGGTTCGCAGGATCGGGAACTCGCTGCTGGTCAAGACCGCGGTCTTTGGCGGGGATCCCAACTGGGGCCGGATCATGCAGACACTCGGCGCCGGTCAGATCAGCTGGAATCCGGAGACGACCCGAGTGCGGGTCGGGGGAATCCTGGTGTTCTCGAAGGGCCGCTCGGCGGGACCCGCGGCCCGCAAGAGAGCCGAGAAGGCACACGAGGCCGACGAGATCACGATCCGGGTAGACCTGGGGAGTGGCCGGCATTCGGCGCGGCTCTTCACCTGCGACCTCAGCTATGAGTACGTGAAGATCAACGCGGAGTACACGACGTAGAACCCTCGAAACACCCCGGAAGACCTTTCGAAGGACGGGTGACACGCTTCTCCGGCATGCCTAGTAGGGCGCTCTGAATTCTGCTAAACACCCGCCAAATCACACGTTCCGAGTCACCCCGGCGGTGCCTGGAGCGGATCGAATTCATCTCTCGTTTCCCGACCGATTTCCCTGTTTCGCCGCGCACGCCTTGTTGGGTGCAGCCGAGAGAGAGAGAGCGGCCAGAAGGAGGTAGCGAGGAGAGATGGAGACGGACGCATCCGGGTCGGGGAATGGACGGCTCGGGGCGGAGGCATAACCGCAAAAGGAGAGATCCATGTCCGAGACGCCGGCCACACCTGAGGCCGATAGCCCCCCTGCCGCCGCAACCGATGCGGCGACCGCAGCCTCACCCTCGACGACGCCTGCCGCGCCCGAAAACGGCCAGAGCGAATTGGGTGAGGCACTCAAGAAACAAGAGCTTTCCATCCGCGCGTTGATCGAAGCCGGCTGCCACTACGGTCATCAGCCCGGCCGTTGGAACCCGCTCATGCGCTCCTACATTTTTGGCGAGCGCAACGGCACGCACATCGTCGATCTCGATCAGACGCTGCCGATGTTCGCCGATGCGCTCGACTTCCTCCGGGAGACCGTCGCCGAGGGCGGCGTGGTTCTCTTCGTCGGAACGAAGCGGCAGGCGCAAGGCTCGATCATGCTCGAGGCCAAGCGTGCGGGTCAGCACTACGTCAATAACCGCTGGCTGGGTGGAATGTTGACGAACTGGAAGACGGTCAAGAAGTCGATCGACCGCTACAACCAGTACCTGGAAATCCTCGAAAGTGAAGACAAGCGGGCAGAACTCTCGAAGAAGGAACAGGCGAGCATGGCTCGTCAGGTCGAGAAATACGCCAAGTCGCTCGAGGGCATCCGCTCGATGCAGAAGCCCCCGGACGCGATCTTCATCATCGACGTTGGCAAGGAGTCGATCGCCGTACAGGAAGCCAAGCGCCTCCACATTCCGATCGTGGGTGTGGTCGACACCAATTGCAATCCGCGCGGAATCGACTTCGTCGTGCCGGGCAACGACGATGCGCTGCGTGCGATCGGTCTCTACTGCGCCGCGGTCGCCGACGCCTGTCGCGAAGGGGATGCAAAACATCAGGCCGCGCTCGTCGCTCAGCGCAAAGACACGCCCGCTCCGGCGAGGGCGGAAGGGGGTACGGCCACCGGACGCCGCGTCGTCGAGATCAAGCAGCAGCCCCGCCGCGGACGCGGTCAGGGCAGCTCATCGGCAGGGGGCGGGAAGAGCTACTCCGCGGGCGGGGGCAAGGGCGATGATGCACCGCGGAGGGCGGTGACACCGACCCCGGCAGCGACTCGGCCTCCCGAGGCGGCGGCCCCGAAGGCTCCTCCCGCACCGGAAGAGAAGTCGGAAGAGAAGTCGGAAGAGAAGTCGGAAGAGAAGTCGGAAGAGAAGTAGAGACCGGTAGCGGGCTCGCGACGCGATTCCATGGCCGGGTGCAACGAATGTCGAATCGGCGGTGACGAAGTCCACGGGACCTCGCCTCCCCGCTGAACTTCGAGATGATCAGGGAGGCCCGGAGGGGTTCCCCAGTACGAAGCGCGCGCAACCCTTCGACACGAGACGAATCGGACGGGGGGGTGCGGCTTCGGGAGAGCAGGAAAGTGTCAGGGATCTCTGCCGGTGACGTAAAGGCACTCCGCGACTCGACGGGCGCGGGAATGATGGATTGCAAAAACGCCTTGAAAGAGGCCGAGGGCGATGTCGACAAGGCGATGGAAATTCTCCGCTCCAGCGGGCTGGCAAAGGCCGGCAAGCGTTCGGGGCGCGAGACCAGCGAGGGCGCGGTCTTGTTCTCGGCGAAGGACGGGCAGGGGGCACTGATCGAGCTCGGCTGCGAGACCGACTTCGTGGCCAAGACGCCCGACTTTCAGGGCATGGCCCAGGGCGTCGCGGACGCGGCGGCTGCGGTGAGCGCGGTGGATGTAGACACGGCACTCGCAGCACCGATGGACGGTGCCACCGTGGGCGACGTCGTCAAGGCTGCGGTCGCCAAGATGGGCGAGAACATCCAGCTGAAGCGGGTCGCTTCCGTGTCCGTCGAAGGTGTGACCGGTGGCTATGTCCACGGTGGGGGCAAGCTCGGCGTCCTGGTGGCACTCGAGACGGCACTTTCAGGGGATGGGGTTACGGCGGTCGCACGGGAACTCGCCATGCACGTCGCGGCCCATGACCCGATTCCGATCGCGGTCGACCGCGACGACATGCCCGCGGACGCGGTCGAAAAAGAGCGCGCGTTCCTGACGGCCCAGGCAAAGGACAGCGGCAAGCCGGACAACGTCATCGAGAAGATGGTCGAGGGC
>JAPYTP010000101.1 GCA_029941885.1 Myxococcota bacterium
ACGCACGAAGGTCCACGCCCCCATGTTGCGCGGCTCTTCCTGGCACCAGACCCGGGTCTCCGCCCGGTCGTAGCGACCGAAAGCCTCGCCGAGCGCGGCCTCGGGCCAGGGATAGAGCTGCTCCACCCGCAGGATTGCGAACTCGTGCTCGCGACCGTCGAAGCGCCGGGCGCGCTCTTCGATCAGGTCGTAATAGACCTTGCCGGAACACGCGATCACCCGTCGGACGTCATCCGGGCGGGCGGTGGCGATCGGATCATCGATCACTTCCTGAAATGTTCCCATCATGAAGTCCTCGACCCGGGCGGCCGCCTTGGGATGTCGCAAGAGGCTCTTGGGCGTGAACACGATGAGCGGGGCTCGGTAGGAGCGTCGCATCTGCCGGCGCAGTACATGGAAATACTGCGCGGGGTTGGTGCAGTTCACGACCTGCAGACTGTCCTCGGCACAGGTCTGGAGGAAGCGCTCGACACGCGCGCTCGAATGCTCCGGTCCCTGCCCTTCGTATCCATGGGGCAGGAGCATGACGAGCCCGCTCATGCGGCCCCATTTCTGGTGGGCCGAGGTGATGAACTGATCGATGATGACCTGGGCCCCATTCACGAAATCACCGAACTGCGCTTCCCAGAGTACGAGGGTGCTCGGATCCGCCAGGCTGTAACCGTATTCGAAGCCGAGCACGGCAGCTTCGGAGAGCAGACTGTCGTAGACCTCGAAATGCGCCTGGGTCTCGCTGATGTGGTCGAGGGGGGTGTATTCCTCTCCCGAGTCCTGATCGACAAGCACGGCATGGCGATGAGCGAAGGTGCCGCGGGAGGAGTCCTGACCCGAGAGACGGACCGGTGTTCCCTCGAGCAGGAGTGATCCGAACGCGAGCGCCTCGCCGAGTCCCCAGTCGATCCCCAGGCCCTCGACGACACATTTTGCCCGTGCGTCGAGGATCGCCTGAAGCTTCTTGTGGACATTGAAATAGCTCGGCACCTGGGCGGTCCCCGCCGCGATCTGCGCCAGGCGTTCGATCGACACGGCAGTGTCGATCTGTTCGTCGGGGCGAACCCGGGAATAACCGGTCCAGGGGCCTCGCGGCTCGTAGGGCTCGTCCGGCCCCGGTGGGCGCGACTGGATGACCTCGAGCGCTTCCTTGAGCGCATCGTGTCGATGCTTCTTGATCTGGTCGGCCTCTTCGTGGGAGATGCGCCCGCCCTCAACGAGTTTCGCGAGATAGAGCGTCTCGACGGACTTCTTCTCGCGGATCTTCCGGTACAACCGCGGCTGGGTGAACGCCGGCTCGTCGCCCTCGTTATGTCCGTGGCGGCGATAGCAGACCAGGTCGATCACGACGTCGTCCCCGAACCGTTGGCGATAGGCCATCGCCAGCTTCGTCACGTGGATCACCGCCTCGGGATGATCCCCGTTCACATGAAAGATCGGAACCTGGATCATCTTCGCGACGTCGGTGCAGTAGAGCGTCGAGCGCGCTTCCGCCGGCGTCGTCGTGTAACCGATCTGATTGTTCACGATCACGTGGATCGTGCCCCCGGTGCAATATCCGGTCAGCTGCGAGAGGTTCAGCGTCTCGGCGACCATCCCCTGCCCCGCGAAGGCGGCGTCGCCGTGGATGATGACCGGTACGATCGTCTCGCCGTCTGAATCCCCCGCGCGCACCTGCTTGGCTTTCGCTCGCCCCTCGACTACGGGATTGACGGCCTCGAGATGCGAAGGGTTCGAGGTGAGCGTGAGATGGACACGCTCGCCCGTCACGACCCGGCGATCACTGGAGAAACCCTTGTGGTATTTCACGTCCCCCGAGCCGAACGGGGCGTCGACATCGGGTGAGTCTTCGAACTCCGAGAAGATCGACTCGTAGCTCTTGCCGAGAATATTCGCGAGCACGTTCAAACGGCCCCGATGGGCCATCCCGAGGACGACCTCGCGAATTCCGAACGCCGGGGAATTCTCGACGATGTGATCGAGGAGCGGAATCAGCGACTCCCCCCCCTCGAGCGAGAAACGTTTCTGCCCCAGGAACTTCGTGTGGAGAAAATTCTCGAAGAGTTCCGCCGCGGCGAGCTTCTCGAGAATCCGGTGGCGTTCGACGTCGTCGACGTTCGGATGGTTCTGGCCTTCTTCCATCAACTCGCGCAGCCAGGCCTTGCGTCCGGGATCCTGGACGTGGGTGTACTCGACGCCGATCGGCCCACAGTAGGTCTTGCCGAGACGGGTCAGGATCTGGCGCAGCGTCTGGACGGATCCGCCCGGGAGGTCGCCGGCGATGAAGGGTTCGTCGAGATTCTCGTTCCCGAAGCCATAGTGCGCCGGATCGAGTTCGGGGAAATAGGTCGATTGGCCGCCGAGCGGATCGCTCTGGGCGATGCGATGGCCGCGGGCGCGATACGAGTGGATCAGGCGGAGCACCCGCGCGTGCTTATCGGCCTGATGAAGAAGCGCGGCGGGATCCGCAGTGGGCTCGAGCGAAACGCCGCCTTCCGTCGCGCCAAGCAGGCCCGAATTCGCAAGCGCATGGGCCGGGACCGCCTCGGGCATCACCGCGATCGGACTGTGGGGAAGCGATTCGGCGGGCGGAGTCGGCACGACCGGAGCCGTGGCCCGCTTGGGTGTCGGGGGTTCGATTGCGGGGGTCGAACGACGGATCTCGTCTCGCACCGCTCGGGGCTCGACGACGCTACCGAATTCCACCGACCAACTCTCGTCGACCGATCGGGCATCGACGCGATACTGGTCTTCGATTTCCTCGACCCAACCGGCGTTGATTCCGAACCGTTCGAGATAGGGTGAATCCGGCGCCACCGGTTCATCGAGGTCCGCTTTGGGGCGCTTCGCCGGGGGGCCCTGGGTGGGATTCGACTCTTTCATCCGGCTTCTCTCCGTACGACGGTGCGTCGCTGACTCCCGGCTCGGACCACGCTGGACACCGCAGCGGGGCCTTTTCGCGGGGATCATACAAGGCATCGGCATGCGCGTCTCGACGCTCAAGCGATCTCGCGGACCTCGGGCGGGCAAACCGCTCCCGCTACCCGATACTCCCGATCATGCCCCTCGATCGACCGCTGTCCCAGCGCTTCTACGCCCGCGATTCACGACGCGTCGCCGCAGATCTGATCGGTTGTCGGATCGTCCACCGGTTGGACGGCGGCGAGCGGCTCGTGGTTCGAATTACCGAGGTCGAGGCTTATCTCGGCGACGGCAGCGACCCCGCCTCCCATGCCCACTCCGGGCAGACCGACCGCAACCGGACGATGTTTGGCCCGGCCGGACGCCTGTACGCCTATCGCAGCTACGGGATCCACACCTGCGTCAACGTCGTCTGCCAGCGAGCGGGCCGGGCGGCGGCCGTCTTGCTGCGCGCGGCAGAACCACTCGAGGGCCACCAGCGGATGCGGGGCCTTCGAGGGCTCGGGATCGATGCCAGACCCACACTGATCACAGTGGGTCCCGGACGACTCGCCCAGGCCCTCGGGCTGCGCCTCGAAGACGACGGCCGGAGCCTGCTCCGCTGCCCCCTGACGCTTCATCCACCGGATGCCCGGAAGCCGCGAATCGGGATCGCTCAGGGCCCGCGCGTGGGCATCACGAAAGCGGCGGAGCTGCCCTACCGATTCTTCGAATCAGAGGGTCCCTGGGTCTCGGCGTTTCGACCGGGCGGAAGGAAGCGCCGCGCGTCCTGAACCGGTGGAGAACCGCGACCGCTATTTCTTGCCCGGGCCTGGCGCGAGAATCGCCGAGACGACCAGACGGACCCCGCCATCGGCGCGAATGCCGTGGGGTACGCCGGAGGGTGCGATCAACATCGTGCCGGGCTCCATCGCGAGTTTGCGGTCTTCGAGCAGGAAGGTCCCTGTGCCTTCGAGCACCTGATAGACCTTGTCCATCCCCTCGTGCGCGTGCAGTGCATGTTCCTGCCCCGGTTCGAAACAGTTGAGACCCACGAGAATCCGGTCGGACTCGAAGAGCGTCGATTTCCCCATCTTCTCGGTCTTGAAGACGGCGAAGGCCTCGGGTCGGAGCGTGTCGGGATGTTCGGGCATGTCGGGCATCGGGTCTCTCTTCTCGCTCCCGAGGGAGCATCGTGTCAGGCGTTCCGCATCGAATCATCGACGAGTGCAAGGACGCGTTCTGGTTCTTCGAGGGGAAAGAGATGTCCGGCATCCAGACTCTCGACCCGCGCACGGGACATGTGCGAGGCGACCTCCTCGTAGTACTCACGCGAGAAATTACCGCGCTCGGCGTGAACGAACACCACGTCCGCCGTCACGCGATCGACGATTTCATCGGCCGCGCTCGCGCCGCCGCCATCGAAGATCGCAGCCTCGATCTCACGGTCGCATTTCAGGGCGACCTCGCCCTCCGCGGTATCCGTCATCCCTTCGTCGACGTAGAGGGCGAGCGCTTCGAGCGAAAAGGTCGAAAAGAGCGCCCGCGACCGAAAGTGTTCGTAGGCCTGCTCACGGGACGTAAATCGGTCCCGGCGCTTCCGGGTCGAGGCCGCGAGACCCGTCGAGTCCGAGCGCGCACGCCGCTCCTCCGGCGTCATCAGCGGCAGGATCACCGGATCGCAGAGCAGCAGCCGCTCGAAAGCCTCAGGATTCGCACTCGCGGCTCGCAGCGCCAGCGCCCCGCCGAAGGAATGCCCGATCGCGAGGGCCACGCGCTCATGGCCGGTCTGCGAGAGAAGTTCGCGAATGGCGCTATCGAAATCCTCACCGAGTACGCGCCAGGAATAGGCGTCCGAATCCCCCCCCGGCGCGACCTTCGTCGAGTCTCCGTGTCCCCGCGCATCGATCGAGACCACCCGAAAACGGTCACTCAGTCCCTTCGCGATCGGTGCCAGCATCGCGGCACAGAATCCGTTCGCGTGGTGCAACACGACGAGTTCACCCTCGCCGCCCCAGTCGAGAGCGCCCAATTCGACCTCGGGCGAAGCGCCCTCGAGTCGTCGCCGGGTCACGCCCTCGAGCAAGGCCCGCCCGCGATCCCTCGCCTCCGCCCAACTGATTCCGATCTCACTCACAGCGCTCAAGATTCGATTCCCTTCCGCTCTTTTCCTCATGCGAAGCGATTCGAGCCGCCTCGGCAGCGCGTCCCGATCCCTTCGAAACGGCCTATGCTCCCACCCCGTGACGAACCGAGCCCATTCTTTCGACGACGCCCTGCGCGCTCGGGTCGATGCCAACCTCGCCGGATTCGAGCGCCGGGCTCATCCCGACTCCGAACTGTGTCCCGCGGCCGTCGCACTCATCATCACCGCCAACGAGGAGGGTGAGGCCTGCTTCCTGATCACCCGCCGCACCTCGCGTCTCAAGAACCACGCCGGCCAATGGGCGCTTCCCGGCGGCCGCCTCGATGAGGGGGAGACCCCGATCGAAGCCGCCCTGCGCGAGACCGATGAAGAGATCGGACTCGAACTCGAACCGGAGAACGTCCTCGGCCTGCTCGACGACTTCCCCACGCGATCCGGCTTCCGGATGACGCCCGTCGTCTGCTGGGCCGAACCGGGCCAGACCCTACGTCCAAATCCCGACGAGGTCGAGCGACTCCACGTCGTCCCCCTCGCGGAACTCGAGAAGCCCGGCGTCCCGGTGCTGCGAGACATTCCCGAGAGCGATCGACCGGTCCTCTCGATCCCGATGCTCGGGACCCTCATCCACAGCCCGACCGCCGCCGTCCTCTTCCAGATGCGAGAGGTGGCCTTGCGCGGGCGCCACACCCGGGTCGCTCACTACGAGCAGCCGGTTTTCGCCTGGAAATAGACGGACCCCGAAGCCCGCTCGAAGCACGGCGGTGGGCCGCGCCAGAAATCGTCCGGACCTGCACGAAAAGGGAGATCGCCGGCCATGGGCGACGCACTACTCATCGAGCGAAAGGGACGCGTCGCGACCCTCATCAACAACGACGCCCCGCGCAATCGCATGACCCTCGCGTTCATGGACGAGCTCGAGGTCGCGATCTCGCAACTCGCGAAGGACGATTCGATCGGGGCCATCGTGATCCGCGGCGCCGGCGACGAACATTTCTCCGTCGGAATGAACCTCAAGCAATTCGGCGAGGGCGTCAAGCAGAAGGGCAGCTTCTGGGGTGTGCTCGACCAGCGCCTACGCGTCATCCGCGCGATCGAGAACATGCCGAAGCCCGCGATCGCCACGCTCTACGGCTATTGCCTCGGCGGCGGCCTCGAATTGCCGCTCGGTTGTCATTTCCGGCTCGCGGCGGCGGAAGGCGCCCGGATCGGATTGCCGGAGATGGATCTCGGGACGGTTCCGGCCTGGGGCGGAACCGCGCGACTCACCCGCTGTGTGGGGCGCGACGCCGCACTCGACATGATCCTGCGCGGGAAGATGATCTCGGGGCCCGAGGCCTATCGCATCGGACTCGTCCAGGAGGTCTGGCCGAACGACGAACTCCAGGAGCGCGCGCAGGATCTCGCCCAGGAACTCGCCGCCCAGCCCGCAGCCGCCGTCGCGGGGGTCCTCGCCTGCATCGTCGGCGCCGGCGAACGATCCCTCGAGGAGGGAATCGCCGCAGAACGGGCCGCCGTCAAAGCGACCTGGGGCACCGCGGACCAACAGGAAGGCATGCGGGCGTTTCTCGAGAAGCGTCCGCCGAATTTTCATCCCGACCCCGACGGCGACCGCGCCTGATCGCGTCCCCTCGACTGCCAACCGTTCCTCGAACCGAGACGAGAAGACCATGACCCATTCCCGCGCCCCCCGACAGGGCACCGAGATCATCGACCGCGTCCGCGCCCTCTCGCCCTCGATCCTCGCCGCCTCGGACGAGATCGAGAAGAGCGGCCGATTGACCGACGAGATCGTCCACGCCCTGAAAGACGCCGGCGTCTTCGGCATGGCGATCCCCCGGGCGATGGGCGGCCCGGAAGCCGACCCGATGACGCAACTCGAGATCGTCGAAGTGCTCTCGACCGCGGACGGCTCGGTCGGCTGGGTCGCGATGATCGGATCCGACGGCGGCTATTATGCGGCACTGGTTCCGGAGGAGGCCGCCGAGGAGATCTACGCCGATCGCAACGTGGTCACGGCGAGCACGCTCTTACCGCGGGGCAAGGCCCGACCCGTCGAGGGCGGCTACCGCGTCAGCGGCCAGTGGGGCTTCGGAAGCGCGAGCCTCCACGCCGAGTGGTTCGTCGGGGGCTGCCTGGTCGTGGACGACGCGGGGCCGGTCCTCGACGCGGAGGGCCAGCCCACCATTCGCATGACCTTCTTTCCCCGCAGCGATTGCACGATTCACGACAACTGGCAGACGACCGGGCTCGCCGGAAGCGGCAGCAACGATTGGGGCGTCGACGACGTCTTCGTCCCCGCCGAACGGACCTTCTCGCTCTTCGATCCACCGCGCTTCGACGGCCCCGTCTATGCCTACCCCTGGTTCATCGTCGCGAATGCGCCGGGCGTCTCCCTCGGAATCGCCCGAGCCTCGATCGACACCCTCTGCGAACTCGCCGCCGAAAAGATCGTCATGACCGGCAAGACACGGCTCCAGGACGACCTGCTTTTACAGACATCCGTGGGTCGAGCGGAAGCCGAGCTCGGAGCGGCCCGCGCCTACGTCTATGACGCGACCGCCTCGCTGTACGACACCCTCGCCCGGGGCGACGAAGTGACCCTCGCGCAGCGCGCGACCTATCGACTCGCGGGCATTCACGCGTTTCGTGCCTCGAAATCCGTCGTCTCGCGGATGTACGAGGCGGGGGGCGGATCCGCGCTCTATTCGAAGTCGCTCCTCGACCGCCAATGGCGTGACATCTCGACCATCACGCAGCACGCGTTTGCCAACGAGCGGGTGTATGGAGAGGGCGGGCGGGCCCTCATGGGGCTCGATCCGAAATCACACATGATCTGATCGTCGCCGAAGCGGGCGCGAAGCGAAACGTTAGTTCACCGCGCGGTCGCGCCCTGCCCAATAGGGTTCTCGGAGCTCGCGCTTGAGGAATTTGCCCGGGCCGGATTTGGGCAGCACCTCGGCGTGCAGGTCGATGCCCTTCGGCACCTTGTAGCCGCCGAGATATTCGCGGCAGAACGCCACGAGATCCTTCGCGTCGACGCCCTCGGTCCCCGGCCGCAGGTGGACCGCCGCGTAGACCGCCTCCCCCCACTTCTCGTCCGGCACGCCGAAGACCGCCGCCTCGAGCACGGCCGGGTGTTTGTAGAGGACCTCTTCGACCTCCGTCGAATACACGTTCTCTCCTCCGGAAACGATCATGTCCTTCGATCGATCGACCAGGAAGAGATATCCCTCTTCGTCCATATAGCCGAGATCGCCGCTCCAATAGTGGCCGTCGCGCAGGACCGAGGCCGTCTGTTCCGGCTTGTTCCAATAGCCCTGCATGACCGTCGGGCCTCGCACAACGACCTCGCCGACCTCGCCGACCGCCTGGAGACCGCCGTCCTCCGACAGGATCTGCACGCCGACGCCGAGGATCGGTTGGCCACAGGAGCGAATCCGGTCCGTGTCCAGCAGCTCTTCCTCGTGTCGTGCGATCGTCGCGATCGGCGAGAGCTCGGTCGCTCCGTAGATCTCGATCAACTCCGCCGTCGGGAGCACCTGGTGAACCCGGCGAAGCAACTCCGTCGAGATCGGCGATCCGCCGTGGGCCAGGTATCTCAAGCTATCCGTCTTGCGCGGGCGCGCCGTCTGTTCCTCGACGATCGCCGAGAGCATCGTCGGAACCCCGAGCGAGCCGGTACAGCCCTCGCCTTCGATCAGATCGAGTGCGCCGTCGGGGGCGAAGATGGGCAACATGACCTGTGTCCCCCCGGTCCAGATATTCGCGAGCACCGCGTTCGATCCCGCGGCATGGAAGAGCGGCGCCATCACCAGCACCGAGTCGCTCTTCTGATGGGGAATGCTGGACAGGAAGTGGAAGGTGTTCTCGATCAGATTGCGATGGGTGAGCATCACGCCCTTCGAGGCACCGGTCGTCCCCCCCGTATAGAAGAGCCCCGCGAGGTCGTTCTCCTCGACGCCCTCCCCGAGCTCCCTCTCGTCCGCTCCCGCGAGCAGCGTTTCATATTCGTCGGGGATCGTGATGACCCGCTCGACGCAATCAGCGAGTTTGCCCGGGTCGCGATCGGTCAGGAGGAAGCGAGCCCCGGAATCGTTCAGCGCGTAGACCAGCTCCGGCTCCGCGTGGCGGGTATTGAGGGGAACCACCACCCGACCCGCGGCGGGGACACCGGCGTAGACCTCGATGTACTGATGGCTGTTGTCGGCCCAGATCGCAACACGCTCGCCGCGCAGGATCCCGAGCTGTGACAGAACGCCGCCGAGCCGCCGGCACCGGGACCACAGCTCAGCGTAGGTGTGTCGGGTCTCTCCGCAGACCGTTGCCAGGCGCTTCGCCGACACGCGATTCGCATGGTTCAGCGGATCCGCAATCGTGTTCATGGACGCTCCCTCGAGACCCGAATGGGGGTCGGACGGAAGGTTAGTCGTCGTCGGACTGGCGCAACAGCTCGACCAGCCGTTCCGATCGATCGACGAAGCGCTCGACCACACCGCTCAAGATCGCCAGGACCCAGGGGTTGAGCCGTTCGACCTCGCTCATGAGCGAGGGCTGGCCGATCACCCGCACGGAGGTCGCTTGGCGTGCGGTCGCGCTGGCCGAGCGCGGCATGTCCCGAAGCAGGGCGAGTTCGCCGAAGACCTCGCCCTCGACGTTCAACCCGAGGGCCCGACGCGCCTCCCCCGTCCCCGTCCAGATCTCCACCTCGCCTTCGACGATCACGTAGGCGGCGTCGCCCGGATCCCCTTCGGAGAAGATCAGTTCCCCCGCCTCGAAGTGACGCACCGGGAACTCCGCGGCGGTCGACCGGAACTCCTCGAGGTCGCCGAGGACCTCTTCGAACCCCTGATATCGGTCGGCGGGCGACTTCGCGAGCATCCGCATCACGATCGAAGAGAGTCGGCGATGGATCCCCGAATCGACCTTGCGCGGCTCCTCGACGGGGGTCTCGCGGATGTGGAAGAGCAGCTCCTCGAGGCTTTCACCGTGGAAGGGGAGCCCACCCGTGAGCATCTGATAGAAGATGATCCCCATCGAAAAGATGTCCGAACTCGGCCCGAGGTCCGCTCGCGCCTTCTCCGTCTGCTCCGGAGACATATAGCGAGGCGTCCCCACGAAGAGTTCATCGTCTTCGGGTTCGAGTTTCGCGAGGAGCGACAACTCCGGAAACTTCTCGAGCTTTCCGAAATAGCGTTCCGGGGAGAAGAGTCGTGCCGCTCCCCAATCGACGAGGACGACCTCGTCGTGTTCGAGCACGATGATGTTCTGCGGCTTGAGGTCGAGATGGAGGACCCCGCGTTCGTGTGCGTGCGCGAGACCCTCACAGAGTTGCGACACGATCTTGAGCGTCCGATCGAGGGCCAGCGGAGTCGCGTTCCCCGACTCGAAGTCGACCTTCAACACGCGAGCGAGACTGCGGCCGCGGATCTCCCGCATCGTGTAGACCGGAAGCCCCTCCTCGTTCACATACGCATCGAAGATCGGGACCACCGATCCGTGATCGAGATGGCCGATGATCTTGGCCTCGTTCACGAACGTCCGGATCGTCAGGTGATCCGAGCGCAGGGATTCTCGCAGCGTCTTGCGCGCGACGATTCGGCCAAGATGCGCGTCGAACACCCGTTCGACGAGGCCGACCGCACCCTCACCGAGGACCGAGAGCACGTGGTAGCGGTCTGGACGCCGAAGACTCTCGAGGGACGATTCCGGAGAACCCTCTCCGTTCCTAGGAGTTGCAGTCGACACTGGTGAATTCCGCATCGATCTTGGCGGCCGATTGCATGCGAACGATGGACTCGGTTGTCATCGGGTATCTCGGATAGTCATCGAGGCCGAGATCCCGAGCCTGGAGGACGCGAGACCATGGGGGGGAGTTGCTCCTGAACAGAGAATTAAGGCTTTACCCTATCCGATATGTCCTATGAAAACACTTGCTATTTCAGTGATTTTCGGCGGAAGCGGCGAATCTACATCTACTTTACTTGCTGGCAAAATCGGCCCTTTTCGGCGCAGACCCAATCAGAGGCGCGCAAAGAAGTCCTCAACAACCAGCCCGTCCGAATAAAGGCCCGCCAACACCAATGCCACACAGAGGCAAAGGCCGCTGCGCGCGGACGTCCGTAGGGGACGTTCACGGGCGTGCCCCCGTGGCCAAGCCAGACGACTGCGTGCAGCCCGCAGCAGGCGGCAACCGTTGCAAAGGAAGCCGGCCCCGTTCCCGGGGCGTCGGTCGGCCGGGACGCCTAGCGCTTCGCCGCCGCGACATCCCCGAGGTGCATCAACGGGAGCGGCGACGGCGAGTTCGAGTCGAGGAAGTAGAGCTTGGCCGCCGGATCCTTGGCCATCGACTTGAGCGCTTCGAGGGACTGGAGTTGGATATAGGCGGGGTTGCCGGACGCGGCCTTGTTGATCGTTGCGATCTCGAAGGCCCTCGCTTCCGCGAGGAGGCGAATTCGTTTGGCGTCTTCTTCCGACGCTCGAAAGTTGGCTTCCGCCAACGCGACATTTTGTTCCTGCTCGAGCTTCACGCGTTCGAGTTCGGCGCGCTGGCGTTCGACTTCCTGTTCGCGCTCTTTCTTCCGGCCGATCGCGTCCGCGAGCACGGGCGGGAGATTGATGTTCCGGAGTAGGACGGACTCGATGATGATGCCCTTGTCCGCGACGTAGGCCGACAGGTCCGTCGTGAGCTGGAGGGCGAGCCGATCCCGGACCTCGTCCTTGAACAGATCCTCGGCGCGGTCGATTCTCGTGCCGAGTTCGCGAACCAGCGAGCGGGCCTTCGGGTGGAGATGGACCTGGACGAGTCGCTCCTTGTCGCCGGTTTCACGAAAGATCTCCGAGGCACGGCTCGCGTCGAGGCGCCACTGGATCGAGAGATCGACCCTCGACAGCAATTGATCCCGGGTCGGCATCTCGAGCTGCGAGATCTTGAACGAGTCCTGACGGGCGTCGAGATCGGCCCAGGTGAGGAACGGATTCACCACGTGGAGACCTTCCGGGTAGGGCGGTTCCTGGACCTGGCCGAAGAGGATCGCGACGCCGACGTGGCCCGCCGGAACGGAATGAAGAAAGCGCTGCCCGAACATGAGTACGAGCAGAGCGACGATTGCGACGGATGCGAGTTTGGGATTCACGATTCCCCCCTACCTGGACCGAGTTGATGACGGGCGCGACTCTAACCGATCCGGTGTTCCTGAGTAGAGTCGAGACGTCCGGAAAGCGAAGCAGCGATACTCTCTTCTGATCCTCGCTCAGGCGATCGACTTGCCGTCCCTGAGCTTCGCGATGTCTTTCGCTGTGAATCCGAAGGAAGCGAGCACCCCATCGGTGTGCTGGCCCGCATGAGCCGGCGGCTTCTCGAGCTCCGCGGGGGTTCGGCTGAAGCGCGGCGAGGGGGCCGGCTGGACGAGCCCGTGGGACTCGACGAAGGTCTTGCGATGCCGGATATGGGGATGGTTCGGCGCCTCGTCCATCGAGAGCACCGGCGCGAAGCAGATATCCGTCCCCTCCATGAGCGCACACCACTGATCCCGCGTCTGGGTCTTGAACAGCGTCTCGAAGCGCGCTTTCAGCAGCGGCCATCCCGACTTGTCCATCTGATGGGGCAGATCGTCCTCCGCCATTCCGAGCTTCTCGAGCAGCTCCGAATAGAACTGGGGCTCGATCGACCCAAGCGAGATGTATTTGCCGTCACTCGTTTCGTAGGTGTCGTAGAAATGCGCACCGGTATCGAGGATATTGGTCCCGCGACCCCCCGGCCCGTGTGCGCCCATCGCCTTCATGCCGTGAAAGAAGCCCATCAGGGTCGACGCCCCATCCACCATCGCGGCGTCGACGACCTGCCCCTTGCCCGAGTTCGCGCGCTCGACGAGCGCCGTGGCGATTCCGAAGGCCAGCAGCATCCCCCCGCCCCCGAAGTCGCCAACGAGATTGAGCGGCGCGACGGGATTCGTGCCCATGCGGCCGATCGGCTCGAGAGCGCCGGCGAGCGCGATGTAGTTGATGTCGTGACCCGCGGCCTGGGCCATCGGACCTTCCTGGCCCCAACCCGTCATGCGCCCGAAGATCAGCTTCGGGTTGCGTTCGAGGCAGATGTCGGGCCCGAGCCCGAGGCGTTCCATCACGCCGGGTCGGAAGCCCTCGATCAAGACATCCGCCTGCTCGACCATTCGGAGCACGGTCTCGACGCCGCCCGGCTGCTTGAGATCGACGCCGACACTGCGGCGCCCGCGTGCGAGCACGTCGAGCGGCGGCTTGCTCGCGTCGCCTCCCTTGACACTCGCGGCGCGGTCGATGCGAACGACGTCCGCTCCCATGTCCGCCAGCATCATCCCGCAGAAGGGCCCGGGGCCGATGCCCGCGACTTCCAGAACCGTTACGCCCGCGAGGGGTCCCTTCGACATTGCATTCTCTCCGTGTGGTCGAGTCCGTGCCCACCGATTCAACCGGGGGCGACGAGCATACAGGATTGGAACCGGCCCGCGGCGCGGTAGCGAGAGCCTCGGATCCGTCCGATGACTCCCCGGCCTCCTCATTCCTCCACGAACGTGTTCTCCGCTTCGCCGAGCAACACCTGCTTCAGGACCTTGCCCGTGGCATTTCGCGGCAGAGACTCCTCGCGCACTTCGACGTGGGCCGGCACCTTGAAATAGGCGAGCGTCTCCGCGACGAAATCCTTGAGCTGTTGTTCCTCGAGCTGCCTACCGGGCTTGAGAACGATGATCGCCTTCACTTCCTGGCCGAGTTCACGATGATCGATCCCGACGACGGCGACCTCCTCTACGTCCGGATGATCGTCGATGCGGTTCTCGATCTCCGTCGGATAGATGTTCTCGCCGCCGCGAATGATCATGTCGCGCTTGCGGGAGGCGAGAAAGAGCAGGCCTTGGCGCATCTGACCGATGTCGCCGGTGCGCAGCCAGCCATCCTCGAAGAAGGCCTCCTTGGTCGCGTCGGGATTGCGCCAATAACCGAGCATGACGTTCGGCCCACGCACACAGATGTTGCCGTCCTCGCCGTCGGGCAGGCGCACCCCCTCGTCGTCGAAGATCGCGACATCGTTGCCCGGGATCGTCCGACCCGCGGTCTCGGGATGTTCCTCGAGGAGGTTTCCGACGGCCATCGAACACAGGCCGCCACATTCGGTGAGTCCGTAGCCGACGTTGAAATCGCGGGTCGCCTGGGGAAGCTTCTCGCGCAGCGTGCGCTGGAGATCCGGCGAGAAGCGCGATCCCCCTCCCCCCATCGAACGCACCTGGCGGAAGCGCTCGGGCTCGAAGCTCGGATGCTCGATCAGTCGCCACAGCTGGGTCGTGATCCCGCCCCAGCGCGTCACGTCTTCCTCGAGGGTGAGTCGCATAATCTTCTCGGGATCGAAGCGGCCCGTCGTCCAGACCGTTTTCATGCCCGTCGCCGGACCCATGAGCGCTCCGGATTGGAAGCCCGAGACGTGGAAGAGCGGATTCGACGTGATCCCGACCAGCGGTGGGAGCGCCGCCTGTTCCGGGGTCGGCGGATTCATCAGGTACTTCAAGCCGCCGTTACAGAAATTCATCTGGAGGAAGGCGATGAAGTTGCGATGCGACATCACAGCACCCTTCGGCCGGCCCGTGGTTCCGCTGGTGAACATGATCGCGGCGGGATCGTCCTCGGCGATCGGCGCGTCGGGCAACGGCGCCTTTCGATCGTAGGATTCGTACTCGGCGAACGCCTCTTCGAAAACCACGGTCGGCACCCCGAGGTCGTGCTCCGCCACCCGGGCGAGCCGCCCGAGATCGCCGAATAAAAGGTCCGGCTCCGACAGTTCGAGGCCGTAGAGGACTTCGTCCCCCTGCCACCAGCCGTTCATCGCCACGACGGTTCCACCCAGCACGAGGGTGCCCCACGCCGCCAGGATCCACTCGGGTCGGTTGGCGGCCAGAATTGCCACGCGACTGCCCTTGCCGATGCCATGCTTGTCGCGCAGCGCCGCCGCGA
The DNA here is from genome assembly GCA_029941885.1 of Myxococcota bacterium. Taxonomy (GTDB): domain Bacteria; phylum Myxococcota_A; class UBA9160; order UBA9160; family UBA4427; genus UBA4427. Next base: position 15,014 of record JAPYTP010000101.1, read on the forward strand.
CCGACGCGACCATCCGTTCGTGCTCTGCGAATTGCCAGCGTTCGCCACTATCCCAGACCGCAAGCTCCGCGTCCCCGAACTCGACCGACTTCTCGAGAATCTCGCGCAGCGATCGGAAGCGCTTCTTGAAGACCGGCATCACGATGCCGCCTACGTCCTCGTCCGCCAGCTCGAAGGGACTGCCCGGGCCGGTGATGGCCTGGACGGCAGCTTCGTAGGACATCTTGGGGGGGGCGTTCTGCGTTCCGGCAGAAGAGTCGGCGGGCGGGCTCATGCGGGTTCTCCTTCTGACCCAGCTTAGGATCTGCGGCCCGCCTCCACTACCGCTCACCCCCGCGTCCCGATCGGCTTTCCGTCTACCCCCTCTACCGCCGCCTCTACCGCCTCTACCGCCTCTACCGATAGAAACTCTTGTAGACGTGCAGGCTCCGGAGCACCCTCTTCACGTAGGATCGCGTCTGGTCGTAGGGAATGTTCTCGACCCAGGCATCGTCGTCGAGTTTCCGTGCGTCACCCCGGAGCCAGCCCGAGACACGCCGAGGACCCGCGTTGTAACTCCCGATCGCGGCGGACATGCGACCGTCGAAGCGACGGCTTAGCTGGTCGAGGTAGGTCGTGCCCAGGGTGATATTCGTTCGCGGATCGAAGAGGTCCTCGGCTTCGAATCCCTCGATGCCCCGCTCCCGGGCGAGCTGCGCCGCGGTACTCGGCATCAACTGGAGAAGCCCGAGCGCGCCGACGGCGGATCGCGCATCGACTCGGTAATGACTCTCCTCGCGCATGATCGCCCACACGAGTTCCGGTTCGATCGAGGCGTCCTTCGGAAAGACCGCCGCGATCGTCTCGCGATAGGCCGGCGGCCAGGACAGCCACCACAGCACGGCTCGGTCGGGCTGGAGTCCGCGCGCCAGGGAGGCCCCATAGGCGGTCACCACGAGTTCGTTCGCACGATGATAGTCGCCCACCCGGGCGAGCAGGATGCCGACACGCGTTCGGTCGACGAATCCGCGCGCTCGACCCGCGGCGAAGCGGAGTTCGTCCCGCGCGAAGTCTTCGAGGCCCGCCTCGATCAACATCGCGGATCGCTCGATCGCCTCGTCGTCGACGCGACGGGTCCCCTCGGCGAGTCCGCGTCCGGTCACGATGAGCTGGGCCCCGTCGAGAGCCAGGCGCTCCTGGGCGCGCCAGCCGTAATAGGTGAGCGGGAAATCGCGGGCGAGACGCCCGAGTTCCGCTCGAGCCTGCTCGGCCTGACCGGCGTGCTGGGCGGCGTGCTGGGCGGCGCGCGCCGACCAATAGCGCGGCCGGAGCTCCTCCAGGGGATCGTCGATCTTCTCCACCAACGCCCCAAACGTCTCGCGGGCGTCACTGTGGCGGCCCGTCCTGTACTGGGTCCAGCCCTTGCGCCACAGCGCGTCGCGCACGCGGTCGGGAAAACGCGCGAATTCCGCGGCACGCTGGAACGATCCGATCGCGGCCTTCATCTCGTCACGGTCTTCGTAGAGCGTACCCGCGAGATAGAGTGCCCAGCTCGCAAACTCTTCGTCCGAGCCCCGGGCGACTTCGGCGAACTCCTCGAGCGACTCCTCGATCCGACCCTTGCGCGCCAGACTGCGCGCACGCCAGAAGCGCGCCTCGATGTCGGGGAGCAGCCCGCCGTAGGCCTTCGCCGCACTCTCGTATTTGCGCTCACGGAAGAGCGCCCGCGCGCGACCCATCTTCGCTCGCCGTTGTTGTGCGGGGTCGAGCGTATTCGAGATCGCCTGGTCGAAGAGCGCGCGAGCATCGGCGGGATGGCCCGCCTCGAGGGCGGCAGTGGCTCGGTCGAGAACGACCGGCGTGGGGAGCAGCGACGCGGGCACCCCAGAAGAATGGACCATGACGTCGGCATAGTTCTGATCGAGCAGGACGAGGGGATCGACGCCCGGATCGAGGCTTCCGATCCGCTGTCGGGAGGCGATGATCGAGAGTTCGATCGACTGCCGGACGGCTTCGTCCTTCGCCCCCGGAGACCCGAGGACCTCGTTCCAGGCGAGCTCCGCGGCCGGGGTGTCTCCGCCCATCGCGAGCGCCTCTCCCTTGAGCACGCCGAGCGCGGCCCGAAGCGCGCGACTCGGGGAGCCCTCGAGGGCGCGGGTCGCCGCCTGGTAGGCCTCGGCGTGGGTGCCTTCCTTCATGAGCAGACGCACCCGGACGAGCTCGGCATAGCCCGCGAGCGAGGGGGCGTGCCGGGTTCGCGCCAGTGCGGTGCGCGCCTCTGCCAGGAGGCCCTCCTCCACCAATCGGCGGGCCTCGCCCAGCGCCCTCGCCGAGGCGCGCTGCGCCGGCGTCAACCGGGCAAGGGGATCGGCTCCACCCGGGTCATCGCCGAGGGGACCGGATATCGCCTCGCCCGAACCGAGCACGAGCGACACGGCAAGCGCGACGAGAACGAACAGCCGGCCGATTCCCCCCATGCAACGACTCCCTCTTCTCGACGAGTCGTGTAAGACTAGCCCGTCGGTCGAGCCAGAGAGGGTGCGGCCATCGAGAGGGGAGACTCGCGCGTGCGTTTCGCCATCTGGGGAGTCGGGGCCGTCGGAATCGGATTGGCGAGCACGCTCGCGCGCCCGGACGAACGCCTGCTGCTGCTCGGGCGCGATCCGGAGACCGACGAGGCGATCGCCCGACACGGCATTCGGCGAACGGGTCTGTTCGGGGAGCGAGTCGTCCCCCCCGATCAGCTCACGACCCGAATGGATCCGACCTCCCTCTTCGAGGACCCACCGGATTGGCACCTGATCTGCACCAAGGCATACGCCACCGACGCGATCGCGAGAGAGTTCGCGCCTCTGGCTCCGGCCCTCGCGAAGCGAACCCGGCTGCTGCTGTGCCAGAACGGCTGGGGGAACGAGGAACCCTTCCGCCCCTTCTGGCCGCAAACGCGCCTGTTTCACGCGCGGGTGATCACCGGTTTCAAACGTCACCGCCGCCACGAGGTCGAGATCACCGCGCATGCGTCTCCGATCGCTCTGGGAAGTGTCTTCGGCCTTGAGATCGGTTCCCTCGTTCCGGTTGCGGAACGCATCGATACCGGGGGCGTCCCCGCTGAAACATCGGGAGATATGCCCGCCGTCTTGTGGGGAAAGATGCTCTACAACTGCGCCTTGAACCCCCTCGGAGCCCTGGCGGGGCGACGTTATGGGGAGCTGACCGCGGACCAGACCACACGGTCGCTGGTCGAGGAGGTGATCCGCGAGATCTTCCGCGTTCTCGAAGCCGCCGGGATCTCGCTTCCGTGGCCCACCGCACAGGCCTATCTCGAGACCTTTCACGCGGAGCTGATTCCGCCAACCGCGGCGCACGAATCCTCCATGTTGCAGGATCTGCGCGCCGGAAGGCCGACCGAGATCGAGGCGCTGTGTGGCGCGGTCGAGCGGCTCGGACGCGAGTTCGACATCGAAACGCCGGTCGTCTCCGCCCTCGCCACTCTCGTACGAAGGGCCGAGGGACGCACGTCCTGAACTCTGCGATTAGCCTCGCGAGAGGACCTCGGCCACCGCCCGCCAGTCCGAACAACGAACCAGGGCGTCACGGGTCTGGGTCCGGAGCCCGCTGAGATCGCGGTTCCACGGGCGATCCATCAGCGCGACGGGAATCCCGAAGTCCTCGACCAGCCGCACGGCTGTCTCGAGGCTGTCTTCGACCGCGAAATCGAAGTCGAAGGCGGGGATCTCCTCGAATCGAAGCGCCGGAAGACCCGACTCGTTCCAGCTCGGCCGATCCCACTTGTCGAGGTGATGGAGTGCCGTATGAGCGATCGAGTGGCGCTCGAGCCAGCGCAGCGAAGCGGCTCGGGTACTCGGCGGCCGCCCGGTGACGAGCATGACTTCGTGGGCTGCACCGGCCCAGTCCGCGAGGGTCTCCACCGCGCCCTCGGCCGGGGCGATCGACTCGATTACCTCGTCTGTGTGAGCCCGGTCCATAAAGGCACCGATCTCGTGCGCGGCCAGACCGAAGGACTTTTCGAGATCGAAGAAGCGCACCTCTTCGATATCGACCCGGCGTTCATGGGTCGTCTCGAGCAGGTCGATCAGACGCGCGATGGTTTCGGAGAGGACGTCGTCGATATCGACGTAGATCCGCCGTCCGCTCACGAATGGGTCCCCTCCCCTCGTCCGGTCTTCCCGAGCGCGGCGACGATGGCCGCGAGCGGCGCTCGGGCCTTGTCGAGGGATTCGAGGTACTCCGCTTCGGGGGTCGAATCGGCGACGATCCCCCCGCCCACGTGAAGATGTGCGCAATCGTCTTTCAGGATGATCGTCCGGATCACGACCGAGAGATCGAGCCCGCCCCGGACGTCGAAATAGCCAAGCGCCCCTGCGTAGACGCCGCGTCGGACACTCTCGAGTTTCTCGAGCAGCTCGATCGAGGCGATCTTCGGCGCTCCGGTCATCGAGCCCGGAGGAAAGGTCGCACGCACGAGATCGAATGCGTCGCGGCCCGTCGCCAGCTCTCCGGTGACCGTCGAAACCATCTGGAACACCGCCGCGTAGGTCTCGATCTTCATCAGCTCGGGAACCGCGATCGATCCCGGCGTGCAGACCCGACCGAGGTCGTTGCGCACGAGGTCGACGATCATCAAGTTCTCCGCGCGGTCCTTGATGCTATTCGACAGTTCCCGTGCCAGGCGTTCGTCGGAGATTTCGTCATCGCCCCGGCCGCGCGTTCCCTTGATCGGCCGGCTTTCCACGCGACGCGAATCGTCGACGCGCAGGAAACGCTCCGGCGAACTCGAGAGGATCACCGCATCGGGCAACGCGACGTACGCTCCGAAGGGCGCGGGGTTGTGGGCGCGCAGGAATCGATAGAGTGACCACGAATCGATCGGCGCGTCGATGCTCAGACGCTGGCTGAAATTCGCCTGATAGACGTTTCCCGAACCGATCTCGTGGAGCACCGTGTCGACCGCCTTGGCGTACTCGCTGGCGTCGACCGTCGATGTGATCGAGAGCGAATCCACTGAACCGCAACCGACGGACATCGACTCGGAGGCCAGCGTGGGAACCGGCGGCCCCTCGGCAAGGGTCCGCTCGACGTGGGCCGTCAGGTCATCTGCCACGTGCCGCGAACGCGCCATCGCGGTTTCCCGCGGCCCCCCGCCTCTGCCCGAACGACCGTCGCCAAAGCCGAGCCCGACCACCCACAGCCGCTCCGCCTCGTGGTCGTAGGCCAGCACGCGGTCCACGAAGGCCAGCGCCAGATCCGGCAAACCCAGATCGTTCGTATTCTCGAAGCGAAGCCGCCCCTCGATCGCGCTCGCCAACTCGTATCCGAAATAACCGACCGCCCCTCCGAGAAAGGGAAGATCGAGACCGGCGGAGAGGCCGGCCACCTCGTGCCAGCGTGGGTTTCCCGAGCGCCCGGCGGTACGGGTCGAATACGCGAGAGAGTCGGCGCGGGGCAGCAGCGCTCGGGCACAATCGATCGGGTCGGTCCGAAAGCGGTGAAACCCCGGTGCGAGCCCCGCCCGGACCTCGCGCTGCACGTCGATCTCGACCTCGTTGCCCCTCGCCGTCAGCCACAGATAGGGATCGGCGCCCGCGAACGAGAAGCGCCCGAGCCGGCCGTCTTCGAGTGCACTATCGAGCCACCAGAATCCGGGCACGGCATGGAGTCCGTCGACGACACGGAGCCATTCCGCGCGCCCGGCGGGCCGGTCGAGTGCCGCAAGGGCGATGCGTTCAGAGGGGTGGAACATCGGGGTCTCCGAGAGAGGCGGGAGGCTACCGCAGCCCCCCGCTCCGCGTCATCAATCCAGGCGCCCGGAACGCAATTTCTGTACGGTGCGCGGCCGCTACACTGCGGCTTCGCAGCGAGCCGGCCCATGCGAGTCGAGTGTTAACCCGAAATGCTCCGGGCTTGCCGGTTCACCGGAGAGTGTCGTCGTCCGATGAGACAGCAAATGAGTTCCGGAGTCGAAGCAAATCGAAATGCGGATCGTGGAATCGTGAGCTTGTGAAGAAACTCTGCTTCTACCATTCCGGCTGCCCGGATGGATTCGGCGCCGTCTGGTCCGTCCACCGGGCCTGGGGCGACGACGCCTGGTTCGTTGCGCGCGGGCACGAGGATCGCGTGCGCATGGGCGACTGCGAGGATGCGCTCGTCGCGTTCGTCGATATCGCGCCGGACAAGGATGAACTCCGCGAACTCGCCGACGTCGCCGCGCAGGTCATCGTCCTCGACCATCACGTGACGGCGTTCGACCGACTCACCAGCGATCTCGGCTACGTGAACGAGCTCGAGGCCGAGGGACATGAGCTCCGATTCGATCTGAGTCATTCCGGATCCGTTCTCGCCTGGCAGTATTTTCATCCGGACGAGCCGGTTCCGGACCTGCTCCGATACGTCGAGGACCAGGATCTCTGGAACTGGGCGCTCCCCGATTCCGACGCGGTCAACGCGGCGATCGCGTCCTATCCCCGCGAATTCGAAGTCTGGGACCGGCTCGCACAGGAGCCGATCGAGGCGCTCGTCGAACAGGGCAAGCCCATCCTGCGAGCGAATCGCATCGAGATCGAACGTCGGCTCGACCACGCGAATCCCATCGCGCTCGGCACGAAGC
>JAPYTP010000102.1 GCA_029941885.1 Myxococcota bacterium
GGGCAGCGACGACCGGAGGGGGTGGGATTCCGATGCCTCCCGGCATGAGGGAAACGATCGCCCAGGGCTCGCTTCAGACCTATGGCGTTCCGGTGCGACCGGGCGATCGCATCTACTCGACCAACGAGACGCTCAATTGCTCTCCACAGAAGCAGACGAAACTCGGGCCCGGCTATTTCCAGACGAACCTGGCGACCTTCTACAACCAGAAGGATGAGATCGTCGGCACGAATCTGTTCACACTGCTGCGCTACGGCGGCACTCCAGAAGAGGCCTGACCGGATTCGTGCTCCGCCCCGCGCCGGACGCGCGATTCATGCGTGAATCGCCCACGAGTCGGGACTGCAACGACGAGACGAGAAGGAAGAATAATGGCGGATTCCGATTCACCGGATTCGGGCGGGGCCGACTCGGCCGACGATCTGCTCGAGGCCGAGATCCTCAGGCACGCGCTTCGGATCGCAGCCGAGGAAGCGAGCATCGTCGTCGTCCAGTCCGCTCACTCGGCGATGATCGCCGAGGGTGCGGACGCGTGCGCCGGGATCCTCGATCGCGATGGCCGACTCGTCACGCTCTCCACAGCGACGAATCTCATGCACGCCGCGAGTCTGCGCTGTTCGCTGCCTGCGGTACTCGAGGACCATCCGACCGATGCGATGCGGCCGGGCGATGTCTTCGTCATGAACGATTGCTTTCGCGGTGGGATTCACGCGAACGACCTGCTCGTCTTTCGTCCCGTTTTTCGTGAGGGCCAGGTCGAATGGTTCACGGGAACCCTGATTCATGTCGCCGACCTGGGGGGCAGCTCGTCGGGTGGGATCGTTCCGAATGCGACCGACGTCTTTGCCGAAGGCCTCCAGCTTCCACCGGTTCGACTCTATGACGCAGGCGAACCCGTTGAAGATCTTCATCGGCTTCTCGCACTCAATAGCCGAACGCCCGATCGGGTGATGGGGGATGTCGGGGCATTGGTCGCCGGCGTCCATGTCGCCGCGAAGCGTATGGAGGAACTCGCCGATCGCTTCGGAACCGATCGTCTGAAGGCCGGCATCGAGTCCTATATCGCCGGGGCGGAGCAACGCGTACGGGACGAACTCGGCCAGCTCGACGCGGGCACCTATCTCGGCGAGTACATCATCGATGGCGATGGCATCGAACACGACCGCGAACCCGTAGTGCGGGTGCGGGTCGAGGTGGGCGACGAACTCACGGGCAAAAAGGGTTCCATCCGACTCGATTTTTCGGAGACGGACGATCAAGCGCTGGGCGCGATCAATGCGGGCTTCTCCCAGGCGCTCACGGGTGCGCTCTACGCCGTTCGGTGCTTCGTGGATTCATCGATCCCGATGAACGAGGGCTGCTTCACGCCGGTTGACGTGATTTTTCGCAAGGGGTCGCTGCTCGATCCCTACGCCCCCGCGGCTTGCGGGGGTCGAGTCGTTGCGGTGACGGCGGCTTGTGAGGCGGTCGTGGCTGCGCTCAGCCAAGCGAGGCCGGATCTCGCGACCGCGGCGAGCTCTGTCATCCACCCCTATACGCTGGCGGCGCCGAGTCGACTCGAACCCTGGCTTCTACTCTCGTACGAGTACGGTGGCCTGGGTGCGCGCAGGGGTTCCGATGGTCCGAGTGCGACGGGCTCCTTCTTCCTGGGCGGTCGCAATACCGTTCCGCAGATCGAACCCCTCGAAGCGACGCTCCCGATCGTGTTCGAACGGCAGAGTCTGGTACCCGACTCGGGGGGAGCGGGAAAATGGCGTGGGGGTCTCGGAGTCGAGACACGCATCCGCGCGCTTTCCGAAACCGAGTTCGCGATGCGAAACGAACGGGTGAAGCGCCCGCCCTGTGGTCGCGAGGGTGGCCACGACGGCCTGGCCGGGGATCAATACGCGATCGAGGTCGATGGCGGAATCCGGCCGCTGCCGCCGAAGGCAGCGAATCTCCGACTGGCGGCGGGGGAGACACTGGTGTTGACCACCTCGGGCGGAGGCGGGCTGGGCGATCCCTCGGAGCGGGACCCGGAGCGCGTCGCGGAGGACGTCGCAGAAGGCCTCGTTTCCGAGCGCGCCGCGTTGGAACACTACGCGGTGGGGGACCCGTCGTGAGCGAGCACTGCGTAATCAGTGCGGATATTGGCGGCACCTTCACGGATGTCGTCCTGACCCGCGGCGACGGCCGGATGCACGTGGCCAAACAGTTGACGACGCCGGAGGCCCCGGAAGAGAGCGTGCTCGAGGGAGTGCGACGGGTCCTCGACGAGGCGAATGTGCCGGCCTCCTCGATCGTACGCGTCGTGCACGGAACGACGCTCGCGGCCAACGCCGTGATCGAGCGGAAGGGAGCCAGGGTCGCGTTCGTCACGACCGAAGGATTCGGCGACCTGCTTCGGATCGGACGAGAAGCACGCGTCGAAGACGATCGCTACGACCTTCACTTCGATCCGGCGCTACCTCCCCTGCGGCGTGAGTCGATCTTCGAGGTGCGCGAACGGATGAACGCGCGCGGCGAGGTGATCGAGCCCTTCGATGAGACCGGTGCGCGGGAAGTGGCGCTCCAAATTTCGAAGCGGGAGCCCGAGGCGATCGCGATCTGCTTCCTTCATTCCTACGCGAACGCCGATCACGAAGAGCGAATGGAGATTCTCTTGCGGGAGATCGTGCCGAGCGCGCGGGTCATTCCCTCGTCTCGTGTGCACCCCGAGATGCGCGAATTCGACCGCGCGAGCACGACACTCTTCACCGCCGAGGTCGCCCCCCTGATGGCGCGCTACCTGGCCAAGCTCGGAGAGGGGCTCTCCGGCATGGGTATCGACGCGCCGCTCCAGATCATGGAGTCGTCCGGGGGGGTCATGGCCGCGAGCGTCGCGGCCGAACGGGCGGTTGCGACGCTCGAGTCGGGCGGTGCGGCGGGGGTGATGGCTGCCGCCCGATTCGCCGAGTTCTACGAAAAGCCGCGTGTGATTTCCTTCGACATGGGAGGAACGACCGCGAAAGCCGGCGTCATCCACGACGGATCGCCGGCGGTCGTCCGGGAACTCCATGTCGGCGGTCGCGGTAGTTTCGGGGGGCGACGCGCGGGAACGGGGATGCCGATCAAGACGCCCACGATCGATCTCGCCGAGGTTGGAGCCGGGGGCGGGTCGATCGCGTGGCTCGACCCGGAGGGTGTCCTGCGCGTCGGCCCGAGATCCGCCGGGGCAGATCCTGGACCCGCTTGTTATTCGCGCGGCGGTCGAGCGCCGACGGTGACCGATGCCAATCTGGTACTCGGATATCTCACTCCGGAAGGTTTCGCTTCGGGAAGCTTCGACCTCGATCCGGATGCGGCTCGAGAGGCACTGGATGAAGCGATTGCGAAGCCGCTCGGGACGAGTGTTGAACGTGCGGCCTGGGCGATCCATATCGCAGCAAACGCGAACATGGCCTCGGCGATTCATGTCGTAACGGTCCAGCGCGGCCTCGACCCCAGGGACCACACACTCGTCGCCTTCGGCGGGGCTGGGCCCATGCACGTCGTCGGCGTTGCCAATCATTTCGGGATCGACCATGTGATCGCGCCGCCGCAGGCGGGCGTCGCCTCGGCGATCGGTATGCAGTCGACGGACCTGACGGCGGAGCACGGCCGGACGCATCTCGTCGCGGCCGAGGCGCTCGACTCCGACGAGGCTTCGAGTCTCTTTTCCGAAGTCGAGCAGGCGGCGCGACGAAAGATGGGGATCGAAGACGATGTGGAGGGACTCATCGTCGAGCGACTCCTCGATGTTCGATTCGTCGGTCAGGCGCACGAGGTTTCGATCCCCGTCGAGGACCTGACCTTGCTATCCACGGTTCCGGATCGCTTCCGCGAACGCTACCGGGAACTCTATGGTGTGGCGCCAAAGGGGCGAATCGAGTTCGCTGCCATTCGAGTGCGACTTCGTCTCCCCGTCGTCCGGCCGCCAATCGTGGACGACCGGGATCTCGCTTCGAAAACACCAGGCGGGCACACGCGGCCAGCATTTTTCGACTCCGGGAAAGCCGTCGGGACGAAAGTGATTCGGCGCGGCGAACTCGGAAACGGGGCCGAGGTCGCGGGACCGGTCATCGTCGAGGGGCCAGTGGACACGACCGTGGTTCCGCCGGGCTGGTCGATGCGAGTCGACGAGATGGGGAGTCTCCACCTTCGGCGGACGAACTAGCGCGTGGGCGTCTGCCGTGTCCGGTGCACCAGGACGATGCACGGGAGGTCCGAATGGCAGGGCCGCGATCCGTCGAGTCGAGGGCCTCCGCGTATCCCGAGTGTCAGGCGAATGTGCCATCTTGAAGAGGGCAGAACGGATCCGCCTTCGCGCCGCCTCTCCGCCGGGCTGCGCGATCTCACCCCACGCACACGAGGAGAAGCTCCGATGACGATCCCGAATAGATCCCGGTCGAGCGCCGGCTTTGCGCGCGCCGCCCCCGCCGATGCCGTGCACTCCGGCACCCGGGAGCGACGACGGTGAGTGCGGCAGTGACCCACGAATTCGAAGGTCGTGTCGCGCTCGTGACCGGTGCAGCTTCGGGAATTGGAGCCGCCGCCGCGCGTCTCTTCTCGGAACGGGGTGCTCGGGTCGCGGTCGTCGATGTCGATTCGAACGGAGAGAGGACCGTCGACGTCATTCGGAGCGCGGGTGGCGAGGCGACCTTCATTCGAGCCGATGTCTCCGACGATGGGGCGGTCGAGCGCGCGGTCGCGAAAACGCTCGAAGCGTTCGGTCGCCTCGATTGCGCGTTCAACAACGCGGGCATCTCCGGACCTCCGAACCCGATCGTCGATCTGCCCCTCGAACAGTGGCATCGGGGAATCGACGTCATGTTGACCGGGGTCTTTCTCTGCATGCGCCACGAGATTCCCCGCATGCTCGAAGGGGGTGGCGGATCGATCGTGAACTGCGCTTCGGGCGCTGGCCTGATCGGCTTTCCCGGACAGGCGGCCTACGTTGCGAGCAAGCACGGCGTCTTGGGTCTCACGAAGACCGCCGCGATGGAATACGGAAAACAGGGGGTCTTGATCAACGCGATCTGCCCCGGGACCGCGCGAACGGCGATGGTCGAGAACGTGATCGAGCAGACACCCGAACTCGAGGAGGAGCTTCGCAGACTCCATCCGATCGGTCGCATCGCCGAGCCTTCGGAGATCGCCGAGGCCGCGCTCTGGCTCTGCTCCGGGCGAGCCAGCTTCGTGATGGGATCCGCGTTGGTCGTCGATGGCGGCTACGTAGCGCAATAGCGCAATAGCGCCGAGAAGAGATTCGAGAGTTTCGCGAAGGATTCGCGAGGAGAGCGTCGCTTGGCATTCGATCTGGTCATTCGCGGAGGACGCGTAGTCGACGGAACGGGTCGCGAACCCGTTCAGGCCGACGTTGCGTGTGTCGGGGATCGGATCGCCCTAATCGGCCGAGTCACAGAGCCCGGCCGAAACGAGATCGACGCCGAAGGTCAGGTCGTCACACCGGGATTCATCGACGGCCACACCCATTTCGATGCGCAGGTCTTCTGGGATCCACAGGGCGTCAATTCGTGCTGGCAGGGAGTGACCACCGCCGTCATGGGCAATTGTGGCTTCACCCTCGCGCCCGTTCGCACTGCTGCGCGCCCGTTGGTCGTTCGGAATCTCGAGCGCGCGGAGGATATCGATCCGGAAGTGCTCGAACGGGGGATCCCGTGGAGCTGGGAGAGTTTTCCAGAATATCTCGACGTGGTCGACGCGCTGCCCAAGTCGATTCATTATGCGGCGAATATCGGCCACTCCGCGCTGCGGACCTGGGCGATGGGAGAACGCGCGTTCGAAGAGACGGCGAACGAGGACGATCTCGCGAAAATGGCCGGGCAACTCGAAGCTTCGCTGCTCGCGGGAGCCATCGGCTTTTCGACGTCCCGCAGCGAACACCACGAGACCTCGGACGATCGCCCGGTCGCTTCACGACTCGCGAGTTGGTCCGAACTCCATCATCTGGTCGGCGTGATGAGTCGCCTCGGCTCGGGGATCCTGGAGGGGGGAACGGAAAATATTCTCTCGCCCGACCCGGATGTGCAGGAGGCGACTTGGCGCGAGATCCGGCACATCGCGGTGGATCTCGGCGTGCCGATCACTGCCGGCGTGATTGCGACGAAAGAGGGCGGTCGGAGAATGCTCGACCATTTCGACGCGCTCGCACTCGAGGGCGGGCGGATGATTGGCCAGAGTCATTGCCGGGGGATCTCGGTCCTGCTTTCGTTCAAGACGCGGATGCCCTTCGACGTGCTGCCCGAGTGGAGTGACCTGCGCGCGCGCCCGCTTGATGAACAGCGTCGCATCCTGGTCGACGCGGAGGCCGCGTCCCGGTTCGCCGAGATCGCCATGCGGGGTGATTACAGTGCCTGGCGTGGGATCGGCGCGATGCCCCGCGAGCCCGACTACGATGGGATTCGCGTCTATGCCCAGGGTCTGCCTCCGAATCCAACGATTCGGGAGGTGGCGAGAGAACGTGGTGTGTCGCCTGCGAGGGCGATGATCGATCTTTCCGTCGAATCGGATTTCGAACAGATCTTCATCCAACCGAGCCTCTATCCCCAGGATGAATCGGTCCTGCTCGAGGTGCTCCGGCATCCTCGTACGGTCATGACCTTTTCGGATTCCGGGGCTCATCTCAGTCAGATTGCCGACGCTTCGATCCAGACCTATCTCCTGGGTCATTGGGTGCGCGATCGAGAGGAGTTCACGCTTGCCGAGGGGGTCCGCATGTTGACGCGCGAGCCGGCGCTGGCCTGGGGCTTCCATGATCGGGGCCTGGTGCGCGAGGGCCTGGTGGCGGATCTCAATGTGTTCGATCCAGAACGGATTGGTCCGTCGGTGCCGAAGATCGTGGATGATCTGCCCGGGGGTGGACAGCGCCTGGCGCAGACAGCGGTAGGCTTCGCGGCGACGATCGTCGGCGGACAGGTGACGATTCGGGACGGCGAACCGACGGGGGCTCGGCCGGGACGACTCTTACGGAAGGGATCGAGTGGGGAATGACTGAGGAAAAAGACGTACGTGTGCCGAGTGAAGCCGAACTCGACAAACTCTTCGAGGCACTCTCGAATTGGGGTGAGTGGGGCCCGAAGGATGAGCGGGGGATGTTGAATCATCTGCTGCCCGAACATCGCGCGGCGGCTGCGGCGCTCGTCGTCGATGGCCTCGGGGTCAGCCTGGCCCACGATCTCGGGACCGTACCCTCGGCGGAGAACCCCTATCCCGCGCAACATCACATGCTCGCCGCCGGGGACGCGCGAGACGACTCGGGGATTCCCGGGTACGAAGCGTCGCGAGACTTTATCGGCGCCCAGGTGCACGGTCTCGGAGTGACCCATATCGACGCGCTCTGTCACATGTTCGTACGCGGCAAGATGTACAACGGCTATCCCGCTTCCGAGGTGCGCAGCGACGGCGCCCGATTGAATACGGTGCTCTCCTTCTCCGACGGAATCGTGGGGCGTGGCATCTTGCTCGACGTCGCCGCGACGAGGGGTGTCCCCTATCTCCAAGGAAACGAAGCCATCACCATCGACGAACTCGAAGCGACAGAAGCGCGCCAGAATCTTCGGGTTGGGGTCGGTGACATCCTGATGATCGGGTCCGGACGTTGCGCCTGGCGAGCGGAATGCGGCGGGGCGCTCGATCCGGCAAACGGGATGGCGGGTCTTCACGCCGATTGCCTGCCCTGGCTGCGAGAACGCGAGATCGCGGTCCTCGGCAGCGACGGGATTTCGGATCCGATGCCGGGACTGGGAATTCCCAACTGGCCCTTTCCCGTCCATCAGATCGGGATCACGGGCATGGGCCTTCACTTGATCGACAACCTGGCTCTCGGTGAACTCGCCACGGCGTGTGCGGAGCGGGAGCGTTGGGCCTTTCTGTTCACGTTGGGATCGATTCGGGTCCCCGGCGGCACGGGGTGTCCGGTCAACCCGATCGCCGTCCTCTAGCGATCGTGTTCGACCTGGCGTGAGGCTTCGCGAGGCTCGCGCCTCGAGACGGAGATCAGTCGGATTTCGGAGTGCTTCGTGCGGCGATGGTCGGGCCGCGGCCCTCAGTCGGATTCGTCCGCGCGTCGGGCATCGAGTTGGGCCCGAATTCCGGCATGGACCTCTTCGGTCAGGGTGAAGCGCGCGAGGATGAAGGCTCCGATGAAGATCGTCGTGAACGGGACGAGGCCATTCAGGGATCGGATCGCCAGACCGACCGTTTCGGATTGATCCGGTGCGTTCGGAACGAAGCCGGTCCCGGCGAGAACGAAACCAGTGATCATCGCCATCACTCCGCTCGAAGCCTTGAACAGGAACGTATACGCCGAGTAGTAGGCGCCCTCCTTTCGTTCACCGGTCTCGAGTTCGTCGGCATCGATCACGTCCGCCAACATCGATGAGCCGATCACGGTGCCGCAAGCGCTGCAGGCCCCCGTCAACGTCACGACCATCTGCATCCAGCCGAGGTCACCCTTCCCTACGAAGAAGAGCGAGAGGTAGCCGGTCATGCCGATGACCAGCCCGACCATCCAGGTGTTCCTCTTCCCGATCGAGCGGGAGAGACGTAGCCAGATCGGCAGCGAGAGCAGCGACGAGCCCACATAGAACATGAAGATGTCGCCGATATTGCCGGGCAGACCGATCACGTATTGCATCAAGAAAGGCGCGACGACCATGCTCGCGCCGGCTCCCGTGTGTTCGATGAAGATCATGATCAGCAGCCGGCGTGCGTGGCTATTCTTCCAGACGTCCCGCGCCACGCCGATCGAATCGCCCCCGCCCCGACGCCGATTTTCGGCGGGCTCACGAAGGAAGGCGACGGAGATCGTATTGAAGACGATGATCGCGATTCCGGAATAGATCGCCAGCTCCCTCGCGCTCTCGCGACGGTCCGGTGCGGTCATCAGATAGCCGATCGCGAAGACGAGGCAGCCGATCATGCCGATATAGCCCGCGGCCTGTCGAAACGCGAAGATGCGGGAGACCGAGTGGTGATCGATCGTGAGCTCCGCGCCGAGTGCCTGGTGCGGAGTCAGGAAGAGGGTCATCGCGGTGTTGAAGCCGAAGACGGCCACCGTCATCCAGACGATGAGTTCGGTCGTGCTGAGAGACTCCGGCGGCGCCCAGACCATCAGGCCGAACAGGGCGACCGGAAGGGACGACGCCAGGATCCAGGGGCGTCGTCGTCCCAGGCGATGCTCTGTGCGATCGCTCCAGATTCCCGCCATCGGGTCGGTGACCGCGTCCCAGAGTCGTCCCACCCCGAAGATGAGACCCATCGCCGTCGCCGGGACGAGCAGCACGTCGATTGCGTACTTGTTTACGTACGACATGAAGAGCACGAGGGAGAAGTTGATCGCGATCATCGGCGCGGCGTAGGCAAGCAGGGTCACGAGCGTCGGACTCGATCCGGAAGAGGGCTGGGCATCGGGCATCGTTCGAGCATAGGGCAGCGAATATTGGATTTCTCCGGCGGGAGCCGCGATTCGAGGGACCTGCGAAAGCGGTCGCGTCCCGGGTATCGTCTACCCGCTTGCCGCGCGCCCGCAGCCGACGAAGGAGCCTTCATGCCTCTGCTCTCGAGACGCGCGACGATTTTTTCCCTTGTTTGCTTGGCGTCCACCGTGGGTTGCAACGGACCTTTCGTGCTTCTGCCAGGAGGTCAGCTCGAGGGCCCCATAGCGGAGACGCCCGCGGATTGGGTATTCAGCGACGAAGTGTGGACGGTCCAGGTCGAGACGCTGCCCGCGGATCCCTACTCGATCAATATCTGGGCGGTCGGTCTCAGCGATCACCTCTATTTGCACGCCGGTGGCAATCGCACGACCTGGGTCGAGAACCTCGAGGTCGATCCGAATGTCCGGGTCGCGATCGATGGGACGCTCTACGAACTCGCCGCCTCGCGCGTAGAAGATGCCGGGGAGTTCGCGCGCTTTGCGGACGCCTACGAGGCGAAATACGGCATGCGTCCCCGCAACGAGAATATCGAGGAAATCTACGTCTACCGATTGGGGGCGCGCTGAACTCGCAGACCGACCTCCGATCTCGTTCCGAGGGCGAGATCCGAGGTCGGGTCCGGGATGGATCGTCGAAACGGGTTGCGCTGTTCGGCTCGCTGCTCTTGAATTGAATGATGGCCCACTCTCGTCCTTTTCGATTCGGGCTGAAGCTCCGTGAAGCGGAGGATCCGGAGGGCTGGGCCGAACAGGCCAGACGCGCCGAGGCCCTCGGCTTCGACACGGTCCTGCTTCCGGATCACATCGACTATGGATTCGCTCCGCTCGCCGGTGCCCTTGCCGCCGCCCAGGCGACCACGCGGTTACGCGTGGGGACATCGGTGCTCTGCAACGATTTTCGGCATCCGACCGTTCTCGCGAAAGAAGCGGCGACGATCGACCGGCTCTCGAGCGGGCGTTTCGAATTGGGACTCGGCGCCGGTTGGATGCAGGAGGACTACCGTCGCACGGGGATCGAAAGAGACTCGGCCGCGATTCGAATCGAACGGCTCGAAGAGGCCCTCATCGTGATCCGCGGGCTCTTTTCGGACGGGCCCGTCCACTTCGAAGGAAAGCACTACCACGTCAGCGATCTCGAGGGACACCCGAAGCCCATGCAGCGAAACGGCCCTCCGATTCTCGTCGGCGGCGGCGGCAAGAAATTGCTCGGCGTCGCCGGGCGTCAGGCGGATATCGTTGGAATCAACCCGACGGCACGATCGGGCGTCCACGATGAGGCGACGGATCTCGATGCGAGTGCGGAGTCCACGGACCGAAAACACGACTGGCTTCGCGAGGCAGCGGGGGCGCGCTTCGATTCGATCGAGGTGGCGTGCGAAGTCTTCCTTGCCGAGGTGCTCGAAGACCCGACGGAGGCCGATCGGTTGATGAGCGAGCGATATCGTCGACCCGCACCGGAGGCGCGACTGGTTCCCAATGCCCTGGTCGGATCGGTCGATCGGCTCGCGGATGTGCTGGAGGAGCGGCGAGATCGATGGTCGATGTCCTATTGGATTCTTCCGCCCCATGTCATGGAAACGATGGCGCCGCTCGTCGGGAGATTGGCGGGTCGTTGAAGTCCTGGAAAGCGGATGAATCTCTCGTGAGGTTCATGCCCGCCGACTTGGAATTCCGCCGAAGCGTGTGATAGGAGCATGGGACGCAGCGTGTCCGAAGCAGAGCCGAATCGTCGAAATTGGGCCGTTGCGGTCGTGCTCGGTTGCATGCTCTGCCAGATGGGCGCGGGCTTCTTCTACGCGAGTCGTGGGCTTTCCGCCGAGGTGATCTCGGATCTCGGTTGGACGCGCACGATGTGGGCTTCCGGAATGGCCCCGATGCTGCTCGTCTCCTCGGTCAGTCAGGCCTTCGTCGGCGCCGCCTGCGTTCGATTCGGGGTTCGCCCGGTCGTGCTTGCGTCGCTCCTGTGCCTGGGGATCAGCGTTGTCGTATTCGGATCGATGCAGAGCCTCGCGCATTTCTATGTCGCGATGATGTTACTCGCGCTTGCGAACGCCGGAATCGGTGATGTCTCGATCGGGAGCGTAATCACGAAGTGGTTCGGTCGGCGACGCAGTCTGGCGCTCGGCTTCGCGATGGTCGGTTCCAACATCGGATCGATCGTCTACCTGAGTGTGATGGGCCAGATGCTCGAGGAATCGAGTTGGCGGGTCGCAGCGTTGGTGGTCGGGCTCGGCGGCGTGGCGGTCATCCTCCCCTTTGCGCTCTTCGTCGTGCGCGATCCGCGGCCGGGAGAGGGTGCCGACGCGGAGGTCGAGGCATCCTCTTCAGTCGTTCCAGAGGCAGAGTCGATTCCCCTGGCGAAAGCGCTGCGCGAGCCGACTTTCTGGATTCTCTTCTATTCTCTCTTTTGTTATTCGCTCGTCCAGTTGGGTCTCATCGACCAGTTCGTCCTCTATCTGACGGACCTCGGCTATAGCGAGAAGCAGGCCTTCGCGGCCCTCCAACTCGCGGTCGGAGCGGGAATCGCTGCGAAGCTCTCGGCGGGTCTGATCGGTCAGGTCGTGCCCGTACGGACGGCCTATCTCGTGAATACCGGCCTGCTTACGCTCAGTCTGATGTTGGTTCCCTTCGCCGCGAACGGTGTCGTGCTGACGGTCTTCAGTGTGCTCTTTGGACTCTCGACGGCCTCCCGGGACGTGTTCCTTCCCCTCGCGGTTGCCGAGGCCTTCGGTACGCGGTACTTCGCGCAGATCTATGGCGTCATGATCCTGGCCTTCATCCCGGGCGGTGCGATCGGACCGCTGGTTCTCGCCGAAGCCCACCGCATCTTCGGCAATTACCGTCCGGGTTTCGTTGCGTGCATCGCTCTCTCGAGTGTCGCCTGCGTGTCCTTGGCGATTCTCCGGCGCGATCGGGTTCGGGAAATCTGAGACGGTCTCTGCGGTCCGGTCTCGCTCCCCTTGAGCCTAGGACCCTGGCGAGGCGAAACGAAATCGAATCGGCAACGACTTGATTCCGCCGACGTTCGCCGATGCGAGTCTCACGGCGGGCTGCGTGGACTCGATTTCGGCGACGCGGCCAGCGAGATGGCGAAACACCAACTCGATTTCGATCCGAGCGAGGTGGGCCCCCATGCACACGTGCTCGCCAACACCGAACGCGAGGTGACGGTTGGGATGTCGGTCGATCCGGAACGAGCCCGGGTCCTCGAAGATCTCCTCGTCGCGATTCGCCGAGGGGTAGAAGAGGGCGACGGTGTCGCCGGCCTGGATCTTCGCGTGACGAATCTCGACGTCCGCAACCGACGTTCGCGCGTGGTGGATGACGGGAGAGGTGAAGCGCAGGATTTCCTCGACCGCCCCGTCGAGGAGCCCAGGGGTCTGTCGAAGGCGTGTCCACTCCTCGGGGTTCTCGAGGAATGCGAGCAGGCCGCCGCTCACCGCGTTGCGCGTGGTCTCGTTCCCGGCGACGATCAGGATCAAGCAGTAGGCCAGCAATTCCGATTCCGGAATCGCTGCTCCGTCGATTCGGGCGGTCGCCAGAACACTGATGAGGTCATCGCCGGGATTCGAGCGTCGCTGGCGTGTGATATCCGAGAAGTACTGGTAGATCTCACCTCGACCGCGGGCAATCGTCTCCTCGATCGACTCCCCCTCGCGTTGATAGTCGCTGTCCGCGAAACCGGTCATGGCGTGGGTCATGCCGTAGATGTCGTTCCAATCCTCCCGGGGCAGGTCGAGGAGCCACGCGATGATGAGGATGGGGAGCGGGGCGGCCACGCGCTCGACGAAATCGAACTCGACCTCACTCCCCGGCTCACCGAGGCCCTCCATCAGTTCCGACGTGACCTCCTCGATCGGCGAACGAAGTTTCGCGAGCGCACGGGGAGTGAAGTGACGGCTGATCAATTCGCGGTAGGTGCGGTGGTCGGGGGGATCCATACTCGAGAGCGTTCGGGCTTCCGCGATCTTCTCGTTCCCGGCGGAGGCCTTGAAGCGCGGCCAGTTGGTAAAGCGACCCGGCTCGCGCGAGATCGACACGATGTCGTCGTGCTTGGTGATCGCCCAATAGGGGATCCCCGTCTCGGGGACGATGAACGAGACCGGATCTTCCGCTCGAAGCCGCGCCCATTCCGCATGGGGGTAGCCGTAGCGACCGAAGTACTCGGAATCGAGCAGGATGCCGTCGGCCGCTGTCTTGCTCACCTCGGCGTCCATTTCTCCTGGCGGCGACTTGATGGAACCCATGCCTAGAGGACCGTCGGCAACTTCGAGAAGCCGCGGTTCGTGTCGGAAGCCAGCCGCTGGAGCCGGTCGACCGAGAGCTGATAGTCCGGTGCCCGAGCGAGCAGTTCTTCGAGGCCGACTTTCAGCTCGAGGCGGGCGAGGCTCGCCCCCAGACAGAAATGGATCCCGAGACCGAAGGCGAGATGGTTGTTCGGGCTCCGCGTGATGTCGAAGCGGTCGGGTTCGTCGAAAACGCGCGGGTCGCGGTTCGCCGCTGCGAAGAGTAGGTGGACGCGGGCGCCCTCGGAAATCTTCTGACCGCGAATCTCGACATCTCGCCGGACGATGCGAGAGAGTCCTTGCACGGGAGAGTCGAAGCGGAGAATCTCTTCGACCGCGGCGGGGATCAAGGAGGGGTCTTCGATCAGCAGTTCGCGCGCGTCGCGATGACGTTCGAGGAGGAGCATCGCATTGCCGAGGGCACTCGTCGTGGTCTCCGTGCCGGCCACCAGCAAGAGGAAACACAACCCGAGGAGCTCCTCGTTGTCGAGCGCCCGGCCCTCCTCGGAAGAGGTGAGGAGGAGGCTGATCAGATCCTCTCGCGGATCGCGCTTGCGCTCGTCGAAGACGGTCTGCAGATAGTCGGTGAGCTCGCGTTGCGCCGAGAGCAGTGACGCGGGATCGGCTCCACTCGAGTAGACGATCGCATCCCCACAGCGCTTGAACATCGGTCGCTCGGAGGCATCGACTCCGAGCAGTTCGGCCATCACATAGATCGGGAGCGGATCCGTATAGCTCTCGAAGGCGTCGACCTCGCCCGAGGCGGGAAATGCATCGAGCAGCTGGCGCGCAAATCCACGCACGCGATCCGTCATCGCCGCCATGCGCCGCGGAGTGAATGCGCGCATCACTGCCCTGCGCATTTGCGTGTGGTCGGGCGGATCGAGCACGATCAGCGTCGGCTTCTCCGGCTTGAACCCGCTCGGGACGACGCCGTCCGCCGAGGTGAAGGTCTCGGGATCCTTGATCGCGGCGAGGACGTCTTCGTGGCGCGACAGGACCCACAGGTCGCGCTTTTCCACGTAGTGAACCGGTTCGTCCTCGCGCAGGACGCGATAGATCGGATGGGGGTCGTCGGCGATGGTCTGGGGAATCGGGTCGAGGTCCATGCGGGGGGATCCTGATGGTTCGCGGTTGCCTCCAATCTAACGAGCGACACGCGGGAGTGCTACGTGATGGGTGGGCCGAAACGAAGGCGAAATCCAGGATTGGGGATGCCATGGCAAAAATCGACAGTTTCGAGGGGAAGACCGCGCTCATCACGGGGGCGGCGGACGGCATCGGGGCCGCTCTCGCCGAGGCGCTGATCGGTGCGGGAGCCCGGGTCTTCGCGAGTGATATCGACGCCGAGAAACTCAAGGAGACCGCGGCTCGGATCGGTGCCGCGAGTGCTCCGTGTGACGTCTCCGACGAGGGGGCGGTAGCCGAGCTCGTCGAAGGGGCGTGGTCCGAGATCGGTCCGATCGATCTCGTCTGCGCGAACGCCGGTGTGATCGTCCCGGGTTCCATCCTCAACGTGAGCCAGGAGGACATCGATTTCATCTTCGGGGTCAACGTCTGGGGCATCGTGAATGTTTGTCGTCCCTATATCCGCGGGCTTCAAGAGGCGAACCGCGATGGCTACATGCTCCTGACCGGATCGGAGCACAGCCTGTCGAATCCCGCCTATCTCAGGGGGGCGCCGCTGCATCTCTACAACATGACGAAACACTCGGTCCTCTCGATCGCGGAGTCGCTCAGGGCGGAGTTCGGGTCCGAGGGGCTTTCGGTGAGTGTTTTGTGTCCGGGGCCGGTCGAGAGCGGTCTCTCGGAAAATTCGGAAACGCATCGTCCTGCGCGCTATGGGGCGCAGGGCGAAGTCGATTTCAGCAAGGTCGACCCGGCTGCGATCTCGAATCTGGGAGAACTCTATATTTCGGCGGCCCGCGCTGCCGAGATTGCGCTCCGCGGAATTCGGGAGGAAGCCTTCGTGATCCCGACCCATCGTTTCGAGAAGGACGACGTGGACGCGCGTTATGCCGAGATCCAAGAGGGCTTCGCGTTGCTCGACTGAGCGGATCGAATCGCCGGATGCTGCGAGGGCGCACCAGGATCTTCGTCAACCAAAGGCGATGTAGTAGGCGGTCGCGAGCAGGAGAGCGGCCATCACGAGATTGACGGCTGCTGCGCTCTTGCCCGAGGACAAGAACCGGTTGAGCATGCTTCCGAGGGTGAGCCATACGCTGCCCGCCAGAATCCCATTCGACATATACGCCCCGCAGATGAGGAGCGCGCGCTCTGACACGATCTCGCTGAGGTCGACGAAGGCGCCGGCACTCGAAACCGAGATGAGGATGGCTTTCGGGTTGATCCACTGGAAGAGGACCGCTTCGTGGAATCGGAGCGGGCGCGAGAGGGGGGCCGCTGTCGATGCGTCCGCCCGGCTCTCGCCGCTGCTAGAGGCAGTCCCTGCTCCGCCCCACGCCTCCGCGAGGCCCGCTCTCAGATAGCGAAACCCCATCCACGAGAGCCAGGTCGCTCCGGCGATTCTCACGATCACCAGGAGCCAGGGCCAGGATTCGATCAGCGCACCGATTCCGAAGACCGCGGATGCACACACCAGAGAGAACCCGATCTGGACGCCCGCAAATTGGGGCAGCGTGGCCCGCCAGCCGAAGAGCGCGCCCGACGACATCAGCAGCAGATTATTCGGGCCCGGTGTGATCGCGGTCGCGAGGGTGAACGCGAAGAGGCTCGCAAGGAGGGCGGGGTCGTCCATTTACCGAAGTGTGGACCGGATCGTCGCCGCGGTCGATTCGTGCCGGAAAGCGACGATGCGCATGCGGGTTCGGTGGGGTTCCGCAGAGTGCATCTGGCCGTGTTAGATTGAGCGGCTGAACGGAGGATCTGGACCATGAAGATTGGACTCTGCTTTCCCTACACCCAGGAAGGACTCACGCGCGAGATCACTCTCGAGTGGTTCAAGCGTGTCGACGAGGGCCCCTTCTCGACGATCTCCTGCGGTGAGCGCATGGTTGGATCGAGCGTCGACATGATGGCGACGATCGCCGCCGCAGCGGCCGTTACGAAGAGGGTTCGGATCGTCCCGACCCTCTACGTGCTTCCGATGCATCCGGCGATCCATGTCGCGAAGCACGCTGCGACCCTCGACATGATCTCCGGCGGTCGAACCACGATCACCGTCGGGATCGGGGGCCGGGTGCACGACTATATGTGCATGGAGAAAGAACCCGTCGCTCGTTATGCAAAGATGGATGAGCAGGTGGCTCAGATCCGTCGGATCTGGGCCGGGGAGATCCCCTTCGAGGGTGCCGAGCCGATCGGCCCGGCCCTGGTCCAGCCGAACGGCCCACCGATTCTGGCGGGAGTGATGGGTCCAAAGGCGACCGCACGCGCGGCGAAGTGGGCCGATGGAGTCTACTCGTGGTCCGGCAACGGTGTCGGTGACGAAATGAAGCAGCAACAGGAACGCGTCGTCGCGGCCTGGGAGGACGCGGGCCGTGACACGGCTCCCGAGCGAATCGCCGGATTCTGGTGCTGTCTCGCACCGAATGCGGACGAGAAGCTCAAGGCCTACGTCTACAAGTATATCAAGGTCGCTGGTGAGAAGGCGGCCCAGGCGATGTCCGCGATGGTCGACCGCTCGTCTCCCGACGCAGTGCGCGCGAGCCTCGACGCCTATGAAGAAGTCGGGGTCGAAGAGTGCTGGCTCAACACGGCGACCGCCGAGTTCGCGGAACTCGACGGTCTGATGGAACTGATGGAAAAGCGCGGCTAGACCGGATCGCGAGACTTCAGGCGGTCGAGGGCTTGCCCGGAGAGAATTTGACCGGCATCTCCTCGATCCCGGTGATGAAGTTGTTGGGGCGGCGCTTGAGCGGCTCCTCGCTGGCCAGCCGGATATCGGGCATCCGGCTGAGCACCTCCTCGAAGAGGATCCCCAGCTCGAGTCGCGCGAGGCTCGCTCCCAGACAGTGGTGGACGCCGTAGCCGCCGAAGGCGACGTGGCGGTTCGGCCATCGCTCGACGTCGAAACGGTCGGGATCCTCGAAGGTTCGCTCGTCGCGGTTGGCTGCGGCGTAGAGCAGGAGGACGCGGTCGCCTTCCTTGAGCTTCTCGCCGTGGAGCTCGGTGTCGCGGGTGACGGTGCGGTTCATGTTCACGATCGGCGACACGAACCGGATCATTTCCTCGACGGCGACCTCGATCTTTCCGGGGTCGTCCAAGAGCTTCTGCATTTGATCGGGATTGAGGATCAGCTGCTCCAGGCCACCGGTCATGACGTGGCGACTCGTCTCGTCGCCTCCGATCAGGATGAGCAGGCTCTCCTGGAGGATGGCCATGTCATCGAGCCGTTCACCGTCGACCTCGCCACTGATGAGCAGCGAGACGAGATCGTCCTGAGGATCATTCCGTCGGTCCGCGATGACGGCGGCCTGGTAGGCGAAATAACCCTGACTGTAGGTGCTCTGCTTTTCGCGCCGTTCGGCGTCGTCCATGACCTCCGCCAGTTCACCGCCACCGAGCATCCAATCACTCCATTCGAGCAGCTGCGCCCGATCCTCGGGTTTGACGCCGAGCATGTCTCCGATCGCCACCATGGGAATCCAGCGAGCGATGTCGCGGACGAAGTCACATTCGCCCTGCTCGATGACGCTGTCGATCAACTCGATGGTCAGCGCGCGGAGCTTGGTCTCCTGATCCTGGATGCGGCGCGGGGTGAAGCCGCGGTTCACGATGCTGCGCCGCCGTTTGTGGAGCGGCTCGTCGAGATTGATCATCGACGGGATCCAGCTGTCGCGCTCCGGCCGCGAACTCTTGCCGGAGCAGAAGAGCTCCGGGGTCTTGGCGATCGTCATGATGTCGTCGTAGCGGGTGATGCCCCAGAGTCCGCCGTCCGCGCTCTCGTCCCAATAGGCCGGAGCGTTGTCGCGCATCCAGCGATATCGATCCCAGGGATCGAGATAAAAGAAGCGGTCGAGCAGACCGATGTCGTCGCGAAGGGGGTGATTCGGCATGGAGTTCCTCTGATGGATCGCGCCGCTGCACGTCCCTCGGATCATATCCGCCGATCCGCCGATCGCGCAGCCATTATTTTCCAGCGGTCTACCGGCTCGGGTTGATCAGATACTTCTCTCCGGTCGCTTGGCGCCCGTAGGCCTTGAGGGTCGAGAGATCGAGGGCTTCGGTGAGCGAAATTTCCGCCGTGTATCGACTCGCGAAGGTGGTCTTGATCTCCCCGGCCACGCGCTCGCGGAGTCGGGCGGTTCCCTCGAGGCCGAGCTTTCCGAGGAAAGGCGGAAGCAGCCAGCCCCCCAGGCCCCAGGCCATACCGAGGTCGGCGCCCAGGACCGTTTCGCTGCGATCGAGTCGGCCGTAGAGATAGACCTGTTTGTGGGTGGTCGAGCCGTAGCGGCTGTATTCGGCGGCGTTGCGGTTGAGCGCCCGCTCCATGCAGGAGAGGATCTGGCCCGCCAGGCGACCGCCCCCGGTCGCATCGAAGGCGAGGGTGGCGCCGGTGGTCTCGAGGGCGTCCGTGAGTTGGACTTCAAAGTCGTCGTCGCTCGAATTGCAGACGAATTTCGCACCGATCCCACGCAGGATGTCCTCCTGTTCCTTGCGCCGTACGATATTCACCAGCCCGATTCCGTCCGCCAGGCAGATCTTGTTGAGCATCTGGCCGAGGTTGGACGCGGCGGCCGTGTGGACGAGGGCATTATGTTCTTCGAGCTGCATCGTCTCGACCATGCCGAGCGCGGTCAACGGATTTACGAACCACGAGGCGGCCTCGGCCGGCGTCGTGCCATCCGGGAAGGGCAGTACCATCATTGCCGGTGCCGCACGGAACTGCGAATAGGTGGCGCCGCCGACGATGCCGACGGTCCTGCCGATCAGCGATTGGGCGTAGTCCGACTCTCCCGCCTCGACGACGATCCCCGCGCCTTCGTTGCCGACGGGCATGGGCTGATCGATTCGCGCGGCTACGCCCGGTAGGGCGGCTGCGGGAATCGGCGCGGTGATGACGGGGCTTTCGTTCGTCCCCCCTGCCTCTGCGGCGCTGAGATCCGCGGGACCGAAGAGGAGCCCGAGATCCGAGGGGTTGATCGGGGCCGCTTCCATGCGGACGAGCACATCGTCGGGTCCGGGCTTCGGCGTCGCGACGGATGCGATCGAGAGTTCGAGGTGTCCGGACTGCTCGGAGTCGCCCACGACGGTGCTCCTCAGCTGAAGGCCTTCTCGGGGGGTTGATGGGGACATGGGGGACTCCTCCTTTTCGGGATAGGCAGAGACGGTATCACCTGGATTGCGAGCGCGAGCTGACCGGGACCCACGCCGAAGGGCCGGCGGATTCGACAGTCGGGCGACTTGACCCGGTGAGCTGAGGTCCCGAACATTGCGAAACGGCCGCGGCGTCGCGGTCTGGGCCACGGCCAGGAGGACTGACATGCGGGTCATCGATGTAGACAGCCATTTTCTCGAGCCGCCGGATTGGCTGGATCAGATCGATCCGACCCTTGCGGCCGAGATTCCGGCGAGCGATCCGGTCGATCGCGTCGTGCGCGGCGTGGTCGGTGATCTGCTCGACGTCGTTCCGCCGAGCCAGCGCCCAGCGAATCCGATCGCGCTGCTCGGTCCATCGGGTCGTCGGAGTTTCGAAGCGATGCTCGCCATGAACGAAGAGGAGGCAGCGGCGGCGGCACAGGGACCCAAGAGCAGTTACGACGCGGAGGCCCGAATCGAGTTCTGCGACGCGAACGGGATCGACGTCCAGTTTCTGAACTCGACCCTCGGGACGGGGCCCTACGCCTCGGCGATGAAGGAAGGTCGGCCCGATCTCGCGCGGCGCGGCCTCGAGTCCTTCAATCGATGGTCAGCGGAGACCTTGTCCGGCCACACGGATCGCCTGATTCCGATCGCACTCATCGACGTGAGCGATGTCGATTGGGCTGTCGCCGAGATCACGCGGATGCGCGCGGCAGGCAGTCGCGCGTTTCAGGTTCGTGCCGAACCCGTTAGCGATACGAAATCCCTCGCACATCCCGATCTCGATCGACTCTGGTCGGCGGCGGAAGACCTCGGCATGGCCGTCGTCTTTCATATCGCCGGTGGCCGTGCGGAACTCAAACGGGGCTGGTTCTTCAACGGAGGGGACCCGTCTCATTTCGCGATCCTGCATCTCGTGAACGGTTCGATCGTTCCCCAGATCGCGCTGGCTGCGCTCCTGATCGAGGGCGTCTTCGAGCGCCATCCCGGTCTCGTCGTGATGGTGCAGGAACTCGGGATCAGCTGGCTCCCCCATTTCATGTCGACGATCGACTCTCTCGCGGGGGGGCCCTACGGCCAGCTCTTCGGCATGGCGGAGAGTGACTACCGACTCCCGCTCAAACCCTCCGAATATATGCGCCGACAGGTCCGGGTCACGCCGCTCATCTCTGCCGACCTCCTTCGTCCGACCCTCGATCTCGTGCCCGAGGAGATGTTGGTCTTTTCGAGCGATTTTCCCCATCAAGAGGGGCGTGCGAATGCCGTCGAGCTCTGTCAGGACCAGATGAAGGACTGTTCGCCGGTGGCGCAGGACCGGTTCTTCGGGAACTCGATCGCGGAGCTGATGGACCTTTGAC
>JAPYTP010000103.1 GCA_029941885.1 Myxococcota bacterium
CGACTCGGGCGATTTTGACTAGGACACGGCCTCCCCTGTGGCTCTTGATGCTATTCGCGATCATGAGCCCGTTCTCGTTGCTGCTCTTCATCCCGGCACTCCCGCCCTTGGCCGAAGAGCTGGGTGTCGGGCTGGGCTCGGTGCAGTGGGTGATCACCGGTTTCTTGATCGGCGTCGGTACGATGCAGATCGTGGTCGGTCCGTTAGTCGACCGACTCGGGCGGCGCACGATCGTACTCACCGCCCTCGTTCTCTATATCGTGACCAGCGCACTGGCCGCTGCAGCGAGCGAGATCAAT
Organism: Myxococcota bacterium; assembly: GCA_029941885.1. Taxonomy (GTDB): domain Bacteria; phylum Myxococcota_A; class UBA9160; order UBA9160; family UBA4427; genus UBA4427. The sequence continues at coordinate 300 of JAPYTP010000103.1, forward strand.
TTACTGATTGGCCTGCGGGTCGCGCAGGCAATCTGCGTGGCAGCGTTGAGTGTGGTTTCGCGAGCCACGGTTCAGGACGTGTTCAATGGAACGGATGCGGGGCGGGCGATGTCTTTTGTCATTCTGGCGTTGCAGCTCCCGGGCCTGCTCGCGCCCGCCATCGGCGGCGTGCTGATCGTGTACGCCGGCTTGCAGTCGCTCTTTCTGTTCCTTACGGCGATCGCGGTCATCCTTCTCATCCTGGCCTACAGGTTTCTACCCGAGACCCGACCGGAAGCACAGGGGGCATCTCCAGCTCTCTCGCGCGTATTCTCCGATTATCTCCGATTGACTCGAAATCCTCAGTTCGCGACGAGCGCGGGCATCGTCGCTCTAACTGCCGCGGCCGCGATGACCCTGCTCACAGTGTTCCCGGCGGCGCTCACGGATCTTTTTGGCAAGTCACCGGATGTCGTCGGCTACTACACTTCCGCCTACAGCGTGATCTCGCTTTTGGGTGCGCTCGCGTCGGCGCAGCTCGTGGAGAAATTGGGAGTGGGCCGCTTGATGGCCTCCGTGCTGGCGGCGGTCGCAATCTACCTAGTGGCCTATCTGATCTGGTCGCAGGTGTTTTCCTTCAGCCTGACGAATCTCTTCGTCTCCGTCTCCGTCGTCGGCTTCGGTCAATCGATCATCGTTTCCATGGGCTTCGCGCGCGCGGTCGAAGCGGACGATGAGCTTCGAGGGACTGCGTCGGGATTTGCTGGGGCCTTCGCGTCGATCGTGAGCGCAGGATTCACTGCTGTGGGCGCGAGTGTCTACGCGTTCGGACTCTCGATGTCGCTGGCCGTGGTTCTCGGCTGCTTCCTTTTCTCTTCGGCGATCTGCGGCGTGCAGGCTTGGCGCGATCGCCCGAATAGTTAGGAGCCGAGGATCGATTCCGAATGACGCGCCCGGTTGAGAGCGAGAATGTGCGATCAGCCCGGGCGATGTATCGCGCAGATCTTGTTGCCGTCGGGATCGCGGAGATAGGCAAGGTAGGCGCCGCCCTCGCGAGGTCCCGGCGGGTCTTCGCAGGTCGTGCCGCCATTCGCGGTCCCCGCAGCATGGAACGCGTCCCCTTGCTCGGCCGAATCCACGTTGAACCCGATGGTGCTGCCATTGCCGTGCGATGCGGGCTCCCCGTTTATGGGAGTCGTAATCGCGAAGAAGCCCGCCGGACTCGTATAGACATAGCGGTTCTTGTTGGCAAAGCCCGGACCGATGCCCACCGTGTCGAGCACCGCGTCGTAGAATTTTTTGGAAACCTCGAGATCGTTCACACCTAGCATCACATGACTAAACACGAATCTCTCCTTCAGAATGAACGAAACGGGGCGGCATCTGACGGAACGAGTCCAGCTGCAGCCTCCGAGCGCCCTGGTGTTGAGCGGTGCGGCGTCCTGCGCGCTTTTTCCGAAATGACTGCGAGGCGGGTGATATCGGCATCAGGTCACTGGCCTCGCCCGGCGCGGTCGTCGCGCCCTGCAAAATCTTCCCGAATCGAGCGAGATGCGCCGAACCAACACAGAGCGGAAACCAGTGTCGTCGCGACGATGACTAGCAGGGAGTAGCGAATGGCGTGGTCTCCGTATGTGGGTTCGAGCCGGGTGTTGAGGTCTCCGACCAGGAGAGGCCCCATCCCGGCTCCGACGATTCCACTGATCGTGCCTGCGAGTGTCGCGGCGCGTGCCCGCATCGCAGGCGGCGCGAGACCCTGGGTGACCGAGAGCATCGGCGCCGCGTAGAAGGAGCCGACGAACGAAGCCACGACGCTCCACAACAGGGCGACGGGGAAGCCACCGGAGATCGAAGACAAAGGCAGACGGTGGTCCTCGGGCCAGAGTAGAAAGAGTGCGAGCAGCGGGACGCACGCGATCTGTCCGATCGTCGGGATCCACATCGACCACCTTATATCGCGCTTCCAGAGCCTGTCCACGAATCGCCCGCCAATATAGATTCCGACTGCTGATGGCAGAGGGCTCGTGAAGAAGTACCAGGTTCCGGCCTCACCGGCGCCCATCTCGTAGACGCGCCTGAGAAAGGTTGGCTCCCAGAGATTGCGCCCCATCGAGGCGAAGAGGGCGGTCGCCTGGCCGGCAATGATCCAGCGATAGCTTCGCATGGCGAGCATCTCTTTGATCGTCTCCATCCAAGTGACCGGGTGCTCGATGTTGTTCGGTTCGCGGATGGTGCGAAAGAAGATGACGGAAAAGATGATGCCGGGCAGACCCGCAACGACGAACGCGGTTCGCCAACCCCGCCATTCGCTGATGTATCCGCCCAGCATCATTCCGATGGCAAGGCCGAGGACGGCGCCAATAGCAATAACGGAGAGGCTCTGGCTTCTCTGGTCGGGTCTCACGTATGACGAAATCAGCGACAGGCCGGGCGCGGTGGAAGACGCTTCGCCGATTCCGACGCCCATGCGAAGTAGGAGTAGACTCCAAAATCCGGTGGCGAACGCGGTCAACGTCGTAAAGAGACTCCAGAAGAAGAGACCTGCGGAGATGACGAGTCGCCGGTGTCCGCGATCGGCGAAGGCTGCGAGCGGAAAGGAAGCCAGCACATTGAAGACCGTAAAGGCAGGGCCGAGGAGGATGCCCATCTGGCGGTCGTCCAGCGAGAACTCGACCTTGATGTCTTGAACGAGAATCGACAAGATCGTCCTGTCGACAGAATTGATGATCATGACGATCATCATCATTCCGAGGACAACACGGATATAGGCTTGAGTCACGGGAACGTCCGGCGACGTCGGATTCCCGGTGACCGAATCGGAGAGATCAGTCACTCTGCCTGGCCCGTCATCCTCGTCGCCGTCTGGTCACAGATATCGATGTCGTGAATTCCCTCTCGAAACTCGGCTATGGGATCGGCCTCGATGGCATTCTCGAGGATCCAACCTTGGCGATTCGCTTGAGGTGGCCTGCCGTGCCTTCTTACATCGAGTGAGCGCATCGCTGGTAACTTCCAATCGCGCGTCTTGGCTTGGATTATGTGTCTCACCAAGATAGGTCAGCGCGGATAGGCAAAACAAACAGCGTCTCCTGCACCACCGATACTAGACATTCTGACAAGTAGGCCCGAAGGGGCCCGTTCCGGGCCGAGTCGCTGACAGCTCCGCCGCTAGTCCACCACCGTCGCCGCCCAGCGCCTCGTCAACTCAGGAAGAAGATCTTGCGGATGATCGCCCCCGAACGTGGCCCAACGACTCGAGGCCCTGACCTGTTGCCGGTTCAGCGCAGCACCAGTCGCAACGTCATAGACCGAGAGGTCGAGCGTGATTCGGTCTGGAATGCCGGACCATTCAGTCACGCGATCCGACCAGTGCACGATCTGGCAGTCGACGACCAAATCCGCACCCGCCTCGGCAGCCCGAGCGCGAAACTCCTGCGGACTGTCCGCCGTGCCTCCCACCACCACCTTCATCCCTCGCTGTCGAAGCGCAGCCTCGATCGCCGAACGCGTCCAGTCCCCGGAGCCTTGGTAGGTCCGAGGACGATCATCTTGCCCGTCCCGGGGCATCACGACGTAGACCGACGCTGCCGCGGGTAAGAGGGGTTCGGCGGCAGGCAGCGGCGGCACCGCATACTTGTGAACGCATGAAACCAGGAGCAAAAGAGGAACGAATCCCCACAGTCTTCTAAGCATGGAGCACCTCATTACAACTCAACCGCCGGCCTCGCGCTTCGATATTTCAGAAACCGCAAGGCTGCATATTTAGCAGGCGTACCTAATACGCGGGATGCTAGCCACGAAAATTTGAGCGAGCACGCTTTGGGGTTCTGGGCACCTCGCTGGGGCGCTGCACCAAGAACCGCTCATACCAATCGTCGCGGACGGCTTCCGTTTCGCGCAGGGCTTCACCGAACACCGCCGCCACGTGCTGGCCTGTAAACGCCCTTCGGCTCCGCAGCCGGAGGCGGTCCCTCGCCTGCATAGCCTGCACGCCGAGAGATACGAGGACGCAACCGAGCTTCGTGCGGCCCTCCCCTGCTAGCTTCTCGAGCGGCACAGACGATCTCCGTCGCGGCCGGGGGACTCTTGTCGAAACGTTTCGAAGCGATCATCCGTGTCACGCTTCTTGGGGTCACAGACCCCGGAATGTGTCTCTTAGATTAGGGGCCTTCGAGTCCAGATCCTGCTGACGGGGTTACACGACGCCGTATCCGGCTCAGTTGTAATCCCAGCTGACGATTTGCGAGGGAGAGACCGCAACGAGTGCGCCCGAGCCCTGCTGGAAAATGGCCGCCTCGTAGTGCCGCGCGTCGGCGTCGTTTTCGTGATAGCAACGCAGGATGCGCCACTCACGATCGACCCGTTCCGAGCTGTCTGCGGTGATGAGTTCCGCAGTTCCCGAGAGGGTCACGAGCCGGGCGTCCGGATGACCGGCATCGATACAGAGTGTGATCCTGGGGTCGCGAGAGAGATGCCGGTATTTGGCGCTCGCCGTAAGGACAGTGAAGTAGAACCGCTCTGCCTCATGGAGAAACCAGATCGGACTCAGCTGAGCCTCGCCATTCGGCCGAACGACGGCGTGACGCGTCTCGGCCAGAAACGCCTGGACCTGTGACGCATCCATCCGTTTGCCCATCTCTGACATCGGGTCTCCGGCAGCGCAGAATTCGGGCAATCCTACCTCAGCCGCTTCACCGAGTGGGATGGGCGACACAAGCTGCGTTTTCACCCCCTCCGATCGGTGAACTTCTGATAACTGGAGTGCGAACGATGCCTGGAAGGCTCGGTGTACTCCGGGAGTACTTTCTGACTCGGGCGCAGACGCCGGGTTGGAACGTCCGCGCCGATCCCAGCATCCCCATCACACGATGAACCGCTGCCGATACTCCCGATAGTCCTCCTTCAACCCATCTTCGGTATACCCGAACATCTCGAGCGTGTAGTCGTGCGGCGGCCGATTGTCCCGCCGGTTTCCCTCGAGCCATCGTTCCTGAGCACCCCGGGCCTCCGAGGTGTACTCCCATCCGATGAAGTCATAGATCTTCTTCATGACCGCCAGGGGATCGGTCGCCGTGTCCTGGTAGGCGACGTCCAGAAAACGATCCTTGTTCCCCGCGTCGCGTACCCTCATACACCGCCTCATCCCCTCGGCCATCTTCTCGTTCCAGTGCGCGCCGCAGGCGAGCGGATCCACGTCGTCGCTGTTCTGCTGCCACAGCGAGTAGTTCAGGCTCGCCCAGGAGGGGATTACCTCGACCGGATCGCGATGCGTCTGGATGATCCGCGCATCGGGGAAGACGTCGAGCAGTACGTCCGAATAGTGGATGTGATGGGGGGATTTGAGGACCCAGCCGTCGCCGGTGAGCCCGCGTCTCTTCTTCTGCCACTGCACGAATTGCAGGAGACGCTTCAGGTATGCGTAGCCGGGCGTCTGGTCCTGCGCGTCCAGCCAGGCCGCGAATCGCGTGATCTTCGCGAAGGACTCGGGCGTCGTGCTGAAGAACGATTGCTCGAGGAGCAGGATCTCCTCGTCCGCCTGCATCGCATCCAGAGGATGAATGGCCTCGAGGCCGGGCACCGTCTCGTACATCATCGCGACCTCCTCGAGGGCCGCATGGACGCGTTGCTCGGGAGCCTCCACGTCTTCACCGGGGAACGGGACGGGGAATCTCGCCTCCCACCAGAGCGTGGCGAAGAAGCGGGAGTCGGCCGCGAGCAGGCGCTGCAGCATCGTCGTACCGGTCCGACCGAGTCCCACGATGACGAGTGGCTCTTCGATTCGCTCGTCGGCGATCTCGGGATATCGCTTCCAATAGGATTCGAATTGGAGGTTCGTGACCAGGATACTGACGATTCGCTCTCGTTGGATCGCGCGTCCGGTGGCGTTGAGATTGGCCTCTTCCTCGAGACCCGCAAGCAGACGCGAGAGCGGCTCGCGAAACGTGTCCCCGCCGAAATCGGAGAGGCCCGCGCGCTCCATGGCGTCCTTCAAGATCGAATCGAGGCCGAGACCCGGCTGGTCATCGTCCATGGCTACCCTCCCCACGCTCCATCGCCTCGGAGCTTCTCTAGAAGCGATCAGAGATCCATCTCGCCTTCCACGTCGTCGGGGCTCCAGTAGGCGCGCATCCCCTCGACCTTACCCGACTCGTCGAACTCGAAGATATCGACGATGTAGAGCTTTCCGCCGTCGGTCGTGCCGATCATCGGAAAGGCGGCGGCGCTCCCCCCACAGCGGATGCGGCCGTCTAGTTCGAGTGTGACGCCCATGTCGAAGCCCTGTTGGTAGAGCGCAGCCAGGGCCTCCTTGCCCACCGCCGGAGCCGAGCCCACCGGATCCTCCATCGTCGCGTCGTCTCGGTAGAGAGCGAGGACGGTCTCCATATCGCGCGCGTTGTAGGCGGCCACGTAGCGTTCCACCACAGCGACCTTCTCTCCGTTCTTCATGTCGCGGACTCCCTGTTCCCGTCTTACGAAATTAGAGTACCTCGACCGATGGCCGGTCGGATCCGATTCCTGCGATCCCTACCATACTCTCTCCAACCCGTGCGAGCGACGGAACTCCTTGCGACCCGTCCTCCGGGCCTCTCGGCGGTGGAGCTCGGCTACCGCCCGCCGGCGCCCGAAGCGACGCACTGGCCTCCCCCGGCCTCCGCTTGGCTCCAGCCGGAACAGGCCTTCGGGCAGACATTGGGCTTGGAACTGCAACCGGGGACAGGTCAGCCGAGCTTCTCTAGTGGTGCTGGGCGCGTGTAGCGGGAAGCCGTCTGCTTGTGTGTCAGTCGAACGCGAGTCGCTGGTACATCCCGATCAGCACCAAACATGCAGCCAGAAAGGCCAGCCCGGCGCCAATGACCGCCGACCATCCGGCCCGTCGATGCCAGATCACCACTTCGGGGAACGCGTCTATGGCGGTGGCTTCCTGGGTGACATTACGACTCGGTCGCATCTGGTAGGCGCACCACCCTGCCTTGCCGCCGCCGACCAGCATCGCCAACACACAGAGCTCGTGAATGCGAAGCGTCCACACAGTACCGCCGCTCCGGAGCTCCAACTGTTCGCGACCCAAGAAAACCAGCTTCATCGCGTATGCAGCCACGAAGCCGCCGATGACGAGCTCGCGTGGCCAACAGAAGCCTCGCCTCCTGGGTTCCAGTCAGTGCAGACCGATCAGGGCGCACGCGCCAGCTGGGTCCGGACCCGAAAGCGAGCCCCTCGACTTCTTTGGATGGGGCCACGGATCTCGCCGAGACGCACGATCAAGCTATGGATTTCCCCAGAGTCGATCATCTCGAAATGAAGCATCACCCTCGGCGGTAGAGGGATTCCGCTCCTGCACGTCTATCGGGAGAACTCCGGAAATCTCTCGCGGCGAGCGACACAGAGACCACAGCCGAGGCGCTGGTTACGACCCCAGACCCGGGACAGGATCGAGCGCTGGCCTTGAGCGATGAAGAACGCGGTCAATCTCCAGCAATACTGTTTCCGGTCGAGGCTGGCAGCGGCTCTTCGGGACTTCGTCGCCCGGAAAATCAACGAGCGTCCGCACGAACCGCTCGACGACAGGACACCGGCCGACGCTTGCTTCTGGCGACATAACGATGGGCTCGCCGAGCGTCGGCCGAGGCCGCTCCGGCAACGCGTCGCGACGAGTCTTGAGTCAGGCTCCTAGGCCTCGCTGGCACTTACCGCCCGAAGGGTGGATCCACGCTCCCTCAGCATGCCCAGAAGTTCCGACACCTCGAGGTCCACCGCGTCGCGCAGCCGCCGCACGTCGTGAACGATGTCCGGATCGCTGTTGAGGGCAAAGAAGAGCGAGCCGCCGTAGCTCATGACGGTGATTCCGAGACCGGAGGAGTCCTGGAGCGGGAGGATCCCATAACACTCCTCGAGACGGGCGCCGTCGAGATAGAGCGGCTGCTGGGGTCCCGGACATTGCAGGATCGCCAGCTGACCGGTTTCGATCCTCTTGAGCGCACGCGCGCCGATCGCAAATAGCCGGGCCGCGTTCCATTCGTCCCCGGCCGACAGGGTTTCGCCGGACGCGACGTCGGCATCCGCTGGGATGCGTCGAGTCTGCTCGCGGAGCAATTCCTGGCGGCCCTGCCCCGTCTCCTCCCAGATCGGCAATTCGATGACCCAGGGCACCGCCTCCTCGCCCTGTGAATCGAGGATCGGTGTCACACCGCGCAGATCGACCGTCGTCGGACTGACGTGCAACTCCTCCACGAAGCGACGCAACGCACCGCTCAGGATCGTCAGCACCACGTCATGTACCGTGCCTCCGAGCGCACGCCTGATCCTCTTCACGCTCTCCAGATCGACCTCCTGAACCGCAAAGGCACGATGAGGGCTCAGATTTCCATCGAAGGGAGACTCTCCGGCAGGTCGCAGCTTGTAGCCCATGACGCGAAGCATCCCCTCGGCCTGCTGCTGCAATTCGCGACCGGCTCGACCCGGTGTGCGAAGGAGATTCGATGCACGGCGAAGCAGTCGTCGCGAAGGACTCCAGCGGCGAATCACCTCCTGACCGAATAGCTCTGCCGGTGACGGCGCGGGCCGCGGGTTGTAGCGCGCCTTTCCGATGCGTGTCGGTTCATCACTCGCCGAGAGAATCGTGCGCAGCAGATCCGCCCCCTCGAGCAGGGCGAGTGCCTTGTGCATCTTCAGCACCATTGCGAAGCGCCCACCCGCGAGACCTTCGATCACCCAGCAATCCCAGAGAGGACGCGATCGATCGAGTCGCGTCGCGGCGATCCGTGCGGCCGTCCGACAGAGCTGGTCCTGATTTCCAGGGCGCGGCAGACTCGATTGTCTCAAATGATAGTCGAGATTGAATTCCTGATCGTCGACCCAGACCGGGTGCCCGTCGAAGGGCACCCTCCGCAGTTTCGTCCGCAGTCGCGGCAGTTCGGGCAACCGTCCAGAGACGATCGCCCGAATCCGTTCGAAGTCGATTCCCCCTTCCTCGGTCGCGAGCTCACCCGCATCGAAGATGAGGATCATCGCGGTATGCGCGCGGCGTCGCGAACTCTCGTGTTCCAGATATCCCGCGCTCTCGCTCGAGAGTCGCTCGTAATACACTCGTGCCAAGGATCCCTCTCCCTCGCTATCTCGTTTTTGGGCGCGCTCCGCGGATTCTCACCCCGGCGAGCGTCAGGCGCGTTCGCGCGTACCGCCTTCTTCGACATCCGAATCGCCCTGATCGTTTGCGAAGGGTACTGACCCGGGATCGAATAGATGTCGACCGATGATCGTCCGGACGAAGGGTTTCAGCTCCGATTTCATCGAGGCGAGGACATGCCCCGAGGACAGCCATTCGATCTCGGGCTTGCCCCAATGTCGCCAGAGCGCGCGCGCCTGATCCGGGCGGGCGACGCGATCGGCGACACCCGCGTAGATGTATCGCTGCTCGACGGCCATTCTCGGTTCGAACGTCAGCGGCGAGACCGGGTGCATGATGTCGCGCACGAGGGCCCAATCGGTCTGCATGTCGCCGCCGTAGGCTCGATAGGCCCACGGCTCGTTGTCCCGAGCGAGCGACGTGAAGTCGACGGCGGGAATCCCCGAGATGACACAGGAAAGATCGTCGATCAAGGCCGAGGCGAGGGAGACCGTATATGCGCCCAGGGAGATCCCATAGAGCCCGATCGGCGCATCGCCACGAGAGCGAATCCAGTCGACCTGCCGCCGGATGTCCCAGACGGCCTGGGCAAAGAGATGCAACACGTTCGCGAATTCAGGCTGCAGCAGCCCGCCGCCGCTGAAGCGCGTGCTGGAGCGAGGACCATGAAGGGGTAGCACGGGCATCAGGACGTTCAGCCCGAGTTCCTCGTGAATCCAGTCGGCGGTGAGTCCCTGGATATTGGCGATCGCCTGCCCCATGCCGAATCCGTGCGTGCAGACGAGCCATGGTCGCTCCTCGCCCTCGTGCTCCATCACATAGGCGACCGCCGTCCCGTTGTCCTCGTGGGCCAGCCAACGTTCGCGTCCGGGCTCGCCCGGATGCGGCTCGTATTCGCTGTCGAACGTCAACTCCGCGTAGTCCGAACCGCCCCGCAACCCCCTCGACGTCTTCCGGGTGATCTGAGGCGAACGGAGCTCGGGGGGAGTCTGGTGATAGCCTCTCGGATCGGAATACCAGCCGTTTCTCTCGATGAACTCCCGCATCGCGAGGAGTTCCTGATGACCATGACGAACCATCTGGGATTCGGGAACGCCGACGAGCAGACTGACGAGTAGAGAGAAGCTCCCGTCGACTAGCGCCTCCGCAACCAGGCTCGCGCTCGGCTCGACGGCGGGCACGTCGCGATAGCGCTGCTCCCCGCGCAAGACGGCCGCGGTGTCATTGACCATCGCGGCGATCTCGATCGCCGGCGCTGTGAGCCATCGGACCAGGCTGCTCATCGGACCTCCCGGAGTTCGACGCCGTCTCGACAGACCATGCGCAACACACGGGGAACCAATCGATCGGCCACCGCGACCGCGTCGGTTTCACCTTGTGCCATGGCATGGGCCACGTGTACGCGAGTCAGGGCGTTGATCATCAGCGCGGTCTCGACCGGCTCATCATCACAGAATACGCCGGACTCGATTCCCGCCCGCAGCAGCTCGCAATGGCTTCGCTGGCCCTCGTCCCAGAGCTCACCCGCCTGCTCATCGCCCGGCCGAATCGCCCACGAGAGTCGACTGCGCGCGTGAATGCGCATCCAGTCCTCGTGTTCGAAAAGGAACTGAACGAACGCCCGAGTCCCCACGACGAGTTTCTCGACCGGGCCGCTCGCCTGCGCTCGAGCCGCGTCGACCGCCTCGAGCATCGCTCGACCTCGGTCGTGCATGATTGCCCCGTAGAGTTCCTGTTTCCCGGGAAAGCTCGAATAGACGGTCTTGAGCGAGACCCCTGCCTCCGAGGCGATCTCTTGCATCGTCGCGCCCTCGAATCCCTTGTCGCCAAATACGCATTCCGCCGATTCGAAAATCAACTCCTGGTACATGCGTGTGCGCGCATCATCCAATCGGGAGGTCGCGGGGGCCTTCTTGCGCCCCTTGCTCCCATACGTTTCTGCTAGTCCGATCTTCGGCACGGTCTTCTGCATCCCCCATTCGGTTTCGGTCGCGAGACCCCGATCGCTCCCTCTCCGGGAGATCTTCGGGAGATCTCCGGGAGATCTTCGGGAGATCTTCGGGAGATCTTCGGGAGATCTTCGGGCGCACCCCGTAGGCTGAAAGCCACGAAGTAACTTCGCCTCCGACTCGCAACTTAGAAATTGTGACTGAAAAATGGAAAATATGCCATCAATTTTTTAAAATCATTGATCTCTTTTGGAGAATTGGTATTTTCCTCACTGCAAATCCCAATTCCCATCCCCTTCAGGCCAGAAGAAGCGAAATGCAACAGCTCACCCCCCAGGATGCAGTCTTTCTCTCGATGGAAACCCCGGAACTCCCCGCCCACATCGGTGGGCTTGCCTTTCTCGAGCCGACCGACGGCGCCGAATTCTCGTTTGACTCCTTCGTCGAGTTCATCCGGGCTCGCCTCGGGCCCTGCGATCGCTTCTCGTGGCAGCTCCAGGAAGTCCCCTTCGGCCTGGATCGGCCCTATTGGGTGAAGCGCGAGGACTTCGACCCGGCCGAACAGATCCACCAGGTTGCCGTCCCGGCGCCCTACTCCCCGGAAGCGCTCAGCAAGCTGGTCGGTCGAATCTTCGAGCGCCCCCTCGATCGGTCGCGGCCGCTCTGGGAAATGGTCCTGATCGAAGGACTGCCCGGTGGCCGCTACGTCCTGATGTGGAAGATGCATCACTGCATGATGGATGGAGCCTCAGGCGCGAGCCTGAGCGAACAGCTCTTCGACCTCACCCCGGATGCCGTCCGCCCCGCTCCCATCGAGGTCGACGACCACGCGACGGCCGATGAGCGACTCGGCAACCGAGCGATCTTCGAGCGAGCTCTCCGCAACGCCGCTCTATTGCCGATCAACCAGTCCAGATACATCGGGGACGCCCTCAAAGGGGCGATGTCTTCCTGGCAGTCGAAGGACGACCCCGACCCGAAGGTCGAAGCCGACCGGACAGCCTCCCTCGCCCCAAGCGCCCCCTGGAACGATGTCGTCGGAATGCATCGCGGGCTGGCCTGGTCCACGGTCTCTCTCGACGACGTGAAGCGAATCAAGAACACGCTGGGCACGACGGTCAACGACGTCGTCCTCGCCATCACGTCCGGCGCCGTCCGAGGCTACCTCGATGAACGAGGGCAGTTGCCCGAGGCCTCCCTGATTGCCTCGGTGCCCTGTTCGACCCGAAGCGCAGACGACGCCAGCCTCGGCAATCAGGTCCGTGAGATGCCCGTCCCGTGGGCGACGAACGTCGAGGACCCGATCGAGCGTCTGCTCGAGATTCACGAGAGTGCAGTCGTCGCCAAGCAGAACGCGAAGGACGGAGTCGCCATCGACCTGATTGGCATCATGAGTGAAGCCCTACTTCCCGGCGCACTGCAGTTGCTGATGCGCGGAGCCGCCGCAGTGGGCGACAAGATGCCGCTGCCGGCGAACGCGGTCGTGTCGAATGTCCCGATGGCGCCGTTCCCACTCTACTGCGCAGGTGCGCGAATCGTTCAGGTGGTTCCGATCTCGCTGCTCGCGCCGACCCAGGGTCTGAACATCACGGTGCTGAGCTATTGCGGCGAACTCCATTTCGGAGTCGTCCACGACCCCGCACTGGTTCCGGATGCCTGGGACCTCGCGGGGCGGATCCCGAAAAGCCTTCAGGATCTCCAGCAGGCAGTGGATAGCCAGATCGATCACGACCCGGACGGGACCACGGACTAGTCGACGGGAGATCCCGCCTCGACCAGGCCCTCTCCCCGCTCGAGGCTGCGATCGATCCAACGTCGATAGAGTTCCTTGGGGTGGGCCCCGACGATGACCGCGTCGTTGTCGACGCGACGAATCGCAGGGACGCCGTTGGCGCCCCACTCCCGCGCTTCTTCGTGCTCCCGAAGAATCAAGCTTTCGACCTCGTCGAGATGCGCGATCTCGAAGTCCGCATCTCGCAATCCGACCCCCCGCCAGAGTCCGAGCAGAACGTCGAACGATGAGATGTCTCGATTCTCGCTGAAGTACGCGACCATCAACCGACTGTGGATCGCACGAAAGGCCTCCGACCCGACACGGGCCGCCGCTTTCGCGACCCGATGAGCGGGAACGCTATGTGTGGGGGGGGGATCCGGGGAAGACCATACGCGAAATTCCCCCGCATCCTCCTCTGCTGCGGGCCCGGCCCACGACTCGGTGTAGCGGCGAAATTTCTCCGGGTCGCGACCCGCCTTTTCGCGGGGCCGCAACAGATAGCTCCGCCAGATCACCTCCATGCGCCCTCGGTATTCCTCCGCCAGTGCTTCCAGACGGCGGGAGGCATTCCAACACCACGGACAGAGGTAGTCGGAATACGCGATGAATCGGACGATCTGAGGCATCCGAACGCTCAGGCGTTGGGCTCGAATCGCCCGTAGCCGCCCCTAAAAAAGAGCAACGGCTCGCCCTCGCGCACGTGGGCCTCCTCGATCTCACCCACGCAGAGGACGTGGTCCCCGGCATCGTGGATCGCCACCAGGCGGCAATCCAGATTCACGAGCGCCCCGGAAAGCAGCGGAGCCCCGGTCTTTCCCGCGAAGGTCTCGACGCCTTCGAAACGCTTGAACTCGTCCTTCTTGGAGGCAAATTTGTTCGAGAGCGCGTCCTGATCGACGCGGAGCACGTTGACCCCGAAACAGCTGCCCTCTTCGATGACGCCCGTCGTGATCGATGTCTTGGCCGCACAGACCAATGCGAGTGGCGGGTCGAGGGAGGCACCGCTGAAATCCGACACCGTCATGCCGTGGATCTGGTCTCCGTTTCGCGACGTGATGATCGTGACGCCGCTCGGCCACGAACCCATCGCCGATCGAAACTCCTCTGCATCGATCCCCATGACTGCGCTCTCCTTCTCTTGACTCTGAATCCCGATACGTCGAGGACATGATTTTCGACCCGGCCTCGAATCGCCCCGTTTGGGCCCAGAAGGGCCTGGCAACGGGTCGCTCGCCACGCTGAACGACGAAAGCGAGCCGCGAACAATATCACGCCTCCGCGGGGTGCGCGCTCAGGTCTCAACGACCTCGACTGCCGCGGGGGGCCGCCCTTGCAGGAACTCGAGCACATAGGGACCGACGACATCGAGCGGCCGAATTCCGGGTGCGAGTTCAGCCGCGAGACCGTAGAGCAGAGAGAACGCTCGCCCCCAGGAGACGAGCCCATCGGGCATGCTGAAGCTGTGAAGCATCCACATGTGCTCGCGAATCTTCGCAAAGTAATCGCCGAAATCGAGTTCCGAGAGTTCGGCGGGCGTCAGGTTGTAGTAGGTCGGGTCGAAGGACATCTGCGCGAGTTCCCGCGCAGCTTCGCGATCTTCCTCCCGAATGATCCCGACCTGCACCATGCTGTCGACCCAGAGATCCTCGTTCCGGGTCACTGCGGCGAGCACATTCTTGCGAATGCCGTCCATGATCTCGGGCTCGATCGTCTGATTCATGCCGAAATCGATGATCGCCACACGGCCCTCGAGGTCGACGAGAAGGTTGCCCGGATGCGGATCGCAATGAAAGAAATAGTCTCGAAACATCTGATGCAAGAACGCGCGCGTGGCGGTCTCCACGACGGCCGACACATCGATTCCCCGCGCCACGAGGGCCTCCCGATCGTTGATCTTGTCCCCCTCGATGAATTCCATCGTGAGCACACGGCGCGAGGTCGTTTCCCAATCGATCCATGGCACGCGAAGCTGTTCGAAGAGAATGGGATCCGACGAGAGGTTGTGACGAATCTGCTCAGCAGCCCTGCCCTCCGCGATGTAGTCCATCTCGCCCCGAATCGACGTCGCCAGTTGGGCGTGGATCGACATCAGGTCCGGCGGCACGAACGGATTGAAGAGCCAGAGCGCCAGTCTGGCCATGCGTAGATCGACGGCTACGGATCTCTCGACACCCGGATACAGCACCTTCACGGCGATCGCCCGCCCAGAGCGATCCCGTGCGCGATGAACCTGGCCAAGACTCGCGGAAGCGACCGGGATTTCCTCGATCTCGGCAAAGACCTCCCGGGCCGGCCGACCGAGTTCTCGCTCGATCTGGTGCGCGATTTCGGGGAAGGGATGCGGGGGGACGCGGTCCTGGAGGCGAACCAGATGCTCCGTCATCGCGTCGGGAATCACATCGATCCGAAGGCTCGCAACCTGACCGAGCTTGATCAGGCCTCCCCGAAATTCGGAAGCGATCCGCACGAAGCGAGCGGCGAAACGGCCGTAGCGAGCAACGAGCCATTCATCGTCCCGATCGAGCCAACCACGCCGAACGGCACGATGGATCGCGTAGACCCACGCCGCGTGAACGATCACCGTCAGCAAGACGAGGGCCCGCGAGACCAGCGAGTACACGGTGGGCCCCATCGCGGATTTCATGCGGGAGTCAACTCTCCGGGCTCTCCGCTCGAGGAGCGGGCTCGTCGCGCGGCTCGAGGCGAATCTCGATGCGCCGATTCATCGCGCGATGATCAGCCGTGTCATTCGATGCGATCGGATCATTCGAGCCGAGGGAAACGGCCGCGAGTCGCTCCCCAGGCACGCCCCGC
Source organism: Myxococcota bacterium (assembly GCA_029941885.1). Taxonomy (GTDB): domain Bacteria; phylum Myxococcota_A; class UBA9160; order UBA9160; family UBA4427; genus UBA4427. The sequence goes on from JAPYTP010000103.1 coordinate 15,940, forward strand.
TCCTCAAGCAACCGAACGACCCGAGCGGCGCGAGCGGCGGCGAGATCCCAATTCGACGGGTAGCGCTTCGCGAGTGCACCCCGGATGCGGCGGTTGTCCGTATGCCCTCGGACCTCGATGAAATCGTTCAATTGCGCGAGTCGCCCAGCGACCTTCTCGAGGACCTCGCGACCGATCTCGTCCAGCTCCGCGGAGCCCGACGCAAAGAGGACGTCGTCGGACACGTGGAGTCGCAGCCCTTCGCGAAGCCGCTCGATCTCGATCTGCCCCGAGGAAACTTCGGATTCGAGATCGGAGACGAGTTCGTCGTAGGTCGATTGCATTCCGACGAGTTCGGTCTCCCGCGTGGCGAGCGCCGTCGCCGCCTCCATGAGCGCGATCCGTTCCGCCCCGAGGTCCCTGTCGAGAGAGTCCGCTTTCTTCTTGAGCCGCGACAGAGTGCTGGCGAGGGTCGTCCGAACGATGCGTTCGTCTTCGTAGGATTCCTGGGCCTCTACGAATTGCTCCTCGAGCCCGTCGCGTTCGATCGTGAGGCGTTGGACATCCGAAATGAGTCGATCCCGTTCCCGCACGGTCGACTCGTGCTCCTCATTCAGGGTGTCGTAGGCCGATCGAGAGACGCATGCGAGCGCGAGAGGTGCAATCAACAGAGCGACAACGGCACGCGACAAGAGGACCTCCAGACGGAATAACGCGCGGCGCGCGCCTTGGGTGCACTCGAGCCGATCGACCCGAATGTGCCGCACCGATTTACCAGGCAGCGACCTCGGAATCAAGGGTGGCACACCGCCCACCCACCCGTCCCGAACCCACGTCCCGACAGATCATGACGCCTCGACGAGGGTGTGATCAAGCGCCTCGTCGATCGTACCGACGAATTGCAGGTCCAATCCCTCCAGGAGGCCGTCCGTGATCTCTTCGATGTCCCGGCGGTTGCGCTCGGGCAGGACCACGCGCTCGATTCCGGCCCGTTTCGCCGCCAGGACCTTTTCCTTGATCCCCCCCACCGGCAGAACCTTTCCGCGCAGGGTGATTTCGCCGGTCATGGCGACCCGCGGACTCGTCGCCCGACCCGTCATCAAAGATGCCAGGGAGGAAACCATTCCGATCCCCGCGGATGGGCCGTCCTTCGGGACGGCGCCCTGGGGCACATGAACGTGAATATCGTGGGTGTCGAAGGACTCCGGATCGAGTTCGAAGCGGTCGGCGTGGCTTCTCAGCCAGGATCGTGCCGCCTCCACGGATTCCCGCATGACATCGCCCATCGAGCCCGTAAGTTTCAATTCGCCGCGCCCCATCATCTGGGTGGACTCGATGAAGAGAATGTCTCCGCCCGTCGGCGTCCAGGCGAGACCGACGGCGACACCGGGGGCGATGTCGTCCTCGGCCAGTTCGGGTTCGGCCTTGATGGGCCCGAGCAGTTCCCCCACCCCCTCCTCGTCGATCAACACGGGGCCCTCGTCCTCGCCCTCGGCGACTTTGCGCGCCACCTTGCGGCAGATGGCGCCGATCTCACGCTCGAGGTTCCGGACGCCCGCTTCCCGCGTGTAGCGCTCGATGATCTTCCGAATGGCGGCGTCGGTGAGTTCGAATCCGGCCTCACCGATCCCGTTGCGCTCGATCTGACGAGGGATGAGGAAACCCTTGGAGATCTCGACCTTCTCCTCGAGGGTGTATCCCGGGAGCTCGATCACCTCCATCCGGTCGCGCAGGGCCGGCGGCACCGTGTCCATGACATTCGCCGTGGCGATGAAGAGAACCTGGGACAGATCGAAGGGAATCTCGAGGTAGTGATCGCTGAACTCGAAATTCTGCTCGGGATCGAGCACCTCGAGCAGAGCCGACGACGGGTCGCCCCGACCGTCCGCCCCGACCTTGTCGATCTCATCGAGGACGATGACCGGATTTCGGGTGCCGGCCTTGCGCAGACCCTGGACGAAGCGTCCGGGAAGCGCGCCCACGTAGGTTCGGCGATGACCTCGCACTTCGGCCTCGTCCCGAACTCCGCCCAACGAAATCCGCACGAACTTACGACCGAGGGCGCGTGCGACCGACTTCCCGAGAGAGGTCTTGCCCGTGCCGGGCGGCCCCACGAAACACAGGATCGGGCCCTTCAGGTCGCGCTTCAGCGATAGGACGGCGATGTATTCGATGATTCGATCCTTGATCTTGTCCAGGCCGTAGTGGTCGGCGTTGAGGACTTCCCGCGCAGCCGTCACATCGAGCACGTCTTCGGAAGATTCGTTCCAGGGCAGCGCCACCATCCACTCGAGATAGTTCCGGATCACGGCGTGCTCCGCGGCCGCCGAGGGCGTCTGGGAGAACCTTTCGAGCTCGCGCGTCGCCTGTTTATGGGCTTCCTCGGGCATCCCCGCGGTTTCGATCTCGTTTCGCAGCCGCTCGACCTCCTCCTCGTCATCCTCGCTCTCACCGAGTTCGCGGCGTATCGCGTCGAGCTGTTGACGCAGCATGTACTCACGCTGCGTCTTTCCCATCTCGTTCTGGACCTTCTGTTTGATCTCCGTCTCGATCTGAAGCGCCTCCGTCTCCTTCGAGAGCTGATCGAGAACCAGGCGCAATCGGATGCCAACGTGATTCGCCTCGAGGATCTGCTGCTTCCCCGCGACATCGAGATCAAGGTTCGAAGCCACGAGATCGGCGAGCTTCGAGGGGTCGTCGAGATTCGCAACGAGTACCTGCAACTCGTCCGAGAGCCGCGAACTCTCGGAAACCAGGGTGCTGAATTGTTGAGCGACACTCCGGACGAGAGCGGTCATCTCGACCGACTCCTCCTCCTCGCCGACTTCGCCGACCTCATCGATCCGGAAAATTTCCGCTCGCAGGAATGGGTCCGTCTCCGTGAATCGACCGAGTTCGACCCGAGCGACGCCCTGCACGAGAAGCCGATAGGAATCGTCGGGAAATTTCAGCATCTTCACGATGCGCAAAACGGTTCCTACGGCGTAGACGTCGTCGGCGGAGGGCGGTCCACTGACCTCTCGCTTGACAGCGGTGCACACCATCAGCCGATCCGGTCGCACCAGCACATCGTCGATCAGACGCTGGGACGCGGGCGTATTCACCAATAGCGGCGAGAGCAGATAGGGAAAGAGCACCGTATTCTTGAGCGGAAGTACGGGAAGCGCCTCCGGCAGCTCCGTCAGATCCTCGATGTCATCGTCCGGACCGCTGCCGACCTCGATCTCCATCCCGCCCAGCTGCTCTTCGATGTGTTCGTCGTCCGCCATTGACCCGCTCCGCTTGCATCGTCACACCCGGTGGCCCGACTCTGCTCGTTCTCGATTCGCCGTCCGTCCCGGACGCGATTATTCCGACTTGACCTTGAGGGTCCGCTTGCTCGGACTCTTTTTTGGGATCCGCACCTCCAGAAACCCGTCCTCGAGCCGCGCTCGAACTGCGTCGGCGTCGAAGGACGCCTGAACCGCAATCTCCCGCTCGAACGGTCCAAAAGAGATCTCCATCTGCTGCAACTGATCGATCGGGTCCGAGGGCGGCGTCCGTCGTACGCCCCGCAATTGCAACACCCCTCCCTCGACGTTCACGCGAAGATCTTCTCCCCGAACGCCCGCCACCTCGAACCGAATCACCACCTCGGCGGCCGTCTCGAAGACGTCGGCATGCGGCTGCCACCGGTCCCCGCGCAATCGGTCGGGAAACTCACCGTAGAGTTCGACGAGAGGATGAGGCCGGCTCTTTTCAGGAATCGTCGCTCTCCTGGGTGAACTCAGCGTCGATTACATCATCATCGGCACCGGTTCCCCCGCTCGCATCCGCGCCCGGAGCCTCTGGATTCGGCGGCATTCCGCCCTCCGGCCCCGCGGACTCACTCTTGTAGAGCTGCTCGGCAATCTTGTGCATCTCGGCTTCGACCCGCTCGCGCGCGGCGTCCAATTTCCCAACGTCCCCGGAATCGAGATCTGCCTTCGCATCGGCGAGCGCGCTCTCGAGCGCCGTCTTGTCCGCGTCCTCGAGCTTTTCGCCGTTCTCCGCGATCGTCTTCTCGGCCTGGTAGATCAGGCTGTCGAGCTGATTCTTCTTCTCGATCGACTCTCGGCGTTCCGAGTCCGCACTGGCGTTGGCTTCCGCCTCGTCGACCATGCGATCGATCTCGCTCGAGTCCAGTCCCCCGCTCCCCTCGATTCGGATCGTCTGTTCCTTGCCCGTCGCCTTGTCCGAGGCAGCCACCGCGAGAATGCCGTTTGCGTCGATATCGAAGGTCACCTCGACCTGCGGCACACCCCGAGGAGAAGGGGGAATCCCGCCCAGGATGAAGCGTCCGATCTCGCGGTTGTCCGCAGCCATTTCGCGCTCGCCCTGGAGCACCCGAATTTCGACCTGGGGCTGATTGTCCGCCGCGGTCGAGAAGACCTGCTGGGCTTTCGTGGGAACCGTCGTATTGCGCTCGATGAGCCGGGTCATGACACCGCCCAGCGTTTCGATCCCGAGCGAGAGGGGGGTCACGTCGAGAAGCAGAACGTCCTTCACATCGCCCGCGAGCACCCCCCCCTGGATGGCGGCGCCGATCGCGACGACCTCATCCGGGTTGACCGTCTGATTCAGCTCCTTGCCGAAGAGCTCCTGCACTTTCTGCTGCACGAGCGGCACGCGGGTCGAGCCGCCGACCAGCACGACCTCATCGATCTCAGCCGCCTTGAGCCCCGCATCTGCGAGTGCACGCCGGCAGGGCTCGAGGCTGCGATCGACGAGATCGTCGATCAGTTGCTCGAACTTCGCGCGCGATAGCTTCAGGGTGAGGTGCTTGGGGCCGCTCTGATCCGCGGTGATGTAGGGAAGATTGATATCCGAGGATTGGGCCGTGGAGAGCTCGACTTTGGCCTTCTCCGCGGCTTCGCGAAGGCGCTGAACGGCCATCGGGTCGTTGCGCAGATCGATGCCCTGCTCCTTCTGGAACTCGGAGACCAGATAGTCGATCACGCGCTGGTCGAGATTATCCCCGCCCAGATGGGTGTCCCCGTTGGTCGCCTTGACCTCGACGATGTTCTCACCGACTTCGAGGATCGAGATATCGAAGGTACCGCCACCGAAGTCGAAGACCGCAATCTTCTCGTCTTCCTTCTTGTCGAGACCGTAGGCGAGGGCCGCGGCCGTCGGCTCGTTGATGATTCGCTTGACATCGAGTCCGGCGATCTTGCCGGCATCCTTGGT